>NZ_JBFAIM010000196.1:0-1008 GCF_040654715.1 Nonomuraea sp. NPDC050643 | reverse complement strand
CTAGATGATTGAGTCCAAGGGGTCAGGGATGGTCAGTGGTCGTAAAGGATCAGTGACCTCTTGATCGGCTGGCCGGTGTGGTCGTTGTGCCAGATCGCCGTGGTCAGCGCCAGAATCTTGATGAAGATGCGGATGATGACGCCGGCCGGGGTGCGCCCGCCGTGTCGTTCGAGGTCGAGCTGGCCCTTTAAGGTCTGATTGATCGACTCGATGACCTGGCGTAACGGCTTGAACAGGTGCGCGCCGGCCCGTTCGGCCTCACCGGCACGGGCCGGGCGCAGTAGCCGCATCCCGTCCTCGGCCAGCTCCCGCTCGAAGGCGCGACCGTAGTACTGCCGGTCGGCGATGATCGTCTGATCGGGATGCTCGGCCGGCACCCGGGGCGCGGTGGCCAGCATGTCCAGCAGCACTTGACGCTCGTCGGCCTTGGCGCCGCTCAGCGCGAACAGCACCGGCAGCCCGCCCAGGGTGCACACCAGGTGCAGGCGCAGCCCCCAGAAATACCGGGAGTGGGAGGCGCAGTAGCCGTACTCGGCCCATCCGGCCAGCCGGCTGCGCCGCGCGGTCTCCACCGAGCGGCCGCACTCCACCGGCGTGGAGTCGGCCACCCACACATCGTCGCTCCACAGCGAGGTGTCGCAGGCCAAAACCCGGATCACCGCCATGACCAAAGCGACCGACTTACGCAACCGCTTGCCGTAGCCCGATTGCTGGGGCAGGTAGGGGAACATGCCGTGCAGTTCGGCGTGTGCATACCGCAGCCAGCGGCGCTCGCGGTGGAAGCCCAGCAGCGCCGACAACACCGCCAAAGTCACCAACTCGGCGTCGCTCAGCGTGGGCGCGATGCCCACCCTCGGTCGCCACGGGGCCAGCTCCGGCGCACTCTTCAGCAGATCATCGACCCTCACATAGAGTGCGGTTGCGAGGGTGTCCAGTTCGGTCGTCACAACCCGAGGATGGACATCCTCGCCCTATCTCCGCAGCTACGCCTTGGACTCAATCATCTAG
>NZ_JBFAIM010000195.1:0-1015 GCF_040654715.1 Nonomuraea sp. NPDC050643 | reverse complement strand
CCCCTGGCCCACCACCGACCACCCCCGCACAGCCGCCATCTCCTCCTTCGGCATCAGCGGCACCAACGCCCACCTCATCCTCCAACAACCCCCCAACAACCCTCACAAAACGACCACACCGCGCAACAACCCCGTCGTCCCCTGGATCATCTCCGCCAAGAACGACGAAGCCCTCCGCACCCAAGCCCGAAACCTCGCCAAACACACCCGCACCAACCCCACCACCCGACCAGTCGACATCGCCCACGCCCTCGCCACCACCCGCGCCCACTTCCCCCACCGCGCAGCAGTCATAGCCACCACCGCGAAAGAGTTCATCACCGCGCTCGAGGACCTGGCAGCCGGCCGCCCCAACCCCGCAGTGCTGGACCACATCCTGGACACCCACCCCAGCCCAACAGGATCACCCACCACTGGTGGAACAGTCTTCGTCTTCCCAGGTCAAGGTGGTCAATGGCCCGGCATGGGCCGCCGCCTGTACGCGGCCTCCCCGGTCTTCCGGGAGCACCTGGACGCCTGCGCCGAAGCCCTAACCCCGCACACCGACTGGTCCCTGCTCGACGTACTGCACCAACGCGACCACGCGCCCTCCCTGGACCGCGTCGACGTCGTCCAACCGGCCCTGTTCGCGATCATGGTCGCCCTCGCCCGCCTCTGGCAACACCACGGCATCCACCCCGACGCCGTCATCGGCCACTCCCAAGGCGAAATCGCCGCCGCCCACATCGCCGGGGCACTGTCACTGGAAGACGCCGCCCGCGTCGTCACCCTCCGCAGCCAAGCCCTAACAGAACTGGCCGGCCACGGAGCCATGGCCTCAATCTCCCTCCCCGCCACCGATGTGGAAGACCTCCTCACCCAAGAAGTGTCCATCGCCGCCATCAACAGCCCCACCACCACCATCGTCTCCGGCACCCCCACCGCCATCGACAACCTCCTGGCACACCTGGAAACCCGGCAGATCCGAGCCCGCAAAATCAACGTCGACTACGCCTCCCACTGCGCCCACGTCGAA
>NZ_JBFAIM010000194.1:0-1034 GCF_040654715.1 Nonomuraea sp. NPDC050643 | reverse complement strand
GCTTTGTGGTCAAGTCCTCGGCCTATTAGTACCGGTCAGCTCCACACGTTACCGTGCTTCCACCTCCGGCCTATCAACCCCATCGTCTATAGGGAGCCTTACCCATTCACATGGTGGGAGACCTCATCTCAAGGCGAGCTTCCCGCTTAGATGCTTTCAGCGGTTATCCCTTCCGAACGTAGCCAACCAGCCGTGCACCTGGCGGTACAACTGGCACACCAGAGGTTCGTCCGTCCCGGTCCTCTCGTACTAGGGACAGCCCCTTTCAAGTCTCCTGCGCGCGCAGCGGATAGGGACCGAACTGTCTCGCGACGTTCTAAACCCAGCTCGCGTACCGCTTTAATGGGCGAACAGCCCAACCCTTGGGACCTACTCCAGCCCCAGGATGCGACGAGCCGACATCGAGGTGCCAAACCATCCCGTCGATATGGACTCTTGGGGAAGATCAGCCTGTTATCCCCGGGGTACCTTTTAGCCGTTGAGCGACACCGCTTCCACACGCCGATGCCGGATCACTAGTCCCAGCTTTCGCTCCTGCTCGACCCGTCAGTCTCACAGTCAAGCTCCCTTGTGCACTTACACTCGACACCTGATTGCCAACCAGGCTGAGGGAACCTTTGGGCGCCTCCGTTACCCTTTAGGAGGCAACCGCCCCAGTTAAACTACCCACCAGACACTGTCCCCGATCCGGATCACGGACCAGAGTTAGACGTTCAAAACGACCAGAGTGGTATTTCACCAATGACTCCACCCGAACTAGCGTCCGAGCTTCCCAGTCTCCCACCTATCCTACACAAGACGCTCCAAACGCCAATGTCAAGCTGTAGTGAAGGTCCCGGGGTCTTTCCGTCCTGCTGCGCGAAACGAGCATCTTTACTCGTAGTGCAATTTCGCCGGGTCTGTGGTTGAGACAGCGGGGAAGTCGTTACGCCATTCGTGCAGGTCGGAACTTACCCGACAAGGAATTTCGCTACCTTAGGATGGTTATAGTTACCACCGCCGTTTACCGGCGCTTAAGTTCTCACCTTCGCCCA
>NZ_JBFAIM010000193.1:0-1082 GCF_040654715.1 Nonomuraea sp. NPDC050643 | reverse complement strand
TCCAACTTGGTTACTTTAGGAATTTCAGGAAACAAACCAAAATTAAGATGTACAAAAAGCGCTCCTTCTTTACCATTAATCGTACTAGTAAAATACCCTATATGACCTCCACCTTGATTATCTGTATCTCCTTTTATTGTCACATGTTTAGCATGTTTCAAAAGTTGATATGTTTTATTATTCGCGGATATTTCTTTTAGTTTCTTTGTATCATGATTTGAAATATAATTATTTATTTCTTTTTCAGCAGAATAACGTGTCCAACTATCAAAAAAAATTAAATTTACATAAAAATAACAAAAGCCTAAAACTATAATAGTACCAAGTATATAAACTATTTTTTTCATTTAAAGACTCCTTATCTCCTCAAAATATTTAAGTTTTTATGGTAAATTAAAGTTGCATAATAATCCAACAAAAACACTTTAAAAGGAGTTGTCCGAAACAAATGAAACATGTGTTTAAAGTCTTTTTAGCCAGTATGTTAGCCACTCTTTTAGGTTGTACTGTCGTAACTTCTCATCATGCCTCTGCAGCTGAAAACCATCCTTCAACCAAACAAGATACTAAATTAGTCGCTACCTATAAGACTTCTCAAGTTGACGCAAAAACAATGAAACAATTCAAATCTATAGCTAAAGAAGATCCTAATTTCCATATTAAAAAACAACAAGGTAAAGTTATCATAGAAGAATTATTCCCTAATCCAAAGAAACAAAAATCAAATTATACAGCTAACCGTAGCACAAACAATCATACAAGAGTATTAAATTTTTCTGATTTTATAGGAAATATGGACGGAAACAATACTCATAATACATCAAATAACATATCAACATATAGTAAACACAAAGGCAAAGTATATAAAGGGCCAACTAAAGATGGCCAACATGTAAAAAAGGGAATGCATGTTCATTGTAATCGATTTAACGGAACAAAATCTGATCATAGATACTGGTCAAAAAAACATCCTAGAGCTTATGTAGATTTTTATAAAAGTGACTGTTGGTTCCATGCTAGCAAATATCATTGTTATTCTATGAATAATCCAAAGGGTATGGTTAAGTGCGATGGTTTAAACC
>NZ_JBFAIM010000192.1:0-1144 GCF_040654715.1 Nonomuraea sp. NPDC050643 | reverse complement strand
AGGGCGACGACGCGGGCGGCGTCTTCCAGTGACAGTGCCCCGGCGATGTGGGCGGCGGCGATTTCGCCTTGGGAGTGGCCGATGACGGCGTCGGGATGGATGCCGTGGTGTTCCCAGAGACGGGCGAGGGCGACCATGATCGCGAACAGGGCCGGTTGGACGACGTCGACGCGGTCCAGGGAGGGCGCGCGGTCGCGTTGGTGCAGTACGTCGAGCAGGGACCAGTCGGTGTAGGGCGCCAGAGCTTCGGCGCAGGCGTCCAGGTGCTCCCGGAAGACAGGCGAGGCCGCGTACAGGCGGCGGCCCATGCCGGGCCATTGCCCGCCCTGACCTGGGAAGACGAAGACCGTGCCACCGGACCGCGTTGCCGCGAATCGAGTTGTGTCGAGCGCGGCTGAGCCGGCCTCGTTGTTGGAGCCGACTGAACTTGTTGAGTCGGTCGCGTGAGCGACGGAGTCAACGTCGGGGCCGGAGTTGACTGAGCCTGGCAAGCCCGTGGTCGTCGCCGACCTCGCCGATGTTGCCGAGCCAGTCGGCGTCAGCGAACCGGTGGCCCCGGCCGTGCTGGATGGTCCGGTCTGCTCGCTCAGCACGTGGTCGAGCACTGCGGGGTTGGGGCGGCCGGCGGCTAGGTCGTCGAGGGCGGTGGTGAAGTCTTGTGTGGTGGTGGCTATGACTGCTGCGCGGTGGGGGAAGTGGGTGCGGGTGGTGGCGAGGGCGTGGGCGATGTCGACCGGTCGGGTGGAGGTGTCCGAGCGGGCCAGGCGGGCCAGGTTTAGGGCTTGGGCGCGTAGTGCTTGTTCGTTCTTGGCTGAGATCACCCATGGGACGACGGGGGCGTCTGCTGGGAGTTCGTTGGTGGTCTGTGTGTCGGCGGTTGTGATGTTCGTCGTATCAGCGTCGGGTGTGGTGTTGGTCGGGTCTGGGCCGGCGAGGGTGGAGGTCGGTGGGTTTGCTGGGGTGGTGATGTCTGTATCGGCCGGGTTTGTGGTTGTGGGGTGGTTGTGGGGGGAGGTTGGCGCGGGTTTCTTGGGTGTGGTTTCGGTGGTGGTGGGGGGTTGTTGGAGGATGAGGTGGGCGTTGGTGCCGCTGATGCCGAAGGAGGAGATGGCGGCTGTGCGGGGGTGGTCGGTGGTGGGCCAGG
>NZ_JBFAIM010000191.1:0-1190 GCF_040654715.1 Nonomuraea sp. NPDC050643 | reverse complement strand
AGACCCTCGGGTGGAAGACGCCGGCAGAAGCCTTCAGCGATCATCTAAACTCGCTGCTGAGCAGCAGTGTTGCGACGACCCCTTGAACTCAAGCAGGGCGCCATCGTCAACATCGGCAACCTGCTCAGCACCGGCTCGTTCTGGCAGGCCCGCACCTGCACCGGTCCCGAGCACGACAACACGATCGACCGGGCGGGCGCGCTCCCCGACCAGATCGCGCGGCTGCTGCCGCCGGGCGTGTCGCTGCCGCTGTATCCCCCGGCGCCGCACTGCAACACCCGGGGGCTGACCGCGCTCGGCGAGCACATGGTGCAGGGCATGATCCAGCGCGGCATGCTGGTCGAGATCGACCACATGAGCGTCAAGGCCGCCGACCGCACGCTCGACCTGCTGGAGGCGGCCGGCCATCCCGGCGTGGTCTCCTCTCATAGCTGGGCCGACCCGAGCTTCTTCGCCCGGATCTACGCCCTCGGCGGCGTGATCACGCAGTACGGCCACAACGCCGAGGACTTCGTCGCGGAGTGGCGGCGTACGGTGCCGCTGCGCCGGCAGTACCAGGTGCCCGGGTACGGCTACGGCCTCGACGTCAACGGCCTGGGCCGCCTGCCCGCCCCGCGCGCCGGCAACACCGCGAACCCGGTGACGTACCCGTTCACCTCCTACGACGGGAGCACCCTGCTGGACCGGCTGAGCACCGGGCAGCGCACCTGGGATGTCAATGTGGACGGGGTGGCCAACTACGGCCTGGTCCCGGACTGGGTCGAGGACATGCGTCTGCTCGCGGGCCCGGACCTCGTCCGGGATCTGGCGGGGGGCGCCGAGTCGTACCTGCGGACGTGGGAGGCCGCCGCCGGCTGAGACCATTTAATTCTTGACGAAGTTAATTAGGGCTACCATCGGTGCATCCCTCAGCCCTTCGGGAGGCATCCGTTGCACTGGTTGCTCAGCGGCGCACTGCTGGCCGGACTTCTGACCGCTCCCCCCACCCCCACCCCCGCCCCCACCTCCTCCGGCACCTGGACCGTCACGGCCCCCGCGGGCGGGCCCGTCGCGACCGTCCGCCTCGACGAGCACGGCGGCCCGTCCCTGGCCGTCTCGCGAGGCGGGGCGGCCGTGCTCTATCCCGGCCCGGGGGGGCGGGGGACCCAGCAGGCCCAGCGCCCCCCCCGGCGGGGGCGGGGCCGATAGGG
>NZ_JBFAIM010000190.1:0-1248 GCF_040654715.1 Nonomuraea sp. NPDC050643 | reverse complement strand
TCGTTGGTGCCACGCTGCCAAGGGCTATGAGGATCGGCGAAATAGACCCGCAAGCCGGTGTCGATGCGCAGTTGCGCATGCTGGGCCAGCTCCGTTCCACGATCCCAGGTCAGCGAACGGCGTAGCTGCTCGGGCAACCCGGTGAGCTCTTTGATGATCGCGTCCCTCACGGCTTCAGCGCCGCGGCCGGCCAGCGCCGGGCCGTTCTTCACGCGCTCCTGCGTGCCGTAGCCCTCCATCCGAGGCAGGTGCAACAGCAGGGTGAACCGGGTCGTGCGCTCCACCAGAGTCCCGATCGCGGAGCGGTCGGCGCCGATGATGAGGTCGCCTTCCCAATGGCCTGGGACGGCGCGGTCCTCCACCTCAGCGGGCCGCTGACTGATCACCATGTCCGGCGTGACGTGGCCGCTGGTTTGACGCCGGCTGCGGGCGCGTGGGACACGCAGCGCACGACCTGTGCGCAGGCAGGCGACCAGCTCGCGGTTGAGCGCTCCACGGCCTTGAACGAACAGGGCCTGGTAAATCGCCTCGTGCGAGATGCGCATGGACTCATCATCGGGGAAGTCCGCCTTGAGCCGGTTGGAGATCTGCTCAGGACTCCACGACAGTGCCCACAGGCGGTCTTGACGCCGGGGCTTGTTACGACCCTTCCAGACTGAGGGCTGTGGACCAGTTACCGATTTGCCGTCCGGACCCTGGAGTTGACCGGCCAACCGGGCCTGCACGTACTCCCGTAATTGGTCATTGGCCACCAGTTTCGGCGTCTTGGGGCGCCGCGCCATCAGCTCGGCTTTCCACTGCGCGATCGATGCCCGGTAGTCCAGGCGGCCACCCCGCGTGGCGGCATTGCGCCGCAGTTCCCGCGAGATGGTCGATGGCGACCGGCCCAGACAGCGCGCGATCTCCCGAACCCCCTTGTGTTGAGCCTTGAGCAGGGCGATCTCCTCGCGCTCGGTGAACGACAGGTACCTGCCTGACGGCGGACTGAGCTCGATCAACGGCATGCCGCCACTCTCGCGGAACCACCGAGACCCAACCGGTCCCGACACGCCGCAAGCCAGGGCGGCATCCTCGCTGGTCAACCCTTCGGCGATCTTCTTCCAGAACGCTCGCTCCACGTCCCGACGGATCGGAGGCCGCCCCGGCGACCGCATTGCCGGACGTCCCGTGCGCGTCGTCATCCACCCCGCTGATCTCCCCATGCAACACCTCCAGTTCAGGGTGTTGCGACGACCGATTGAATCCGCC
>NZ_JBFAIM010000189.1:0-1298 GCF_040654715.1 Nonomuraea sp. NPDC050643 | reverse complement strand
ACCACGTATTATAGTTCTATTTTTTACACTTTCTAAATTCACTAAATCCATTTTAAGTGGAGGAAGTTCGTTTCTCTTTTCGACGCTTTCAAGTTTTTCTAGTCTGGTTTCTAGAGATTTTATAGTTTTTCGTAACTTCTTCTGCTTACCTGCAAAGTATGGCTTTGTTCCTTTTATTCTGCTTTCAGATGAACTTAAGTTTTTCGGTTTTTTAGTTGCTCGTTGAGCTTTCTGTTCTTTTATATTTATAGCTTTTTCCAATCGCTTCTTTTCTTTTTCATATTTTTCATATTCTAATTCTTCTCGATGTCTTTCTAATTCTTTTTGTTCAACATAGTTACTATAATTCCCCTTATATTCAGTTATTCTTCCTTCTTCAATTTCCCATATAGTAGTACACAAGTTATCTAAAAAAGCGCGATCATGTGAAACTATAATAAATGCTCCATGCCAATTTTTTAAATCCTGTTCTAATTTTTCTATATAGTCATTATCTAAGTTAGTTGTTGGTTCATCTGCTAATAGCAGTTCTGGATTTTTATCAAGCGCTTGCCGAATATAGTTTCGTGTTACTTCACCACCACTTTTAGTTGATTCTATGAGCTTCAATTGAGGAATAAGTTCACAATGTGAAAATTGTTTTACAATACCTTCTTCAGGCACAATTTTTTTATATAATATGTGAAGTAACGTTGTTTTTCCATTTCCATTTTTACCAACTAAACCAATACGATCATTCTGATAAATCTTTAGGCGATTTATGTTCAACAATAAACGATCTTGAACATAATGTTTTATATGAAGTCCCTCTAACATTATTTTCATATTTCCTCATCCTCTCATAAGTAATTGAAGACAATAAAAGCCTCCTAATCTATTCAGAATAGGAGGCATAAATCTATATAGATGAACTCTAACAAAATACTTTTAGAGCCAACTACAGAATTTTCATCCTATCCTGAAAAGTACAATTGAAAACAACACAAATCAAACGCTATTTGTAAATAAAATACTTTCAATTGTTTCCTTTTGAAAATAGGATTAGTTAATCATGTAGTTGGTTCACCCTTTCCCTTATCGTATTAAATTCAACTTAAACAAATAGCAAATAAATGTCAATGTTCAACCCAAATTATTTCTTCAATTTATTTGTATTACTTAATGAACAATGGCTAGCAATTAGCCACTCTTTTTTGCGTAAGCAAAAAACATAAGGGGCTTGGGGATAATCCCCAACAAGCTGGCGCGTCTGCCACGTTAGTGGCTAGCAAAGCCAATGCTTGCCAAACCACTTAACG
>NZ_JBFAIM010000188.1:0-1301 GCF_040654715.1 Nonomuraea sp. NPDC050643 | reverse complement strand
GGACGGCGGCGGTGTGGAAGACGGCGGTGAGGGGCCGGTCTTGGGGGATGCTGTCGAGGAGTTGGGTGAGTTGTTGTTCGTCGCTTAGGTCGCAGACGGTGATGGTGACGCTGCCTTGGCTGGTGACGGTGTCTTCGGTGCCGGTGCCGGTCTTCGCGTTGGTGTTGGTGTTGGTGTTGATGGTTTGGGTGAGGGTTTGGTGGAGTTGGGTGGCGTTGGGGTGGTGGGGGCCTTGACGGCTGGCGAGGATGAGGTGGCGGGCGCCGTGGTGGGTGGTGAGGTGATGGGCTAGCGCGGCGCCTAGGGTGCCGGTGCCGCCGGTGATCAGGACGGTGCCGCTGGGGTCGAACGGTCCGTTGTGGGCCAGGTTGCCCTGGGTAACTGCATCGGGCTCGCCGAGCGCACTCGTACCGGCAGTGCCGTCGCGGAAGCCGTTCTCGCCGAGGGCGTTGGCAACGTTGCTGTCCGACGTTTGGGCACCGCTGGATGGTGTGGTGGCTGTAGTGCGGGCGAGCCGGGGCGCGAGCATGGTGCCCTGGCGTACCGCTATCTGGGTTTCGCCGGTCGCGATGGCGGCGGTGATGGCGTCGGCTAGGCCGGTGAAGCTGTCGATGTGATCGTCCATGTCCACGATCAGAAGGCGATCGGGGTGTTCGGCCTGGGCGGTACGGAGCATGCCCCACGCCGCTGAAGCGGGCAGGTCGGTGATGTCCTCTCCGCGATGAGTGGCTACCGCGCCACGGGTGAGCACTACCAGCCGGGTATCGGGGTCGAAGTCCTGTTCGGCTTCTTCGATGCCGGTGTCGTAGGCAAGCCAGCTCTGCAGGAGGGAGAGGAGAGCGGTGGTGAGCGCGGCGGCTTGGTCGGCCGGAGTGTCTGCGTCGTTGTCACCGCTGCCGGTGGTGGTGAGAGGAAGCAGCAGCGTGTTCTGGTGGGTGAGTGCGGAGTGGCTTGGAATGCCCAGGTGGTTGGCCAGGGTGGTGTGCAGGCCGCTCTGATCGGTATCGGAGATGCCCAGTACTGCCCATCCGGTCGTGGCGCCGGGGCTTTGAGTGCTGGTTGTAGTGGACGGGACCCAATTCAGGTGGAAGAGGGTGTTGTGGTGGGGTGTGGTGGTGAGGTGGTCGGCTGGTAGTGGGCGCAGGGTGAGGCTGTCGATGGTGAGCAATGGGATGCCGTCGGGTCCGGCGATATTCAGGCTCATGTTGAGGCCATCGGCTTGTTCGTTGTGTGTGGTGGTGGTGTGGAGGGTGGTGGGGTGTTGGGGGTGGGTGGTGTGGATGTGGATGTTGGTCCAGGTG
>NZ_JBFAIM010000187.1:0-1370 GCF_040654715.1 Nonomuraea sp. NPDC050643 | reverse complement strand
TTGGTGGTGTTGACGCGTGGAGCAGTAGCCGCACGCCCCGGCGAAGACATCACCGACCTCCCCACCACCGCCATCTGGGGACTCCTCCGCACCGCACAAAACGAACACCCCAACCGCATCCACATCACCGACCTCGACCACCACCCCCACACCCTCACCACCCTCCCCACCACCCTCACCACCCAACTCACCACCAACGAACCCCAAACCGCCATCCGCCACGGCCAACCCCACACCCCCCGCCTCACCCGCACCACCACCACCCACACCCTCACCCCACCCAACACCCCCAGCTGGCACCTCCACACCACCCAACCCGGCACCATCGACAACCTCACCCTCACCCCCAACACCACCACCACCCAACCCCTCCAACCCGGCCAAATCCGCATCACCGTCCACGCCGCCGGACTCAACTTCCGCGACGCCCTCATGACCCTCGGCATGTACCCCGGCCCCACCGCCCTCGGCGGCGAAGCCGCCGGCACCATCCTCGAAACCGCCCCCGACGTCCACACCCTCCACCCCGGCGACAAAGTCATGGGCCTCTTCACCAACGCCATCGGCCCCACCGCCATCACCGACCACCGCCTCACCACCACCATCCCCCCCAACTGGACCTACCAACAAGCCGCCACCACCCCCGTCGCCTTCCTCACCGCCTACTACGCCCTCCACCACCTCGCCCACGCCCAACCCGGCGAAAAAATCCTCATCCACGCCGCCACCGGCGGCGTCGGCCTCGCCGCCCTCCAACTCGCCCAACACCTCAACCTCGACACCTACACCACCGCCAGCCCCACCAAATGGCCCACCCTCCACGCCCACGGCATCCCCACCGACCACATCGCCAACTCCCGCACCCTCGACTTCGAACACCACATCCGCACCACCACCAACAACACCGGCATCGACATCGTCCTCAACGCCCTCGCCCACCAATACACCGACGCCAGCCTCCGCCTCCTCGCCCCCGGCGGCCGCTTCATCGAAATGGGCAAAACCGACATCCGCGACCCCCACCACATCACCACCCACCACCCCCACATCACCTACCAAGCCTTCGACCTCATCGACGCCGGCCCCGACCACATCCACCACATGCTCCAACAACTCCACCACCTCTTCACCACCCACACCCTCCACCCCCTCCCCACCACCAACCACCACCTCCACCACGCCCCCCACGCCATCCGCGAACTCAGCCAAGCCCGCCACACCGGCAAACTCGCCCTCACCCCCACCCAACCCCTCAACCCCCACCACACCATCCTCATCACCGGCGGCACCGGCACCCTCGCCACCGCCCTCGCCCACCACCTCACCACCCACCACGGCGCCCGCCACCTCATCCTCGCCAGCCGCCAAGG
>NZ_JBFAIM010000186.1:0-1383 GCF_040654715.1 Nonomuraea sp. NPDC050643 | reverse complement strand
ATATAATAATTATTATTTATTTTTAATAAAATTAATATAAATAAAATAAAGGAAAAAAAAGGACTTAAAATTTAATGTTTAGAGTTTAATTTTGACGCTGAGAAACGCATTCACAATAAACGACAGCCACAAATGGCGAATATAGATAAGTCACGACAATATATAAGTCGGGAAAAAACGCCGAGATGGTTAGAAGAACGTACTTATGAAAAACAAATAAAAAATGAATATGATCCACAATTAGAAAAAGAGCGAAAAGCATTTTTAAAACAACTTCAATTAGACTGGGAAGATTAAAACAAAAGATCTTTAGCAAGGGGGCTAAAGATCTTTTGTTTTGTATTTTATTTTCCTGTTAATTCAGGAATTAGCCAACTTAGAAAACCTCCAATAGGAAAAACAATCCACCAATATCTAGCCATAAAATCCCAGCCATTTTTTACAGGTTCATTTTTTCTATTTCTATTTTTCATTCCAATAGTCATAGGATATTTTTTATCTAATTTTTTTGAAATAAAAACATTTAAAAAATAATACATTATTGCTAAGCTCAAAAATAAAGCGAAAATCCAAATGATGCGGTAAATATTTTGTTCTAAACCTTCTAACTCACCTACAAAGATTCCAAATAGTCCTAAAAACACAAAAATAAAACTAAATGTTATTAATTTAATAGTAAAAAGTTCATTTTTACGATAATTAAACTGCTTTTGTTGTTCTTTAGATATTTCCATTATTTCCTCCTCCTTATCAGAAGACGAGATAGATTCGAATAGTTCATTGACTGTCACATCTAATGCGTTTGAGACACTTTTAAGTGTTTCACTACTAACTTCTTCTCCAGCCTCCATTCTTTGAATTGTTCTTACTGTTACATAAGCCTTTTCTGCTAAATTTTCTTGAGTTAACGATTTTTGTTTTCTAATTTCTGCAACTTTTGATTTGTTCATACTCATAAACTACTCCTCAACTAAAAAAATGAACACGAAAAATTGCCGACAGATGGGCGACAATGAAACGACAGTTACTTCAAAATTATATTCTTAAAAGAAAGTATATATCTAATTTTACAAAAAGCATAAGAAAGGATATACTGAAAGTAACAAATAGCAGATATATCATTGTATGTGAAAACCCCCAGCGTGCCGGCTGGGGGTTTCTTTTTACTTATGCTCTTGTTGTAATAGATAAAGAACATAACCAACAATAATTGGAAAAATGAGCTTATCTAGTACAAATAGCAAGATTATCATTGTATGTGACACCTCCTTTGTGCACGGAAGTGCTTTTCCAGTATAACAAAAAACTACAATTTAAAACGGTGTGTTATCACGTGAAATTGTGAATAAAGATACAAAAGTTCACTTAATGAAAAAGAATGAA
>NZ_JBFAIM010000185.1:0-1391 GCF_040654715.1 Nonomuraea sp. NPDC050643 | reverse complement strand
GGCAGGCGGCCCCACTCCTGCCAGGCGGCGTGCGCGCCGCGCACCCAGCCCGGGGTGACGACCGTGCGGCCCGAGCGGCGGGCGGCCTCGTCCAGGTCGCCGTCCTCGGCGGCGGGCCGGGTGCCCAGATGGCTGAGGAAGCGGCTGCGGCCGGTGGCGGGGTCGTACACGGAGATCAGCATCGTGCCGGCCAGTGTGGTCATGGTCGGCTCGACCACCGTCTGCACGGCCGCCGCCGCGAGATAGGCGTCCACGGCACTGCCGCCGGCTTCGAGGGCCGCCACCCCCGCCCGGGTGGCGGCGGGATGGGAGGTCGAGATCATTCCCCGGCGGCTCGACGCCGCTATGTGGCGCGGGTCCGGGCGCGAGGGGCGCGACGGCACCTTGGTCATGCGTTTCTCCTGATCACAGTCATGAGCCTGCTACAGGCGGCGTGCCGGAGCTAACGACAGGCGTCGTAAACCTCGGCCCGCGCGCTCTGCACCTGTCGCATGACGTCAGTGGCCGGCGGCTTGGCCGAGTCTGCGGGGGTCGGCGGCGCCGTGGAGGGTGCCGTCGGGGGTGAAGGCGATGGCTTGGCAGCTGCCCATTTCGGGTTCCCAGGGGGAGACGCGGGTGAGGGTGAGTCCTTGGTTCTCGGCTTCGGTGAGGGCGGGTTCGCCGATGGTGGATTCGACCATGGGGCTTCGGCTGGGGTGGTGTGAGGCGCCGAAGAGGGGTTGGTGGACGGATTGTTGTGGGGTCATGCCGCGCTGGAGGATGTTGACGGTGTTCTGGAAGACGTTCTGGAGTGCGGAGATGCTGGGGGAGGCGGCGGTGAGCACGGGGCGGCCGTCGCGCAGGGCCAGCAGGGACGTCGCCCAGCCGGCGGGCATGGGGACCATGGGGGAGGCGTACAGGGTGATGGGACGCGGCACGACCACGCCGTCCACCATCAGGCCCACGCCGAAGGCGGTCGAGCTCGCGGAGTGCGTGCCGTAGGCGATCATGCCGCTCGCGTCGGCGGCGACGATGGCGTTGGTGCCCATGTTCATGGCGTCGAACGGGCGTGGCGGGCCGTCGACGACCCGCCCGGCCAGCTTCTCGGCGGCCTCGGGTGAGACGTCCAGGTCGCCGGGGGCCAGGCCGTGGTGCCAGGACTCCTCGACGATGCGCATCATGCGGTGCAGACTGTGGCCGGTCAGGTGGGCCAGGCTGAGCATGAGGGCGTACAGCGGGCCGATGGTGTGCAGCTCGTAGCCGCCCGCCACCGGGAGCGGCGTCAAGGGGAGGGTGATGGACTTCGTGGCCGCCAGATCGTCGAGGGTGATGCGGCCGCCGGCGGCGCGGGCGGTCTCGACGTAGCGGCGGGCGAAGTCGCCCTCGTAGAAGTAATCCGGGCCCTGCTCGGC
>NZ_JBFAIM010000184.1:0-1444 GCF_040654715.1 Nonomuraea sp. NPDC050643 | reverse complement strand
CCACCCACACCACCCCCCACCTCCCCTTCACCTGGACCAACATCCACATCCACACCACCCACCCCCAACACCCCACCACCCTCCACACCACCACCCGGATCAGCGACGAACCCAACAATCACAACTTCGGCCTGACCATCACAACAACCGACGGCACCCCACTCCTCACCATCGACGCCCTCACCCTGCGCCCACTACCAGCCGGCCACCTCACCACCACGCCCCACCACAACACCCTCTTCCAGCTGACGTGGAGTCCTCACAAGGCCAACACGGACGTCAACCTCAACAGCATCGCTGTCGACGAAGGCACCGAACCCGACACGGCGAAATGGACCATCCTCGCCACCCCCACCACAGACCAAGCCCACCTGGACAACCTCCTCGCGACCCACCTGAACGCCTCCATCCACTCCGACTTGGCCGCCCTCGCAGACACTCACTACGACACCCTGCTGCTTCCCCTCACCACCACGAGCAGCAACGGCGCCCCTTACAAGACCCAGAACAACAACCCCGAAAACACGAAAGCCAGTAACCCTGCGGATCAGGCCACCGAGCTCACCACCGCACTCCTATCCCTCCTCCAAACCTGGCTCACCCACGACACCCACACAAAAACCAGCACCAACAACAGCGACGAAGACGCCACCACCGCCCGCAACACCCCACCAACCCCCACCCCCGAAACACGCCTCATCGCCCTCACCCACCACGCCATCGCCACCCACCCCGACGAAGACATCACCGACCTACCCGCCGCAGCCATCTGGGGACTCCTCCGCACCGCACAAAACGAACACCCCAACCGCATCCTCATCATCGACATCGACAACCACCCCGACACCCTCACCAACCTCCCCACCGCCATCACCACCGCCACCACCACCGGCGAAACCCAAATCGCCCTCCGCCACGGCACCCTCCTCACCCCCCGCCTCACCCGCACCACCCCCCAAAACCAAACCAACCCCAAAACCAACAGCACCAACACGACCGCCTCACGCACCGACACCCCCGGCAACGCCACGCCCTCCAGCCCTGACAGCACAGACGCCATCAACGGCTCCCTCATCGACACCACAAACTGCTCCATCACCTCAACAAGCAGCAGCGATAAAAGCACGACACGCGGCACCGACAACACCAGCACCTCACCCAGCAGCGAAGAAACCCCGAAGAGCAGCACCAACCCAACTCGCGTAAGCGACGCCGCCCAGCCCACTCACCCTGTCAGCACTGCCCAACCCTCCAACACGGCCGAGCCCGGTCAAGCCACCAACCCTGACCACCCAACGCACAACCACCTTTCCCGCCTCGAACCGTTCGACCCCAACGGCACCATACTGATCACCGGCGGCACCGGCACCCTCGCCACCGCCCTCGCCCACCACCTCACCACCCACCACGGCGCCCGCCACCTCATCCTCGCCAGCCGCCAAGG
>NZ_JBFAIM010000183.1:0-1451 GCF_040654715.1 Nonomuraea sp. NPDC050643 | reverse complement strand
TAATAATTATTACTGATGTAATTAAACAGATTTTAAAAACAAATTTTTGATAAGTATTCAATATTATTTAAATACTTTATGATAAAATGTTTTATATATAGACATTATCATGAAAATTATTAAAAAAGAGGAATTATACAAAAATGAAGAAAATCTTAAAAATATTAATAACTTCTATTATTGTTATCATTATTACCTTAACAGTTTGGACTTTTAGTGTGATTACTTATCAGGAACACAAGAGTGAGAAAATCATCGATCACGTTATAGAACGTAAGGGTTGGGATAAAAAAATAAAAAATGAAAAAATGAGTTTTAATATTATGATGGGATATGCTGAAAAAGATATTGCTTTTAAAGATCAACCATATAGTGAGTATGAGTATAACGTGACACCAGCACCAGCACCATGGACAGATGATAAAGAATATAAGGTGTGGGGGGAAACAGATTTACAAAAGAAAGACTCCTATTATAAATATCTTTTAGAATCAGAACCTTACAGAAAATAATATAAATGTATAACATAATAAAAAATAGAGATCATTCATCTACCACTTAGAGACAGCGTAGACTTCTACCTAATTATATTAATAAAATGATATTGAAGGAAAAATAATATTGAAAAGAGAGATTTTAAAATGAAATGGTTAAAAATCATTATATTAATTTTATCTTTAGTTCCAATAGAATTTATCGGATTATTTACTGATTATCAAACAGGTTTATTAATAGGTTACATCCCATTTATAATAGTTGCTATATTAATGAGTAGATCCATTTTTAAATTCGGCTTTAAAAATAATATAAGTATTGTAATAGGTAGATGCATTGGAATATTTCTTTCTTGGGTATGTGTTCATTTATTTATGAACATTTACGATTCATCAAATTATTTTAAACCTCTTACCACAGATATTTTTTCATTATTTTTAGGAGCTATTTATTTCATATTTATTATGCTTATATATTTAGTTATCTATGACTTTTCTCACCGTAATAAGTGACTATTATGTTACTTATATTAAAGGACACAAAGATTAATTTAACAACGTTTGTATTTTTTAGTATTTATACAAACTAACTACCTATAATCGTTAATTATGTCAACTACACAAAAAGGCTTAAACGCTGTGAAATCAACGTTTAAGCCTTTTCTTTACGATTATCGTTTATGCATCTTTTATACATCATTGATCTCACGCGTTTTCATAAGTTTTCATAAAGAGAAATTTTTTATTTTTATGCAATGTATATCACGTAGCTCACATGGTATATTATATGAAGTCGTCTTTTCCTCAGACGTCAATTTGACGTAGAGAGGGGGTGCGATGAAATGTTAGCGATATTTGTTTATATAACAGTATCTATTTTTATAGAGTGCTGTGTTGCGTTGTTTAAATTTTGGCTAGAACAACGTAATAAAAAATAAGACGACATAGTCAACACCG
>NZ_JBFAIM010000182.1:0-1504 GCF_040654715.1 Nonomuraea sp. NPDC050643 | reverse complement strand
CCGGTTGATCTTGTTTGAGGAGGGCCTGGAGGGCTCCGTGTTTGGCCGGGTCGTAGGCGAGGCCGTCCTGCCAGCAGTGCCAGATCACATACAGCCAGGCGCGGGCCAGGATGCGGGTGGCGTGCGGGTGGTCTTTGCCGCGGGCGATCGCGGCGTTGTAGAGCTGGGCCGCCCAGGGATTGGCGCGGCGGGAGTCGGCGGCGAAGTCGCAGACCGCATCGCGCAGTTGCTTGTTGACGGCCCAGCGGAAGCCGACGCTTTTGTGCTTGCCGGACTGGCGGGTGGAGGGCGCGACGCCGGCCAGGCAGGCCAGGGCGGCCGGGTCGGGGAAGCGGGCCCGGCAGTCGCCGATCTCGGCCAGCAGCCGGGCCGCGCGCACGGTGCCCGAGCGGGGCAGCGAGGTGAACACCTGGGCGTCGGTGTGCAGCGCGAGTTGCTCGCTGATCTGCCCCTCCAGTGCTCTGATCTGCTCGACCAGGCTGGTCAGGACGGCGAGCAGGGCGCGGGTGGCGTGCGCGCGGGCGCTGCCGTCGTCGCCGGTCACGCCGCGCGGCGCGTTGCTGAGGTGGGCCAGCAGCACGGCGGGATCCTTGCGGCCGCAGTAGCCGGCGCTCTTGAGCCAGGCGGCCAGGCGGCGCTCGCTCAGCCAGTCGGCGCGGTCCTGGCAGTCGAAGCGGGCCAGGAAGGCCAGGCTGATCGGGCTGTCCAGGTCGGCGAACAGGCCGATCGCGCCGGGGAAGGCGGTGGTCAGGTGGGCGCGCAGCTGGTTGCACAGCGCGACGCGGTGAGTGACCAGGTCGCGGCGGGCGCGGACAGTGGAGCGCAGGGTGGCGGTGGCCGGGCTGTCGGGTGTGAGGGGACGCAGCCGGGCCCGGTCGGTGCGCAGGGTGTCGGCCAGCACATAGGCGTCGAACCGGTCGTCTTTGTTACCGGCCGAGCCGTAGCGTTTGCGCAGGTGCTTGATCTGGTTCGGGCTGATCACCACGACGGTCAGGCCGGCCTGCAGCAGGGCCTCGACGACCGGGCCGTCGCCGCGCTCGATGGCGACCTCGCACGCGCCGGCCTGAGCCAGGCGGCGGGTGAGCAGCTTCAGCCCGGCCCCGGTGTGCTCGACGGTGAAGCGGTCGCTCACCTTGCCGGCCGCATCGACCACGCACACCGCGTGATCGGTGCTGGCCCAGTCCAGACCTGCGGTCACGCCGTTCGGCGCGGTGGCGGGCAGGGACGGGGTGGGGGCATACTGCATGACAGCCTCTCCGCTGCTAGACCCAGTGGGGAGGCACCCTTTTCTCGGTGTCGGGGCGCGACTGCCAGTCAGCTCACTGTTCGGCGCTCGGCGGCGCTCAGCCCTGTCGACGGTCGGCACGCCCCGAGCAGCCACCGGATCCCGCAGAACTCATCCTGGACCTCAAGTGGTCGAGCGAGCAGGGCGGTGACCCGGCGGCACCTCGGGTGCATCAGCAGTCTCTCGACTACCGACACAAGGATGGTGCACCAGTGAGCG
>NZ_JBFAIM010000181.1:0-1514 GCF_040654715.1 Nonomuraea sp. NPDC050643 | reverse complement strand
CTCGCCTGGGGACTCTGGACCCAAACCAGCACCATGACCAGCAACCTCACCACCACCGACCACCACCGCATCACCCAAACCGGCATCACCCCCCTATCCCTCACCGAAGGCCACGAACTCCTAGACACCATCCTCAAAGCCCCCCAACCCCTCACCATCCCCGCCCACCTCAACCTCACCCACCTCCGCACCACCACCGGAACACTCCCACCCATCCTCACGAACCTCGCCCCCACCCGCCGAACCACCAACCCAACAACCCCCACCACCAGCAACGACCTACAACGCCAACTCGCCACTCAAAACGAGACCGAACAACACCACACCCTCCTCACCCTCGTGCGAACCCACGCCGGCACCACCCTCGGCCACGCCAACCCCACCCAACTCAACCCCCACCACCCCTTCCAACAACTCGGCTTCGACTCCCTCACCGCCATCGAACTCCGCAACCGCCTCACCACCACCACCGGACTCCGCCTCCCCGCCACCCTCATCTTCGACCACCCCACCCCCACAGCCCTCGCCCAACACCTCCACGAACGACTCATCACGACCAAGCCGGAAGCTCCGAAGGCAACCGCCCTCACCACCACAGGCACCACCAATGAGCCGATCGCGATCGTGGGCATCGGCTGCCGCTTCCCCGGCGGCGTCGCCTCGCCAGACGACCTGTGGAACCTCGTCCACAACGGCGTAGACGCCATCGGTGAGTTCCCTCACGACCGCGGCTGGGACCTCGACAATCTCTACCACCCCGACCCCGACCACCCCGGCAAGACGTACAGCCGCCACGGCGGGTTCCTGCACAATGCGGGCGAATTCGACCCGGCCTTCTTCGGCATCAGTCCCCGCGAAGCCCTGGCGATGGACCCCCAGCAGCGCCTCCTCCTCGAAGTCGCCTGGGAAGCCCTCGAACACGGCGGCATCGACCCCACCACTCTCCGCGGCACCCCCACCGGCGTCTTCACCGGCGTCGTGAGTCAGAGCTACGGCACTCAGGTCGGGGAAAATTCGGGGACCGAGGGTTATCTGCTGACCGGTACGACCGCGAGCGTCGCTTCGGGCCGGATCTCGTACGTGCTCGGCCTGCAAGGCCCGGCCGTCAGCATCGACACGGCCTGCTCCTCCTCCCTCGTCGCCGTCCACCAAGCCGTCCAGGCACTTCGGAACGGCGAATGCACCATGGCCCTCGCCGGCGGCGTCACCATCATGGCCACGCCGACCATCTTCATTGACTTCAGCCGGCAGCGTGGCCTCGCGCCCAACGGCCGGTGCAAATCCTTCGCCGCCGCAGCCGACGGCACCGGCTGGGGCGAAGGCGCCGGTCTCATCGTCCTCGAGCCCCTCTCCCAAGCCCAGCAAAACGGCCACCAGGTCCTGGCCCTGATCAGAGGTTCAGCAGTCAACCAGGACGGCGCCTCCAACGGGTTGACCGCACCCAACGGCCCCTCCCAACAACGCGTCATCCACGCCGCCCTCACCAACGCCGGCCTGCCCCCCGACCACATCGA
>NZ_JBFAIM010000180.1:0-1516 GCF_040654715.1 Nonomuraea sp. NPDC050643 | reverse complement strand
GCGCCGGCGGTGACGCCGGCGGCGACGTAGCGCTGGGCGATGATGAGCAGGATGGTGGCCGGGATGGAGGCGATCACGGCG
Source organism: Nonomuraea sp. NPDC050643 (assembly GCF_040654715.1). Lineage (NCBI taxonomy): Bacteria > Bacillati > Actinomycetota > Actinomycetes > Streptosporangiales > Streptosporangiaceae > Nonomuraea > Nonomuraea sp. NPDC050643. The sequence goes on along the minus strand of NZ_JBFAIM010000180.1, from coordinate 1,435 downwards.
GTGGCCATGATGGCGTTCCATTCCTGGTTGTTGTTGCCGATGTAGTGGTAGATGCCGAGGGTGATGGGCTGGTGGTCGCCGCCCTGGTCGAGGGTGGAGGCGAAGATGAAGTCCGACCAGGCCCACAGGAACGCGAACAGGGACACGGTGATGATCGCGTTGCGGGAGATCGGCAGCACGATCGAGACGAAGGTGCGGACCACGCCGGCGCCGTCGGTGCGGGCGGCCTGGAGGAGTTCTTCGGGGATGGCGGACATGAACGCGGTGAAGATCAGTACGGCGAACGGCACGGCCAGGGTGGAGTCGGCGATGATCAGTCCGGGCACGGTGTTGAGCAGGCCGGTGGTCAGGAAGATGGCGTAGAAGCCCATCGCCATGATGATGCCGGGGATCATCTGGGCGACCAGCAGGACGAAGCCGAGTGTCCGGCCGCCGTGGGGGCGTAGTTTGGCCAGGGCGTAGCCGGCCGGGGCGGCCACCGTCAGGGTGAGGGCCACGGTGCCGAGGCCGATGAGCAGGCTTATGCCGAGGTAGGGCAGTTGCTGGTCGAGTACGGCCCGGTAGCCGTCCAGGGTGGCGTTGACGGGGAGCCAGTTCGGCGGGTTTGTGCGCATGTCGGTGGTGCGGGTGAAGGAGACGTTGATCATCCAGTAGACCGGGAACAGCATGACGGCGGTCAGGGTCAGCCCGATCGCGGTTTTGAGGGGTTTCATGGGGTGGCCTGCCGGCGGATGTAGAGCAGTCCGAAGATCAGCGCGGTCACGATGAGCAGGTTGCCGACCGCCGCGCCGGGGCCGAAGGCGGGCACCAGGTTGCCGAAGCCGAGGCGGTAGGACCAGGTGGCCAGGGTGGTGGAGGCGCCGCTGGGGCCGCCCTTGGTCATGATCCAGATGATGTCGAAGACCTTCAGTGTGTAGACCAGGCCGAGGAGCAGGGTGATCGCCGAGACCGGTCGCAGCAGGGGGAGGGTGATCTTCCAGAAGCGTTGCCGGGCGTTGGCGCCGTCGAGTGCGGCGGCCTCGTGGAGGTCGGGGGGGATCGCCTGCAGGCCGGAGTACAGGACGACGAGGTTGAACGGGATGCCGATCCAGATGTTGGCGATGGTCACCGACCACAGTGCCCAGTCCGGTGAGGTGAGCCAGTTCACCGGCGCGATCCCGAAGGCGCCGAGTGCGGCGTTGACCACGCCGGAGTCGCTGTTGAGCATCCATGACCAGGTGGAGGCCGACACGATCAGCGGCAGCAGCCACGGCACCAGGAACAACGCGCGCAGGGTGGCCGACAGGCGGAAGTTCTGGGTGAAGAACACCGCCAGTGCCAGCCCGATGGTGAACTGGAAGGCCAGTGACACCACGGTGAACACCACGGTGTGCCACAGCGCCGGCCAGAACGTGGCGTCGGCGAACACCTTGGCGTAGTTGGCCCACCCCGCGAA
>NZ_JBFAIM010000179.1:0-1592 GCF_040654715.1 Nonomuraea sp. NPDC050643 | reverse complement strand
CCTTCCGCGTCAGAGTCAATGAACCAGTTCCGGTCCGAAACACCTATCAGCCGCGGGTAGTTTGATCACTCCGTGGAAGAGGTTGGAGCAGGTGGCAGGACCACAGCAGGACCCCAAGCAGTCCCCGTCGCGTACGGGCAAGCCAGGTAAGCGTACGCTGCTCGCCCCGTCGGTGAAGTACCAGGTGTTCGTCGAGGTGCTCGCCGGGCAGTCCACCCAGGGCGAGGCGGCCGAGAAGTACGGCGTGAACCGGATGACGGTCAACGCCATCTGCAAGACCGCCAAGCAGGGCGCGCTGGACGCCCTGGCCGGTGCCTCGACGTCGGGCCGTCCGGGCAAGAGCCCCGAGGCTGTGGAGTTGGAGGCGGCTCGCAGGGAGATCGAGCGGCTGCGCGCGACGGTAACCGAGCAGGCCGTCGCCTTGCATCTGCACCAGGGAAAATCGCTTTGGGGCTGAACGCCGGCCTGGTCCCACCGCGAGTCGACGCCTCCGTCAAGGCCGGTCTGCTGGAGCTCGTCGCGCACGCGGCCGGCAAGGGCGGTTGGTCGACCCGCCGCTCGGCCGCGCTGCTGGGGCTGGATCACGTGCGGGTACTGCGCTGGCAGACCCGCGCCGTGGTCGGCCGCCTGGAGGATGCCAAGCCGGGCCCGGAGATCGCGCTGCACGCGCTGCTGCCGTGGGAACGCGAGGCGATCGTGAAGATCGCCGAGGAGTGGCTGGACATCGACCGCAGCCATCGCAAGCTGGCCCATCGCGGCTCACGGGTGGAGGCGTTCTACGCCTCGGAATCGACCGTGCTGCGGGTGCTGCAGGCGGCCGGGATCAAGGTTGCCGAGCGGCCTGCGCGCGAGCGGCGGCCGCGCCGTGAATGGCCCGAGTGGGCCGAGCTGGTGCCGGGCGTGATCACGATCTATGACTTCACGCACTTTCGCGGGCTGCCGTCCTGGTGCGCGATCGCGGTCCTGGACGTGGTCTCGCGCTACTGGCTGGCCACCGTGGTCTCCCCGGAGGAGACCTCCACCCAGGTCGAGGTGGCCTACACGCGGGCCCTTCAGATGCTGGGCAAGGCGCATCTCCTCGATGACGAGCGGTTCTTGGCCGAGCTGCGCGGCGGGCAGGTGCCCGACCACGACGCCTTCCCGGTGCTGCTGGCCGTCTCGGACAACGGACCGCAGATGACCTCCTCGGCGACCAGGACATTCATGGCCGGGGCGCGGATCGCCCAGCACTTCGGCCGTCCCGGCACGCCCAATGACCAGGCGTGGATCGAGTCGCTGTTCGGGCACGTCAAGGACGAGTTCCCGCACCTGGACAAGATCACCGACCCTGGAGAGCTGGAGGCCGAGCTGGACTCGATCCGGACGTTCTACAACGAGGTCAGGTTGCACGAGGGCCTCGGCTACGTCACTCCGGATGACGAGCACCACGGCCGCGGCGAGGCCATCCGGGAGGCCCGCCGGGCCGGGCTGAGAGCCGCTCACGAGGCCCGGGTTGCGACCCGGCGCGAACTACGCCAGGATCCCCTATAACCCCTCTCGTGACTGATAGGTGTTTTTAGCCCTATCTGGTGCATTTTCTCTGACACACCCCG
>NZ_JBFAIM010000178.1:0-1693 GCF_040654715.1 Nonomuraea sp. NPDC050643 | reverse complement strand
GCGCCCACGGCCCCGCGCCCGCCAGCCGGAACGTCTCCAACGCCGTCCTCAGGTGCGCCCGCGCCTCGCCCGGCCGGTGCGCGCGGCGCAGGCGCTCACCCAGCAGCAGCGCGGTCCTGGCCGCCTCGAACGGGTTGGCGTGCAGCCGCAGGGCCACGGTGAGCGCCCCGATGACCGCCTCGTCGCCGCCCTCCGGACCGGCCAGGGCCCGGCAGCGGGCGAGCAGGGCCCGCGACTCCGCCGTCCCGGCGTGCGCCGACCACCGCTCGTACGCCTCCAGCGCCGCCCCGGCAGCCGCCGCCTCCCCCGCGCCCACGGCGGCCTCGATCCGGTCCGGCGTCGAACGCCACACCACGGTCGGATGCCCGGCCCCGGGGCCGGCGGTCACGAGCCCGGCGAACCGGTCGTGCGCCGCCGCGAACCGGCCCAGGCCCAGGTCCAGCATGGCCAGCGCGTACGAGGCCACCCCGGCCCGCAGGCCCACCCGATGGGGGAGGGCGATGGCCAGCGCCTCCTGGGCGTGGCGGCGGCACGGCTCCTCCTCGCCCCGCAGGGCGGCCAGGGCGGCGAGGTTGGCCAGGTGGGCGGCCACGGTGTTGGCGTACCCGGCCTCGCGGGCCAGCTCCAGCCCCTCCTCGGAGACGGCCTGGCTCTCGGCCAGCCGCCCGTCGATCCGCTCGGCGGTGGCCACGAACTCCAGCACCACCGGCAACTGCCCCACCATCCCCGACATCCGGGCCACCCGCCCGGCCCTGCCGATCAGCTCGGCGGACAGATCGGCCTCACCCAGATAGCTGGCCGCCGCCGCGGCCCACAGGAACTCGGCCGCCTCCCGCAGCTCCCCCGTACGTCCGAGCGCCCGCCGGAGAAGGTCGTGCCCGGTGCCGCCGGCGAGCATCGCGCCCACGCCGGCCAGGACGTCGCGCAGGAAGCCCTCGGGGAACGTGGCCGCGTGCCGCCCGATCTCGACGATGGCGGCGCTGTCCCCCACGGACGAGGCGGCCTCCCAGGCATCGGCCAGCAGGCCGAGAACCCCGGGCCCTCCCGTGACGGCGGCACGGGGCCCTGCCACGCTCGTTCGAGCGGTCGTCAGCGCGGTCGTCAGCGCGGTCGTCAGCGGGGTCGTCAGCGGGGTCGTTTGCAGGGTCGTTCGCGGGGTCGTTCGCGGGGTGCCGGGCGGCTCATCGGTGGGGCTCTCGGCCGAGGCCGGGTGGGAGCGGGCCGCCGGGAGGGTCAGGCCGCTGCCCGAGGCCAGGATGCGCATGGCCTCGGCGGCGTTGCCGGAGTTGAGCTCGAACCGGCCCCGTAGCTGGGTGAGCTCCGCGTCCAGGCCGGAGTCGCGGCCGGCGTGCTCGCGGGCCTCGGCCAGCAGGGACTCCGCCTGGCCGGGGCGGCCGCCGAGCCAGGCGGAGACGGCCGCGTCCTTGAGCCGTACCGCCCTGGTCAAGGGGTCGGGGGTGAGGCCGGAGGCTCTGACCAGGGCGGTGGCGGCGTCGGCGTACCCGCCGTGGTCGCGGGCCCGTGCGGCGGTCTCGGCGAGTGCGGCGGCGACGGCCTCGTCCTGACCGAGCGTGGCCGCGGCGAGGTGCCAGGCGCGGCGGTCGCCGCCTGGAAGCGGAGGTTGAACAGCTCCTCCTTGGCTTCCTTGAGCTTCTGGACCAGGGTGTCCTGGTCTTCCACTCGCAGCTCGCCG
>NZ_JBFAIM010000177.1:0-1695 GCF_040654715.1 Nonomuraea sp. NPDC050643 | reverse complement strand
GGGCTAATTCCATCCTGAAATCGCAGGTCATGCCCCTTGTCTGAGTTTGTTTGGCGGTGTTCGGGTAGGTGGTGACGCCTGATCATGGTGGGTGATCGTCTGTCACCGGGTGATTTCGCTGTGGGTCAGCACCAGCAGCGCGCGCAGCAGCATGGTGGCGTGAGCGGCGTCCATGCGGAGCTTGGTGAGGATGCGCCAGTTCTTCAGGTCGGCGAAGGCATGCTCGACGGGGGCGCGTTCGCTGCTGACGAGCTGGTTGGCCTGTTTCTGGGCGGTGGTGAGAGGGCTGGTGCGGGTGGCCTTGCGGCCGGTGATGACGATCGGGTCGTCAGGGTCGTCATCGAGCCCGACGAAGCCGAGATCGGCCAGGGCGCCCAGGCCCGCCTCCCGTAACTTCTGCACGAGGTTGTGGTGGCGGGCGGTGGTGATCTCGGAGGCGCGGCCGGGCCGGGCGGCGGAGATCCACAGCAGGTTCCCGCGGGTGTCGGTGAGGGCCAGGAAGAGCAGACCGTGGGTTTTGTGCTTGCCCGAGTAGTTCTTGCGGTTGTCCTTCCCGCTGCGGCGTTCGGTGCGGATCAGGGTGCCGTCGATCAGCACCACCTCGCCACCCTGTCCGGCGATCTTGGCCAGGGCGCGGTCCAGGCGCGGTGCCCGCGCGGCCAGCAGACGCAGAACCTCCCGCACCCAGCGGCGCACGGTGCCGGGTGAGACGTCGTTGCCGCCGGCCATGTCGGCCAGGCGCTGGTCATGGCGCAGCACGGCGAGCACGATGACGGCGATCTTCCCGGCGGGGAGCTTACGCCAGCGCGATCCGATCGCTTTGAGGTGGCCGCGCAACAGGTCGGCGACGAAGGTGAGGGTCTTGGCCGACAACGGCAGCCGGACCTGATAGACAGCGGGTGTGCCCTCGGCGGGCTTGTTGGTTGTTGTCACAAACCGCCATACCCCCGCCGAGGGCGCGCTCCGCGGCCCGGTGTGTGCAGGCCCGGTTCTGCGGAAAGCGCCTTGGGTCAGGGGGCGGGGTCAGGACGTGGGGCGAAACTCCCGTTCGGCATTTTGCGCAGCCAGCCCCGCTCGGCCAGCCGGTTCAGCTTGGCCCGGGTGCCCTCCACTTGCCCGGATTCGGTGCCCAGCCCAGCTGTTTGGCAGATGTGTTTGCAGATCAGCGGGCCGGCCGCGTTCGTCACGGTCTGCAGGAGAAGCCGGTAGTCGGCAGGGAGTTCGCTGAGTTCGGAGGCTTGGTGCCGGTAGGGGATGATCACCGATCCGGGGCCAGGTGCCGCGCCGTTGGCGGTGCTGGTGACCGGCACCGGCATGTCCCGGCCGGCGGGTTCGGGCTCGGTGAGCATCTGGGTGATGACCTGCTCGGCCACGCTCACCCGGTCGAGTTCGTGTTGCACGTCGGTCAGTTGCTTGGTCAGATGCTGTGCCTGCTCGGTCAGTTCGGCACGGCGGGTGGCGATCCGTTCCAGCAGCGACGACACCCTGCCTCACCTCCGGCGATTACCGTGGATAACCACACAGATACGGATACTAGAGGGTGGACGCGATCGGCTGCGGCGGAATCGGTGAGAACCATTGATCCGCTGATGGCGGACGATCACTCGTCATGATTCCCGGGCATCACCAGCCCGAGTACGCCCAACCACGATCAGGCAAGCCCCCTGAACTGCGGTTTCAGGTTGGCACATGCCC
>NZ_JBFAIM010000176.1:0-1823 GCF_040654715.1 Nonomuraea sp. NPDC050643 | reverse complement strand
CCAAACCAGCACCATGACCAGCAACCTCACCACCACCGACCACCACCGCATCACCCAAACCGGCATCACCCCCCTCAGCACAACAGACGCACACAACCTCCTCGACACCATCCTCCGAACGCGCCAGCCCTTGGCCATCCCGGCCCACCTCAACCTCAGCCACCTCCGCACCACCACGGGGGCGCTCCCACCCCTCTTCACCAGCCTCGCCCCCACCCGCCGCACCACAGCACCGACCTCAACCGCTGCGGCCACCAGCAGCGAACTGCAACGCCAACTCGCCACTCAAAACGAGACCGAACAACACCACACCCTCCTCACCCTCGTACGAACCCACGCCGGCACCACCCTCGGCCACGCCAACCCCGCCCAACTCAACCCCCACCACCCCTTCCAACAACTCGGCTTCGACTCCCTCACCGCCATCGAACTCCGCAACCGCCTCACCACCACCACCGGACTCCGCCTCCCCGCCACCCTCATCTTCGACCACCCCACCCCCACCGCCCTCGCCCAACACCTCCACGAACGACTGGTCCCCAACGGGGGCAAGCAATCGGAGTTCCCTGAAAACGAGGAAGAGATCCGCCGAGCCCTCTCCTCCATTTCCATCTCCACTCTCAGGGAAGCCGGGCTGATAGACGCCCTGATGCGATTGGCGCGCGGCGCAACAGAAGCCGGCAGCAGCCCAACCCGGCAGGACCAAACGCAGGCAATAGAAACTGCCAGCGTCGACGATCTAGTTCGAATAGCGCTTTCCGGCAACGATTCCTGATATCACCGAGAAATACGGAGCTCATAATGGGAACCACTGACGAAAAGATCGTTGAGGCTCTCCGCGCATCCCTGCTCGAGAATGAACGGCTGCGCAAGCTGAATCACCAGCTCGAAAGCGGCCCGAAGGAACCCATTGCCATTGTGGGCATTGGGTGTCGCTATCCAGGCGGCGTTACCTCTGCCGATGAGTTGTGGGATCTGGTCGCCAACGGCGTAGATGCGATTTCTGATTTCCCCGCCAATCGTGGCTGGGACGTAGACGGGCTGTACGACCCAGATCCGGATCAGGTAGGCAAGACCTACACCCGGCGAGGCGGGTTCCTGCATGACGCGGGCGAGTTCGACCCGGCCTTCTTCGGCATCAGCCCCCGCGAAGCCCTGGCGATGGACCCCCAGCAGCGCCTGCTCCTCGAAGTCGCCTGGGAAGCCCTCGAACACGCGGGCATCGACCCCACCACTCTCCGCGGCACCGCCACCGGCGTCTTCGCCGGCATCATGTACGACGACTACGCCACCCGTATGTCTCAGGCACCAAAGGATCTCGAAGGTTATCTCGGGACCGGCAGCGCCTCCAGCATCGCCTCGGGCCGCGTCGCCTATACCCTCGGCCTGCAGGGCCCGGCCGTCAGCATCGACACGGCCTGCTCCTCTTCCTTGGTCGCCGTGCACCAGGCGGTGCAGGCACTCCGAAACGGCGAATGCACCATGGCCCTGGCCGGCGGCGTCACGGTCATGGCCACCCCCACGACGTTCGTCGAGTTCAGTCGGCAACGAGGCCTGTCGCCAGACGGCCGGTGCAAGTCGTTCGCCGCCGCAGCCGACGGCACCGGCTGGGGCGAAGGCGCCGGCCTCATCGTTCTCGAACGGCTATCAGTCGCCCAGCAAAACGACCACCAAATCCTCGCCCTCATCCGCGGCTCAGCCGTCAACCAGGATGGCGCCTCCAACGGATTGACCGCACCCAACGGCCCCTCCCAACAACGCGTCATCCACGCCGCCCTCACCAACGCCGGCCTGCCCCCCGACCACATCGACGCCATCGAAGC
>NZ_JBFAIM010000175.1:0-1844 GCF_040654715.1 Nonomuraea sp. NPDC050643 | reverse complement strand
TACCGAATGGCTACATACGGAGACATTTCTGTGTAGGATTCCTCTTATGCTCTTTTAAAATATTTTAAAATATAAAAGTTACATTATACACCTATTTTTTTCAGGTTTTAGCTTTTTATTGAGAAGGATAATTAAAATAAAAAAACATATTTTTTTCTGAAAGTGTTGAGAAATAAATTTTAAAATGATTTATAGCCTCTCTGTTGAACAAAAAAAGTTTTTAGTCATTTTTATACGTGGAATGATTAAATGTCCTAGAAAGGGCTTAAAATGCAAAATAAAAAGACTACTCATTTTTTGAGTAGTCTATCTGTAGGATAGTTTTTGATATTCTAAATGAAAAGGAGTAATACATAAATCATTTTGTATACATGGGATAATACAAGGTTTAATGCATGGGATAAAAAAGGATATGATTTCACTTTTAAAAAGGGTATTTGAATAATAGAATTGTATTGTAGACATTGATTATTTAGGAGGAATAGAAAATGAGCGAAGAAAAATTCGAACAAGCAAAAGGAAATATCAAAGAGACTATTGGAGATGCTACTGATAATAAGGATTTAAAAGCAGAAGGTAAAGGAGATAAAGCTTCTGGTAAAGCCAAAGAAGTAGTAGATGATGTTAAAGATAAAGCTAATGACTTGATTGATAAAGTTAAAGGAGATAAAAACTAAATAAAAATTAAAACGTCTTAAGTATTATTATGTAGCATACTTGGGACGTTTTTTATTTAAAGTGAATAAAAATAAATAATAAGACACGCATTTATGCCGAGAAAATTTATTGATGTTGAGAAGAACCCTTAACTAAACTTGGAGACGAATGTCGGCATAGCGTGAGCTATTAAGCCGACCATTCGACAAGTTTTGGGATTGTTAAGGGTTCCGAGGCTCAACGTCAATAAAGCAATTGGAATAAAGCAACAAAAGGAGTTGAAGAAAATGAGTGAGAAAACTAAGAAAAGCATTCGTATAGCATTATCTTTTGCACAAGTAGTAGTACAGTCATTTATAGTTTATTATGCTTACAAGCAATATAAATTATCTAAAGAAAATTAATTTTTGATTATGTAATAAGTTTTGGTACTAAAAAAGACTTGATCTGATTAGACCAAGCCTTTTGATAGTGTTATATTAATAAACAAATAAAAAGAAGTCGCTCACCCACCGACCAAAGTTTGTGAACGACAATCCAAAAAGAAAACATGAGTTGTTTTTTATGAATTTGTATATTTAAATACTAAACGATATTTAAATATACATCAAGATAAATATTCGGGTGGGCGACTTCTTAAATTAAATTAAGGAGTCGATTTTTTATGAGTAGAAAAGAGCAAGAAATTCATTCAAAGCAAAGCACATTACAAGAAGTTACAAATTACACCTCAACCGGATACTCTAATAGCCGGTTAGGAGTGCATTCTGTGCACCCACAAAATCCTAAATTAAGTTTTGACGCTATGACAATAGTTGGAAATCTCAGTCGTGACAACGCTCAAAAGCTATCGTCATTTATGAGTATCGAACCACAAATTCGACTTTGGGATATACTACAAACGAAATTTAAAGCTAAAGCACTGCAGGAAAAAGTTTATATCGAATACGACAAAGTAAAAGCAGATACATGGGATAGACGTAATATGCGTGTTGAATTTAATCCGAATAAACTTACGCATGAAGAAATGCTTTGGTTAAAACAAAACATTATCAACTACATGGAAGATGACGGTTTTACAAGAATAGATTTAGCTTTTGATTTTGAAGATGATTTAAGTAATTATTATGCAATGACTGATAAAGCAGTTAAGAAAACTGTATTTTATGGTCGTGACGGGTAAGCAG
>NZ_JBFAIM010000174.1:0-1860 GCF_040654715.1 Nonomuraea sp. NPDC050643 | reverse complement strand
CGCCTGGGGACTCTGGACCCAAACCAGCACCATGACCAGCAACCTCACCACCACCGACCACCACCGCATCACCCAAACCGGCATCACCCCCCTCACCACCACCGAAGGCCATCAACTCCTCGACGCCACGCTGCAGACCGACCAGCCTCTGACCATCCCCGCGCACCTCAACCTCACCCACCTACGCACCCCAGACGGAACCCTCCCACCCATCCTCACCAACCTCTCTCCCACCCGGCGCACCGCATCAGGCACCGCAGCCGCCACCAGCAGCGATCTGCTGCGCCAACTCGCCGCTCAAAGCGAGATCGAACAACATCAGACCCTGCTCACCCTCGTACGAACCCACGCCGGCGTAACGCTCGGCCACGCCAACCCCACCCTGCTCGACCCTCATCACCCCTTCCAGCAGCTCGGCTTCGACTCCCTCACCGCCATCGAACTCCGCAACCGCCTCACCACCACCACCGGACTCCGCCTCCCCGCCACCCTCATCTTCGACCACCCCACCCCCACCGCCCTCGCCCAACACCTCCACGAACGACTCACCACCACCAAGACCGAAGCCCGGTCCCTCCAGGCGCTCTCGGACCTCGACAAGCTCGAAGCGGCGCTCTTCGCCACCTCTCCCGAGGACGAAATGCACGCGCAGGTCACCACGCGGCTGGAATCCCTCATGGCGAGATGGCAGCAGATAAAGCAGTCGAAGAACACCGACGAAGTCGCCGAGGAAATTCAGGGAGCAACAGCGGAGGAGATATTCGACTTCATCGACAAGAACCTCAGGAGCTCTTAGTACGGTCGCGTCGCACCCTCGGACACGGAGAGTGGATTCCACATGGCAAGCGAAGAAAAGCTGATCGACTACCTCAAGTGGGTGACGGCCGACCTGCACAAGGCCCGGCAGCGGCTGCAGGAGCTCGAGTCGGCGAAGCACGAACCCATTGCGATCGTGGGGATGGGGTGCCGCTATCCCGGAGGTGTCACCTCGCCCGACGAGCTATGGCAATTGGTTCTCAACGAGACGGATGCGATTTCCGGATTTCCGGTCGACCGTGGCTGGCCGATCGAGGAGATCTACGATCCGGACCCCGAAAAGGCGGGGAAGATCTATACGCGTCAGGGTGGATTCCTGCATGACGCGGGCGAGTTCGACCCGGCCTTCTTCGGCATCAGCCCCCGCGAAGCCCTGGCGATGGATCCCCAGCAGCGCCTCCTCCTCGAAGTCGCCTGGGAAGCCCTCGAACACGCCGGCATCGACCCCACCACCCTCCACGGCACCCCCACCGGCGTCTTCACCGGCATCATGTACGACGACTACGCCACCCGCGTGTCACCCGTACCCGAGGATCTCGAGGGCTTTCTCGGCACCGGCAGCGCCTCCAGCGTGGCTTCGGGCCGGATCTCGTACGTACTCGGCCTCCAGGGCCCGGCCGTCAGCATCGACACCGCCTGCTCCTCCTCCCTCGTCGCCGTCCACCAAGCCGTACAGGCACTCCGCACTGGAGAGTGCGCCATGGCGCTGGCGGGCGGCGTCACCATCATGGCCACGCCTGGCATGTTCGTAGAGTTCAGTCGGCAGCGTGGCCTCGCACCGGACGGCCGGTGCAAGTCCTTCGCCGCCGCCGCCGACGGCACTGGCTGGGGCGAAGGCGCGGGCCTCATCGTCTTGGAACGGCTATCAGTCGCCCAGCAAAACGGCCACCGCATCCTCGCCCTCATCCGTGGCTCGGCGGTCAATCAGGACGGTGCCTCCAACGGGTTGACCGCACCCAACGGCCCCTCCCAACAACGCGTCATCCACGCCGCCCTCACCAACGCCGGCCTGCCCCCCGACCACATCGACGCCATCGAAGCCCA
>NZ_JBFAIM010000173.1:0-1874 GCF_040654715.1 Nonomuraea sp. NPDC050643 | reverse complement strand
TCCCGAGGATCGATCGGCGCCACCGCGTCCACCGCCAGCGAAATCCGATCCCCGTCGTCATCCACCGACACCAGCAACGGATAGTTGGTGCGCTCCTTGAAGTAGACCCGCCTGATTCCGTCGAGGCCCTGGCCGGCGTCCGGTCCGTTGGACTCGCCGGGGGTGTTGTGGCGGTAGTTGAACAGCGCGGTGAACAGCGGCATGTCACCCGACACACCGCTGGCCTGCTGCGCCAGCGTCAACGGCGCGTGCTCATGCTCCACCAGACCGGCGAGCTGGCTCCGCATCGCCGCCACGGCACCCAGTACGCCCACGTCATGGGTACGCACGCGCACCGGCAGCGTGTTGATGAAGGGGCCCGGGACGCGTTCCGAACCGGCGCTCGTGCTCATGCGGCCGAACAGGACCGTGCCGAACACCACGTCGTCACGACCCGACACCGCCGCCAGCGCCCGCGCCCACGCCACGTGCAGCAACGTCGCCGGACTCGCCCCCACCCGGCGCGCGACCTCCAGCAGCCGGGTGTGCAGTCCGGCCTCGAAGTCGACGCGGGCCCGGACCGTGTCCATGCCGTCGCGGCGTGCGTCCACCATCCCGTACGGCGCGGTCGGCTCGGTCACGTCGCCGAGCAGTTCGGTGAAGTAGCGCTCGTGCTCGGCGCGTTCGGCTCCGGTCCTGGCCTGGGCGACGAAGTCCCGGAACGGCAGCGGCGCGGCCAGTCGCCGGCCTTGGCCGGTGAGGAAGGCTCGTACCTCTTCGAGCAGCACCTCCAGGGCGGTGTGGTCCTGCGCCATGTGGTGGATCCGGACCAGGGCCAGCCACTTGCCGGTGTCGGGCAGGGCCGCCGTGTGCATCCGGATCAGTGGGGCCCTGTCGAGGTCCATGGACGTGCCGCCGCCTGCCACGAGTTCGGCGACCGGGTCGGCGCTCTGCGGGTCCAGTGCGAGTTCCTGGATCGGCAGCGTCGCACGGCGCCACACGACCTGCACCGGCTCGCGCAGCCCGTCCCAGACGATGGAGGTGCGGTAGATGTCGTGCCGGTCGATCACCTGCTGCAAGGCGTTCGCGAACGAGTCGAGCCGCTCGCGCGAGTCGAACTCCAGCACCGTCGGCATCACGTAGGCGTCCTGGCCGCCCTCCGCCAGCAGGTGATGGAAGAGCAGACCTTCTTGAAGCGGGGCAAGCGGGTAGATGTCGGCGATGTTGGCCGCGCTACCCTCCACCGTGGCCGCGATCCGGTCGATCTCGCCGGTGGTCAGCTCCACCAGGGGCAGCATGTCCGGGGTGATGGCGGTGGCGTCGGCGGGGATCAGGTTCTCGGGTACGGCCGCCTGCGTCTCGTCCGCCGACCGTGCCAGCCCGGCCGGGGTCGGGGCCTCGAACAGGGCGCGTACGGACACCGCGACGCCGCGTGCCCGCAGCAGCGCCACCAGGCGGATCGCGAGCAGTGAGTGGCCGCCGAGGGTGAAGAAGTCGTCGTCCACGCCGACGCTTTCCAGGCCGAGGACCTCGGCGAACGTCGCGCAGAGGATCTCTTCGCGCACGTTGGCCGGTGCGCGACCCGCGCCTGTCGTGTATTCGGGGGCGGGGAGGGCTTTGCGGTCGAGTTTGCCGTTGGCGTTCAGCGGCAGACCATCCAGCATGACGATCGCCGACGGCACCATGTACGACGGCAACCGATCCATCGTGTACGACCGGACCGACTCGACCAGATACGGATCCGGATCGGCCGGCACCACATAGGCGACCAACCGCTTGTCACCCGGAACATCCTCCCGGGCCACCACCACCGCCTGACCCACCCCCGGATGAGCGGCCACCACAGCCTGCACCTCACCCAACTCGATCCGGAAACCCCGCACCTTGACCTGCTC
>NZ_JBFAIM010000172.1:0-1945 GCF_040654715.1 Nonomuraea sp. NPDC050643 | reverse complement strand
ACCGCCACCGCACCCGGCGACACCGCCACCCGCGCCTCGAACAACCCCACCAACGACTCCGACGACACCTCACCCGCCGTGTCGTTCCACTCCTCGACCACCAGGTGCCGGCCCGCCTCGTCGAGCACGTCCACGCTGTTCAGCGGCAGTTCCGGGCCGCCGTCCAGAGCCAGCTCCAGCGCGGTCACCAGGTTGTCGGTGGCGGTGCGGACCAGCAGGCCCACGTTCCGGGCGTCGATCGGAGCGACGGCGTCGACGGCCACCGACATGCTGTCGCCGTTGTCGTCGATCAGGACGACGAGGGGATAGTTGGTGCGCTCACGCACGAACAGCAGCCGCACCCCTTCCATCTCCCCGTCCACACCGGCACCGGTGTTGTGGCGGTAATTCAGGAAGGAGGTGAACAGCGGCGTATCACCCGCCACTCCGCTGGCCTGCTGGGCGAGAGTGAGCGGCGCGTGCTCGTGCTCCTGGAGCTCGGCGAGCTGGCTCCGCATCGCCGACACAGCCGCCAGCACACCCATCTCGCCCGTACGCAGGCGTACCGGCAGCGTGTTCATGAACGGCCCCGGCACCCGATCCGCCCCAGCGCCGGCGTTCATCCGGCCGAACAGCACCGTCCCGAACACCACGTCGTACCGACTCGACGCCGTGGCGAGCACCCGCGCCCAAGCCACGTGCAGCACCGTCGCCGGGCTCACCCCCAACCGCCGGGCCACCTCCCGCAACCGCCCGTGCAGCTCAGCTGCGAACGGCACCACCTCGTGCGCGGAGTCGGCGCCATCGCCCCGCACGTCCACCAGCCCGAACGGCGCCGTCGGCTCCTCGACATCACCCAGCAGCTCCGCGAAATAGTCGCTGTGCTCGACGTCCGTGATCCCGTGACGTGCCTGCGCCACGAAGTTCCGGAACGGCAGCGGCTCGGCCAGCTCCGCTCCCCGGCCGGCCAGGAACGCCCGTACTTCGGCGAACAGCACCTCCAGCGCGGTGTGATCCCGCACCACGTGATGCATCCGGACGAGCGCCAGCCACCGGTCACCACCCGGCACCGCCGCGACATGCACCCCCATCAACGGCGCCCGATGCAGATCCATCACCGAACCCGCCAGCTCCACCAGCGCACCGGCGGGATCAACACAATCCAGCCCAAGCACCACTTCTTCGACCGGCAACACGGCATGGCGCCACACCACCTGCACCGGCTCGCGCAGCCCCTCCCACGCCAACGACGTGCGGTAGATGTCGTGCCGATCCACCACCCGCTGCAACGCCTCGACGAACTGCTCCACCCGATCCCGCGAGTCGAACTCCAGCACCGCCGGCGTCACATACACGTCCGTACCGCCGTCGGCCAGCAGGTGGTGGAACAGCAACCCCTCCTGCAAAGGCGCCAGCGGGTAGATGTCGGCCACGTTCGCCGCGCCACCCTCGACGGTGGCGACGATCCGCTCGATCTCCTCGGCGGTCAGGTCCACCAGCGGCAACATCTCCGGCGTGATGCTGGTCGCGTCGGCCGGAATCAGATTGTCGGGCACCTCTGTCTGCCCGGCGCTCACGGATGCGGCCAGGCCCGCCGGGGTGGGTGTGTCGAACAGGGCCCGTACCGAGACCGAGACACCACGCGACCGCAGGACCTCCACGAGCCGGATCACCAGCAGCGAATGCCCGCCCAGCCGGTAGAAGTCGTCGTCGGCGCTCACACTCTCCAAGCCGAGCACTTCGGCGAAAGCAGCGCAGACGATCTCCTCGCGGAGGTCGGCAGGGGCACGACCTGCCCCTGCCGTGTAACGGGGGGCGGGCAGCGCCTTGCGGTCGAGTTTGCCGTTCACCGTCACCGGCAACGCATCCACCACCACCACCGCCGACGGCACCATGTACTCCGGCAACCGCTCCGCCGCGAACCCCCGCACCACCTCAACATCAACCAACCCACCAGCCGGCACCA
>NZ_JBFAIM010000171.1:0-1954 GCF_040654715.1 Nonomuraea sp. NPDC050643 | reverse complement strand
ATCTGGCACAACGACCACACCGGCCAGCCGATCAAGAGGTCACTGATCCTTTACGACCACTGACCATCCCTGACCCCTTGGACTCAATCATCTAGCAGCAACCTGGCCGTCGCCTACGAGAAGGTGGGGGATTTGGCTCGGGCCATCCCCCTACATGAAGTGACGTTGGTCAACTACCAGCGGGTACTCGGTCCCGATCATCCCGACACCCTGGCCTCTCGCAGCAACCTGGCTGACGCCTACGAGTCGGCAGGGGATCTGGGCCGGGCGATTCCGCTGTACAAGCAGACGCTGGCCGAGCGAGAGCGGGTGCTTGGCGCCGACCATCCCGATACCCTGACCTCCCGCAACAACGTCGCCCATGCATATCAATCGGCGGGGGATTTGGGGCGGGCGATTCCGCTGCACGAGGCGACGCTAGCCGGGCGGGAGCGGGTGCTGGGCGCCGACCACCTCTCCACCTTGACTTCTCGCAACAACCTTGCCGCCGCCTACCAGGCGGCGGGAGATCTGAGTCGGGCGATTTCGCTCACTGAGCAGGCGCTAACTGACTGCGTGCGAGTGCTTGGTCCAGATCACCCTCGTACTCTGACGTCCCGCAACAACCTTGCCGCCGCCTACCGGACGGCCGGAGATCTGGGCCGGGCCATCCCCCTGTACGAGGCGACCCTCGCCGACTGTGAGCGGGTACTGAGTACGGATCATCCGCTGACGAAAACTGTGCGATCCAACCTGGCAGCGCTCGAAAAGCGCACCACTTGAGAAGGGATTCATCCGCCCGTTTCCGGGGCCACCCTTTCTACAAATTTGTGAAACTCCTGGGCGGTGCCACCTTGGCGGAGCTGTCGTAGGTCGGGGATGTGGTTGTACAGCGTCCCCGGCGAGACCCCCAGCAGCTTGGCGATCGAGGTGGCGGGCCCGGCCTCGGGCAGACAGCGCCGCGGGCCGAACGCCTGCCCCTTGACTCAACGCCCGCCCGTGCCGGAGGGAAACGGGCGATAAGCGAACGATCCATCAGCGCAGCCGATAACTGCCGCGGTCCCGATGGGCAGAGGGGGAACCCGGGAGCCGGATCGGAGAACGGACGGAAGCCAGCGGGTCTCCCTCCTGACCGCCCTTGTCTACGCCAAAGGGCACAGAGCCCGGGTGTGCTCCGGCACTGAGGCGCGGTCGTCGCGGCGCTGCAATTGGGGGGTATCGGGCGCCGGCTTCGGAGCCTGATCATCCACCCGGCAAGGGGATAGATGAATACACGCGGGAACGATAGCCGCGCACGAGCCACCATCATGCGCAGGTACGGCGTGCGCGCACTGGCAGCCGGTGCCGTACTGTCCGGCACTCTGCTGGCCGTCGCCGGGCCGGCACACGCCGCCAGCAACGTCGCCGTGACCGGCGGCGGCACGCTGCAGATCATCGCGGGCAACGGGCCGGACAACATCACCGTGTTCGTCGGCGCCGGCGGCCGGCTGCACGTTCGCAACACCCTCGACGTGGTCCCGGCGGTCGCGCCGTGCGTGGCGGCAGGCGCCAACGAGGTGTCATGCCCCGCTGCGGGGATCGCCCGGATCAGGGCGGCCACCAGGGGCGGCGACGACACGCTCCGGAACTTCACCTCCCTGCGCTCCAGGACGGACATGGGGCGCGGCAAGGACAGGTTCTTCGGCGGGTCGGCCAGAGACATGGTCTCCGGCCGGGCGGGCGATGACGTCCTCAACGGTCTGGGAGGCAACGACGCCGCCAACGGCGGCCCGGGCTTCGACCAGTGCACTGCCGAAACCAGGGTGCTCTGCCCCTAGCCCCGTTTTCCGCAGGTCGGGATGTTTGGGGCATCTCCGGCGCGGTGTCTTGATCGTTGCTGATGGAGACGGTAGTCCCGGAACTCGTGAGACAGCGAGCGCAGTTCGGTGGCCCGAGTGTGGAGAAGATGCTCGGGGCGCTGCCCGTGGTGGCCGAC
>NZ_JBFAIM010000170.1:0-1955 GCF_040654715.1 Nonomuraea sp. NPDC050643 | reverse complement strand
TTTACATAGCCAGTATGTTTATACTGCTTAAGTATTCTGAACATATGCTTAGAATATGTAGATTTAAGGTGTGTCATTTCTTTAAGTTCAAATTTAGTGAAGTTACTAGTTAATGAATTAATAATATGTTCTAAATCTGGATTAACACCAATAGCCACATACTCTTTATCTTTATAAATTTCTACTTTAGTAAAAAGAATAAATTTTCTAATAACATTCTCAGTTTCTTCTCTATATGTTAAAGAGAAAACTTTGTCATAGAATTTTTCTAAATCTTGAATAAAAAGCTTTTTATCATGACTATAGTAATTACTTAATTCTTTTAATTCTTCAAATGGCACATTAACAGTCAAATTGCCTTTATCTTTTAATTTATTACACAAAGTAAAAAATAGATTAACTTCAGTATTATTAAATTTTCTCAGTGGAACTAAATTCATATCATTTTTATATACTACTGTTTCTCCACTCAACTAACTCCACTCCAATCTAAAAGAAACCTATATAGAATAAAGATTCCTATTAACTTTAATTGTAAATACTTATAATCACTATGTTATAAACAATAATAACATAAAGAAACCTAATATAAAAAAAGTTTCTTTAGTTTAATGATTGGTTGCCTTTAGTTTAATGATTGGTTGCCTTTAGTTTAATGATTGGTTGCCTTTAGTTTAATGATTGGTTGCCTTTAACATTTCAAATCTATTGTCACTCTAAGGATCAAATGACTCCTAAAAAGGTTTTAAAAAGATTTATAAAAAGATATTAAAAAGTTCGGGGCAATTTGCCCCTCACAAATTCAAAAGACAAAAAGGAAACCCACCACATTTGTGGTGGGTTTTTATTATTTAAAAAAGTAATAAGTGATATAACTTTAATGCATTATTCCAATTGCTTTATTGACATTGAGCCTCTGAACCCTTAATAAACCCTAAAACTGTCGACTCGTCGGTTTCATAGCTCACACTATCCCGACATTCGTCGAAACAGTTTAATTAAGGGTTCTTCTCAATGCTCAATAAATTTTCTCGGCATAAGCGCATGTGCTATTCTTCATTTTCCATATCTTTTACAACCTTTAATATCGGTGTGATTAGTAATGATAAAATAAATGCTGATTCTAAAATCAGAAAAATATTTGTTCCTTCAAAAAATATTAAGTTGACCACATATCCAAAAAGACAAAATACAATAAAAAAACAAATAAAGTGAACAATAGAATTCAAGGCGAGCACTCCTTTTTGGTTTCTACGCTATTTTAAGCTTGATATAGCTTCTTCATTAAACAAAAGGTAATTTTCTATTTATTTTGTATTAAAGACGCTCATATGCTTTTAAAATGGCATATATAAGCACTCCAAATAAAATATAAGGTACAAGATAGAAAACAAGCATGAAATAACGCCATGCTGAATGCCCCGTTTTAAGCACGTGGTTCAGCCATTCGTAAAAATGTTGGACGCCTAACCAGTCACCTAAGGGACTTATAACTAAAAAGGCGACCATCACTAAGGCAACGATAAAAAACATGGCTGTGATGCCTTTAGTTAAACGATGTATGACTTGATCATATTGTTTAATCACTATTGCGTTGCTCTTCATACGTTCATCAATCATTTTTTTATAATTATTATTGGCTTGTCGCAGTTCGGATTGGTTGTTTTGAACTTCCTTAACTACGTTTTGTGTGTCTGTTTTGACATCTTCTAATTCTTTTTGTATAGCTGTGTGAAAATCTTGTTTTAAATTATCGCTATTAATCCGTTCAATATAATGTCTTGCCGCGCTTATAAAACGCTTTTGTGTGAAGTCTGTGGCTTGATTAAAGTTCGAGGCCGTGGTCTCGATCGATGTTAATAATTGGTCGTGACGTTGGTTTCTCTCGTACTCTCTTTTCTCGATCTCTTCGAGCCTTTTCATCAACAAGTCTTGCTGATTCTGCAGCTTGTCGG
>NZ_JBFAIM010000169.1:0-1960 GCF_040654715.1 Nonomuraea sp. NPDC050643 | reverse complement strand
TACAAAACCGGCGACCTCGCCCGCTGGCTACCCACAGGCGAACTCGAATACCTCGGCCGCACCGACCACCAAGTCAAAATCCGCGGCATGCGCGTGGAGCTGGGCGAGGTCGAAGCCGTCCTGCGTGAGCGGCCCGGCGTCACGGGGGCGGCGGTCAAGCTCGTGGACGGCCGTCTGGTCGGATACGTCGTCGGTGACACCCCCGACCTATCCGACCTGCTGCCGGATTTCATGATCCCTACGGCGTGGGTGCGGCTGGACCGCCTGCCCGTCACCCCCAACGGCAAGCTCGACCGCGCCGCCCTCCCCGCTCCCGGCCGCCCGGCCGACCTGCCGTGGGAGCCGCCACGCGGCGAAGCGGAACGCGCCGTCGCGCAGGTCTGGCAGGAGGTGCTCGGCCTCGACCGGGCCGGCAGGAACGACACCTTCTTCGCCGTGGGCGGCGACTCGATCAGCAGTCTCAAGGTCGTGGCCCGGCTGCGCGCCATGGGCTACGGCGTGGAGCTGCAGCACCTGTTCACCCACCAGGCGGTCGCCGAACTGGCCGCCGTCCTGCGGCCGCGGCAGGCCGTACCGGAACCCACGGCGGGAGCTTTCGACCTGCTCAGCCCGGCGGACAGAGAGAGGCTCACGCGATGATCATCGACGCCTACCCGCTCAGCGCGCTTCAGGCCGGGATGCTGTACCACAGCGAGCTGGACGGCGTGACCTTCCATGACCACACCACGCTCACGCTGCGCGGCACGTTCGACGAGGCGGCGCTGGTCAGGGCGCTGGACGAGCTGTCGACACGGCACGAGGTCCTGCGGACCTCCTTCGACCTGACCGGGTTCAGCGAGCCCGTCCAGCTCGTGCACGACCGCGCGGAGATCCCGCTGACCGTCTCCGACGGCGAGCCGGAGTACGGGCCGTTCGACTGGACGCAGGCTCCCCTGCTTCGCGTCCATGTGCGGCCCGATGCCGGCAGGTTCGCGCTGACCGTCTACTTCCACCACGCGATCCTCGACGGGTGGAGCGTCGCGACGCTGGTCAGCGAGCTGCTGGCGCGCTATGCGACACCGGGGCTGCCGGTGGGACCGCCGGGGGCGCGCTTCCGCGACCTGGTGGCGGCCGAGAAGGCCATGCTCGCCCGGCCGGAGGCGGCGGAGTTCTGGCGGGAGGCGATCGCCGGGGCACCGGAGGGCCGGCTGCCCCGGATGCCCGGCTACCCCACCGGCGGACCGCGTAAGGTCGAGGTCCTCGCCGCGCCGCTCCCTGGTGACCTGGCGAAAGAGCTGGCCGAGGAGGCGGCCGTCGCCCGGGTGCCCCTGCGCTCGGTGCTGCTCGCGGCGCACGTGCGCGTCATGGCGCTGCTGACCGGCGACCCGGACGTCCTCACGGGGATGCTCACGCACAGCCGCCCGGAGAGCGAGGCGGGCGACGAGGTGCTCGGCCTGTTCCTCAACACCGTTCCGCTGCGTGTGCGCGCCGACGCTCCCGAACTGGTGCGGCGGGTCTTCCAGGCGGAGGTGGCGGCGCTGCCGTACCGGCACTTCCCGCTCTTCGAGATCCAGCGGGCCAGCGGTCGCGCGCGCCTGCTGGACACGCACGTGGACTTCCGCGACTTCCAGGTGTCCGCCGGGGCCGCCACGCCCATCGAGGGCCAGGACTTCTTCGAGCAGACCGACTTCGCCTTCAGCGCGGCCTTCGTCCGGACACCTGGGCAGGGACTGACGCTGACCATCTCCTACGACACCACGCAGTTCCCCGCCGACCAGATCGCGGCGATCCGGGACCACTACCTCCGGGCGTTGTCAGGAAATACTGGCATCTCGCCGCAGGACACGGCTCTGCTCGCGCTCTGGAACTCCACCACACGCGACCACCCGGGCGGGACCCTGCACGAGCTGGTCTTCGAGCAGGCCGAGCGGACACCGGAGGCGACGGCCCTGGTCTTCGAGGGCGACCGGCTGACCTACCG
>NZ_JBFAIM010000168.1:0-2088 GCF_040654715.1 Nonomuraea sp. NPDC050643 | reverse complement strand
CCCCCACCACCCCAACGCCACCCAACTCCACCAAACCCTCACCCAAACCATCAACACCAACACCAACGCGAAGACCGGCACCGGCACCGGCACCGAAGACACCGTCACCAGCCAAGGCAGCGTCACCATCACCGCCTGCGACCTAAGCGACGAACAACAACTCACCCAACTCCTCGACAGCATCCCCCAAGACCGGCCCCTCACCGCCGTCTTCCACACCGCCGCCGTCCTCGACGACGCCACCCTCACCACCCTCACCCCCACCCAACTCCACACCGTCCTCACCGCCAAAGCCCGCACCGCCTGGCTCCTACACCACCACACCCAACACCACCCCATCACCACCTTCGTCCTCTACTCCAGCATCGCCGGCACCCTCGGCAGCCCAGGCCAAGCCAACTACGCCGCCGCCAACACCTTCCTCGACGCCCTCGCCCACCACCGCCACGCCAACGGCCAACCCGCCACCAGCCTCGCCTGGGGACTCTGGACCCAAACCAGCACCATGACCAGCAACCTCACCACCACCGACCACCACCGCATCACCCAAACCGGCATCACCCCCCTCAGCACAACAGACGCACACAGCCTCCTCGATGCCACCCTCGCCACACCAGAAACGCTGGCCATCCCCGCGCACCTCAATCTCACCCACCTACGCGCGCCAGACGGAACCCTCCCTCCCATCCTCCGCAGTCTGGCCCCCGCTCACCGCACCACCCAAAGCACTGCCGCTACGCCCACCACCAGCAGCGAACTGCAACGCCAACTCGCCGCTCAAAGCGAGAGCGAACAACACCAGACCCTGCTCGCCCTGGTCCAAAGCCACGCCGGCGCCACCCTGGGTCACACGAGCCCCACGCACCTCAACGCCAACCACCCCTTCCAACAACTCGGCTTCGACTCCCTCACCGCCATCGAACTCCGCAACCGCCTCACCACCACCACCGGACTCCGCCTCCCCGCCACCCTCATCTTCGACCACCCCACCCCCACAGCCCTCGCCCAACACCTCCACCAACAACTCACCACCACCAGCAGCAAAACCACAACCACCACCGGCACCAACAGCAGCCGCAGCACTACCACCAACACACCGCACACAACCCTGCCCGCAACAAGCACAACAAGCAATGAACCGATCGCCATCATCGGCATCGGCTGCCGCTTCCCCGGCGGCGTCACCTCACCCGACGACCTCTGGAACCTCGTCCACAACGGCATCGACGCCATCGGCGACCTCCCCCACGACCGCGGCTGGAACCTCGACACCCTCTACCACCCCGACCCCGACCACCCCGGCACCACCTACACCCGCCACGGCGGATTCCTCCACAACGCCGGCCACTTCGACCCCACCTTCTTCGGCATCAGCCCCCGCGAAGCCCTCGCCATGGACCCCCAACAACGCCTCCTCCTCGAAATCGCCTGGGAAACCCTCGAACACGCCGGCATCGACCCCACCACCCTCCACGGCACCCCCACCGGCGTCTTCACCGGCATCATGCACGACGACTACGCCACCCGCCTCACCCGCGTCCCCAAAGACCTCGAAGGCTACCTCGGCACCGGCACCAACATCAGCGTCGCCTCCGGCCGCATCGCCTACACCCTCGGCCTCCAAGGCCCCGCCGTCAGCATCGACACCGCCTGCTCCTCCTCCCTCGTCGCCGTCCACCAAGCCGTCCAAGCACTCCGCAACAACGAATGCACCATGGCCCTCGCCGGCGGCATCACCATCATGGCCACCCCCGGCGTCCTCACCGAATTCAGCCGCCAACGCGGCCTCGCCCCCGACGGCCGCTGCAAATCCTTCGCCGCCGCCGCCAACGGCACCGCCTTCTCCGAAGGCGCCGGCCTCATCGCCCTCGAACGCTTATCAACAGCCCAACAAAACGGCCACCACATCCACGCCCTCATCCGCGGCTCAGCCGTCAACCAAGACGGCGCCTCCAACGGACTCACCGCACCCAACGGCCCCTCCCAACAACGCGTCATCCACGCCGCCCTCACCAACGCCGGCCTGCCCCCCGACCACATCGACGCCATCGAAGCCCACGGCACCGGCACCACCCTCGGCGACCCCAT
>NZ_JBFAIM010000167.1:0-2244 GCF_040654715.1 Nonomuraea sp. NPDC050643 | reverse complement strand
TTGGAGGTTCTGGGTCGTCGGGATCACCAGGTGAAGGTCCGTGGTCAGCGGGTCGAGTTCGGTGAGATCGAACGCGTCCTGCACCGCGTCCCCGGTGTCACCAACGCGATCGTCAAGGCGTTCGAGGCGGTCGCCACCGGTGACACCTATCTGGTGGGTTACCTCGTGCCCTCTCCGGGAGCGGTCCTGGACGTGGCGGCGATCCAGGCCGCGTTGCGCGCGAAACTGCCGGATTACATGGTCCCCGCCAGGATGGTGGTCCTGGACTCGCTGGTCCTCAACGCGACCGGCAAGGTCGATCGGATGGCGCTGGCCGAGCCCGAGCCGGAGGACGACCGTCCGGTCACGGGGGCGCGGCACTCGCTCGACGAGAGGGTGCTCTCCGCGGTCGCGTCGCTGTTCGGCGTCGACCGGGTCGGCATCGACGACGACTTCTTCGCCCTGGGCGGGAACTCCATCGCGGCGGTCAGGCTGTCGCAGCGGCTGCGCGCGGCGATCGGGGCCGAGGTGCCGGTGATGACCGTCTTCGACCACCCGATCCTGCGCGATCTCGCCGACGCGCTGGCGGCGGGCGGCGGCCAGGACCTGGCGGAGCGCCCAGAGCCGGACGCCGACCGGGCACGAACCCTGGAATGGGGCCGCGGCCCAGAGGTGGATCTCGGCTCGACGACCGTCGCGGAGCTGTTCGCGGCTCGGGCGGCCATGGACCCCGGTCGCGTGGCGGTGATCTGCGACGGACGCGAACTGACCTACGGCGAACTGGACGCCCGGGCGAACCGGCTGGCGCGAGGGCTGCGGCGCGCGCTGCCGTCGCATCCCGGCATCGAGACCTTCGTCGGAGTGCGGCTGCCGCGCTCGGAGCGGTTCCTGGTGGCGCTGCTGGCCGTGTGGAAGGCCGGTGCGGCCTATGTGCCGTTGGAGCCGAGACATCCGATCGAGCGTCATGCCCGGATGCTGGAACTGGCCGGGGTCGAGGTGGTGCTCTGCGACGAGCCCACCGACAGGCTGCCGGACTACCGGTGGCTCAGGTTCGCCGACCTGTCGGCCGAAGCCGACGACGGGGGAGAGGGCCAGGACGCGGCAGGTACGTTCGCCGGCCTGGACACGGCCGCGTACGTCATGTTCACCTCCGGCTCGACCGGCGAGCCGAAGGGCATCGTGATCGAGCACCGCTCGATGCTCAACCACGTGCTGGCCAAGACGGACTCCTACGAGGTCGGCCCCAGCACGCTGCTGGTGCAGAACGCTCCGGTCTCCGTCGACGTGGCGATCTGGCAGTTCTTCGCACCGCTGCTGGCCGGCGGCCGGGTACTGGTGCCCTCCGACGCCGAGATCACCGACCCGAAGGCCTTCTTGACGGTGCTGGACGACCGGACCGCGACCCTGATCGAGCTCGTCCCGAGCTTCCTGGCGGTCCTCCTGGACGAGCTGGACCTGCAGGATCCAGCACCCGGCACGGTCCTGGCCGGCCTTCGTCACGTGGTGCTGAACGCGGAGCCGCTCAAGCCGGTCCTGGTCGAGCGGTGGTATGCCCGTTTTCCTGAGGTGCCGCTGTCCAATGCCTACGGTGCGACCGAGACCGCCGACGACGTCATGCACCCCAGGACACGGGTTCCGGACGGCCTGGTCACGCCGACCGGTGGCCCGATCGCGAACACGTCGGTGTACGTGGTCGATGATGCTTTCCGGCCGGTTCCGGTCGGTGTGAAGGGTGAGATCGTGGTGGCCGGGGTGGCGGTGGGTCGTGGGTATCTGCATGGGGTGGGTGGGTCGGCTCGGGCGTTTCTCGGGGTGAATCCGGTGGAGCCTGGGCGTGGGGGGCGGGTGTATCGGACGGGTGATCTGGGCCGGTGGCGTCCGGATGGTCAGTTGGAGGTTCTGGGTCGTCGGGATCACCAGGTGAAGGTCCGTGGTCAGCGGGTCGAGTTCGGTGAGATCGAACGCGTCCTGCACCGCGTCCCCGGGGTGGCCGACGCCGTCGTCAAGGGGTTTCCCCAGCCGGGCGGCGATCACGATCTCGTGGCCTACCTGCTGCCGTCGCCTCGCGCGGCGCTGGACGTCGAGGAGATCCGGGCCGCCTTGCGGGCGAAGCTGCCGGATTTCATGATCCCGGCGCGCTTTGTGATCTCCGAGACGTTCGCGCTGACCACGACCGGCAAGGTCGATCGGATGGCGCTGGCCGAGCCCGAGCCGGAGGACGACCGTCCGGTCACGGGGGCGCGGCACTCGCTCGACGAGAGGGTG
>NZ_JBFAIM010000166.1:0-2259 GCF_040654715.1 Nonomuraea sp. NPDC050643 | reverse complement strand
CACTTCCCCCACCGCGCAGCAGTCATAGCCACCACCACACAAGACTTCACCACCGCCCTCGACGACCTAGCCGCCGGCCGCCCCAACCCCGCAGTACTCGACCACGTGCAGAGTGATCCGACAGGCTCGCCCTCCTCAAACGCCACGCCAGACTCGACCACCGACACAAGCTCAACCGACTCGATCTCCCCCACCGCTCCCCCGCTCGGCTCGGTCGGATCAGGTGGCACGGTCTTCGTCTTCCCAGGTCAAGGTGGTCAATGGCCCGGCATGGGCCGCCGCCTGTACGCGGCCTCGCCTGTCTTCCGCGAGCACCTGGACGCCTGCGCCGAGGCTCTGGCGCCCTACACCGACTGGTCCCTGCTCGACGTACTGCACCAACGCGACCACGCGCCCTCCCTGGACCGCGTCGACGTCGTCCAACCCGCCCTGTTCGCGATCATGGTTGCCCTGGCCCGCCTCTGGCAACACCACGGCATCCATCCCGACGCCGTCATCGGCCACTCCCAAGGCGAAATCGCCGCCGCCCACATCGCCGGCGCCCTCACCCTCCAAGACGCCGCCCGCATCACCGCACTCCGCAGCAAAGCCCTCACCCAACTCGCCGGCCAAGGCGCCATGGCCGCCATTACCCTCCCTGCCACTGACCTGCAGAACCTGCTCAACGAATACGAGCCAGCCGCAGAGCAACCAGCCGAGCAAGCAATGGCCGACCGGGAGACGGATCAGGCATCAACGGAGCCGAAGCCAAGCGGACAGCAGCAGAGGTCGACTGAGCAGGGCCAGGAACCGGTAGAGCAGGAGCCGATCGACCAATCCCTGGTCAGCCCAGAGCCAAGTAACCAGGTGTCCATCGCCGCCATCAACGGCCCCACCTCCACCATCGTCTCCGGCACCCCGGCCGCCATCGACAACCTCCTGGCACACCTGGAAACCCGGCAGATCCGAGCCCGCAAAATCAACGTCGACTACGCCTCCCACTGCGCCCACGTCGAAACCCTCGCCCACCACCTCCAACACGCACTCGCCCCCATCACCCCCCAACCCGCCACCATCCCCTTCTACTCCACCCTCACCGGCGACCACCTCGACACCACCACCCTCAACGCCACCTACTGGTACAACAACCTCCGCCACCCCGTCCTCTTCCACACCACCATCCAGGCTCTGGTGCGCGACGGCCACCACGCCTTCATCGAAACCAGCCCCCACCCCGTCCTCACCCCAGCCCTAGAAGACACCCTCACCCAACACCCCCACACCCACACCCTCACCACCCTCCGACGCGACCACGACACCACCCACACCATCACCACCGCCCTAGCCGCCGCCCACCTCCACGGCCACACCCTCAACTGGCCCACCCTCTTCGCCCACCACCACCCCCAACCCACCACCCTGCCCACCTACCCCTTCCAACGCACCCACTACTGGCTCACCGCGACAGTCAACGCCGGCAACCCCACCCACCTCGGCCAACACCCCACCAACCACCCCCTCCTCAGCGCCGCCATCGACCTACCCACCCTCTCCACCAACACCGATGGCAGCCCCTCCTCGGACGACATAGAGAGCGCCAACGGACCTGTCGTCTTCACGGGCCGTTTCTCCCTGACGACCCACCCCTGGATCGCCGAACACCGCATCCACGACACCGTCCTCCTCCCCGGCACCGCGTTCGTCGACCTCGCCCTGCACGCCGCCCACCACACCGGCCACAACCACATCGACGAACTCACCCTCCACACACCCCTCACCCTGACCCACACCGACACCATCCACCTCCACCTCCACCTCACCAGCCCCACCACCGACGGCACCCGCACCCTCACCATCCACTCCCGCCCCACCCCAACACACGACGAACAACACCGCCCCTGGACCCACCACGCCACCGCCACCCTCACCACCCAGCACACGACACCCCCACCCACACAACCCTGGCCCCCCACCGACACCCAACCCCTCGACACCAGCCACCTCTACGACCACCTCGCCGACACCGGACTCCACTACGGCCCCCACTTCCAAGGCCTCCACACCGCCTGGCGCCAGCACGACACCACCTACGCCGAAATCACCCTCCCCCAAGACACCGAACCCACCACCCACCACATCCACCCCGCCCTCCTCGACGCCGCCCTCCACACCACCGCACTCACCACCACCCACACCACCCCCCACCTCCCCTTCACCTGGACCAACATCCACATCCACACCACCCACCCCCAACACCCCACCACCCTCCACACCACCACC
>NZ_JBFAIM010000165.1:0-2261 GCF_040654715.1 Nonomuraea sp. NPDC050643 | reverse complement strand
CCGGGTCATGTAAGGAGCTCCGGGGCTTGATCCGCCCAGGGGTTCCAGGGTTGCATGAGCATCCCGGCGAGTTCGGTGGGTGGCGATGAGTGCGGGTCTGAAGGAAAGCATGAGCATCGTGTGGTGCTGGTGTGGAGCCTCGTTCGTCTGATTGCCGCCGCTGGCCTGGCCACGGATGACCCCTATGAGGGAAGTGGACCACCCGGCGCACGCGTGGGTGTGGCCCGGTTGCAGCACATGAATGGGAGCCGTTGTCGGGGCTCTTGACCTTGGGACCGTGGCTGATGAGGTCGCCGCCTGTCGGGGGCGGGTGAGCCGGAGCAGGTTTCTGGCTGCACACGTCTCCTTGGAGGTGACCGTGGATGAGCAGGTGATACAGCTGTCCGGGCCGGCGGAACGGCGGTTGGTCGGCGTCGATCTGGGGATCGCGTCGGAGCACACCGTACGGATCTTGGACGGGTCTGGGATGAGGCTGGGGGCGGCGCGGTGTGTGCCGACGAAGTCCTCGCTGCTGGCGCTGGAGGAGCGGGCGCTGGCCGGAGCGCCGCAGGGGATCCGGCTGGAGGTGGTGTTCGAGCCGACCGGGCCGGCGTGGTTCCCGGTCGCCAAGTTCTTCGCCGCCCGCGGTCATCGGGTGTTCCGGGTGTCGTCGGCCAAGGCCGCCGACCTGCGCAAGTTCTTCCGCAGGCACACCAAGTCCAACGGGATCGACGCCGAGACGCTGGCCCGGCTGCCGCTGGTCGACCCCGGCGGGCTGGTGGAGCTGGGCCTGGCCGAGGGCGCGGCGGCGGTGCTGGATCGGCGGGTGCGCGCCACCGACCGGCTGACCATGGCCGCCGCCACCCACAAGCGGCGGATCAAGGACCTGGTCCGGCAGTTGCTGCCGATGACCCCGCTGACCGGTGACCTGGGCAAGGCCGACCTGGCGGTTCTGGAAGGCTACGCCGATCCGCGGGCCTTGCTGCAGCTCGGCGCCGACGCGCTGACCAGCCTGATCACCACGCTCTCCCACGGCCATCAGGGCCGTTCGCGCGCGCTGGAGTGGATCAGCGCGGCCGAGCAGGCGATCGAACTCTACGGCCCGGACGACCCCGCGGTCCCCTACACCGACCTGGCCGCCGAAGTGGCCACCGAAGTCCGGCTGCTGAGCGCGATCACCACCGAGCTGGCCGCCCACGCCGCCGTCCGGGAACAGGCCTACCGCCAGGTCGATCCCGGCCGGCTGGCCCGCACCCTGCCCGGCCTGCGCACCATCGGCGCCCCGGCCATGCTCGCCCTGCTCGGCAACCCCCGCCGCTTCCCCACCGGGCACCACTTCAAGTCCTACCTGGGCCTGGCCCCCAAGGCCAGCGAGACCGGCGACACCGACCGCAAGGGCGAACCGATGAGCAAAGCCGGCCCCTCACTCGGCCGGGCCACCCTGGTCCGAGCCGCCGACCACGCCCGCAAACTCGACCCGCAACTCGCGAAGATCTACTACCTGCAGATGACCGAACGCGGCGCCAACCACCTCAAGGCGTTGTGCGTGGTCGCCGGGCACCTGGCCATCCGGCTGCACACCGTGATGCTGCGCGCCTCCCCCTACCAGCTACGCGATACCGACGACCGGCCCATCACCACCGAGCAGGCCAAGCAGATCATCGCCGCGCGCTGGACCGTCCCTGAGGAGGTCCGCAAACGCCGCCGCAGCCGCAAGACCAGCAAGAACACCGGCAAAGGCACGGGGAAGGCCCCTCACCAGACCATGACGGCCCATCCACGAGGCGACCTTCCCCGCTCCGCATCGTCGCGGCCCGGCCGCAGCCCCGTCAACCCGCCTGACTGACCTTCATCACCCCGGGCCCACCCGCCCAGCGTGTCACCACGCCACGCGGCCACCTCGCCACGCCCAGAATCGCAGGACCTCCCCATGCCCCAGACCACGATCACCCTGACCGAAGACCAGACCGACGACCTGCGCGAACTCCTCGACTACGCCGAGATCCTCGAAGACTGGCTGCTGCGCACCGACGACGCGGTCCTGGCCGAACTCGCCGACTTCGCCTTCCCCACGCACTTCCACCACGCCAGCGCCGTCACCTGGCTGACCGAGGACATCGGCCACCTCGGCTGCCGCCTCCGCCAGGCCCTCCCACCCCCGTTGACCATGAGATCAACACACTCGGAATAGCCCGTGATGCCAAGACCGTCGCCGAGGCCGGCACGAGCAACACAGCCTCTCCTGCGACGGTCTTGACATCGCAACTCCTATAGGGAATCAG
>NZ_JBFAIM010000164.1:0-2279 GCF_040654715.1 Nonomuraea sp. NPDC050643 | reverse complement strand
GCTGGCGCAACGACTCCCGCTACGGCGTACTGATCAAGACCTCCTACACCGGCACCTCGATCACCGTCCAGTTCTGGAGCACCCGGCGCTTCACCATCGAGTCCGAGAGCTCGGGGCGCTATGACGTCAAGCCGTTCCCGACGCTGAGTGAGGAGTCGGGGGCCGACTGCATCCCGATGGAGGGCGTGGAGGGCTTCGCCATCGACGTGTGGCGCATCTTCAAGCGCGACGGCAAGGAGGTGCGCCGCCAGCGATTCCACACGGTGTACGCCCCCGAGCCCCGCCTCACCTGCACGTGAGATCCACGATCCGCTCCGAGCGGCGCCGTGAGTGGGTGTTCGTCGTGTCGGCCGCCGCCTCGATCCCCATTGGCGTTTGGGTAAACAGCATCAGCCAATCAACGGGGACACCTTCCGCGCGCCACCGCGCGACCGCAGAGTCACACCCGCCTCCTGCAGCAGCCGATGAACGAACCCGTACGAACGGCCCGTCGCCAACGCCAACTCCCGCTCGGTGCCGATGCGCCTGAACTTGCTGAACGGCGCCGCGTGCGTCTCGGGCCCACCGAACATTCGTACCGATCCGCTCCGAACGCCAGATCGCAATCTTTGCGCGGATTGCACTGGCCGCAGCCGGACACCGACATCGCTTGTTTCCCTCTCCCTCGGTGAGAAGGTGAAATTCCCCGATGAAAGAGGACGACGATGTCCCACACTCACGCTCATAGCCCTGACGCGCGAACCACGGCGATCGTGCGAGAACTGGCCACAATCCACAAGCGCGCCGCGCAGGACCATCAGGTATTGGAACCCGGCCTGTACTCCCGCATCATGGTGATCGTCGACGACAACATCCCTTCCGAGGGCAATGATGAAAACTGCTACTTAACCCCTGTCGCGCCGCCCAAGTCCGGCCAAGGCTATTACACCCTCACGGCGACAGACGGCGCCCAACGTCCCGCAGAGATCAGCCTGGACGAGGCCAAGCTCTCGCAGCAGGACAGCGAGGTCGCGACTTTACTCGAAGCCTATGAATGGATCACTGAACGCGGACTCGCCAAAGACACCAAAAGCATCCAAGTCATCCTGATCAGCAACATCGGACCATGTACGGGCTGCAAGGCCCGCCTCAAGATTTTCTACGGCGACCTCCTCACTGCGGCCGACGAGAAGGGGGTCAAGGTCACAATTACCGTTGAGAGCGTCTACGACACCCCCGAAGCCTCCCGGGACAGGACACGGGGCAACAAGATCCCCACGACGTACGGCTATCCGGATGCGGTAAAGACGCCATACGCCATCTCAGACCAGCAGGGAGCCTACTGGCTCTACAGGCTGCCTGAGCTCCAGTGACAATGCCACTTCAATAGCCAACGTCATAGGGCTTGCACCGCCCACCGTGGCCAGCGCATCCGACAGCCCAACCTCCTCCAGCACTGCGGCCTCGGCCTCCGTCAATGCCAGTGCGGCCCAATATATATGTGGGCTTCTTCGCGTCCGAGACTCGATGACGCTCGCCAAGTACGAGCTGATCGACGCGGAGAAGGCCTGTCACTCGATCGTGAAGATGTGCGCCTGGCTACAGGTATCCCGCTCGGGCTACCACGAATGGCGCGAGCGACCGGCCTCGGCCACCGCGCAACGCCGCGCGCTGTCGGCCGCGGCGGTCGTCGAGATCTTCGCCGGCTCGCACGAGACCTACGGCCACCGGCGCGTCCACGCCGCCCTGGCCCGTCGCGGTGAGCACTGCTCGGCCGAACCGGTCCGCGCCCTGATGCGGGAGCAGGACCTGACCCCGGCCCAGGTCCGGGCCTTTCGCCCGGCCATCACCGTCCAGGGCGACGCCCGCGGCATCCCCGACCTGCTCGGCCGCGACTTCACCGCCGAGCGGCCGGGCACCAAGCTCGTCGGCGACATCACCTACGTCCGCACCTGGGAGGGCTTCCTCCACCTGGTCACCGTGATCGACTGCCACAGCAAGGCGGTGCTGGGCTGGGCCATGGCCGACCACTACCGCACCGAGCCGATCAAGGACGCGATCCGGATGGCCGCCGGCACCGGCCTGCTCCAGCCCGGCGCCGTGTTCCACACCGACCGCGGCTCGAACTACACCTCAGATGAGTTCGGCCGCTTCCCGACCGGCCTGCACATCCACCGCTCGGTCGGCCGCACCGGGGTCTGCCGGGACAAGACTCGGGTTTCATACTGCTCTCCTTCGATACTTTCGAGGGGGTTTGGCTTCGAAGCCGGGTGGCCGGCGGTCAGCGAAGGGTCGGCCCT
>NZ_JBFAIM010000163.1:0-2283 GCF_040654715.1 Nonomuraea sp. NPDC050643 | reverse complement strand
CGTTCGGGAGTCATATAACAATTTTTATCGCATAAATAGGAATCCCATTTGACACTGTCAAATCAATATTTTGCACAGAAATGGCTACCGAATGGCTACATACGGAGACATTTCTGTGTAGGATTCCTCTTATGCTCTTTAATAGCAATAGTTGCAATATTACACCTGTATACCCTCATATTTTTCATTTCAAAATCTCAAACCTTTTTCAGAAAAACATCTTTAATTTTTTCTAACAAAACAAAAAACGCTCACTCTTTTTTTCGAGTAGCGTTTTGTTTTTTATTTTTCTTCTTCAATTTCATTTATCATTTGATGATTTATTTTTTGTTTTTCTTCGTCTGTTAAATCAAAAATTTCACTCGCTAAATATTCATTTTTATTCCACATGTAAAAAATTTGATACACGTATTCGGTTGGATCAATTTCTTTTAAGTAATCTAAATCTCCATTTTTTAATTTCTTTTTAGCATCTTTAAATAATCCTGAATAAACTAATACCTGTTTACCTTTAAGAGATTTATAGAATGCATCAAATACTTTTTGATTTATTAAATAATCACTATCTTTACCAGAATACTTAGCCATTTCATATAACTCTTTATTGTTATTTTGTCTTATTTTTTGAACTTGAACTTGTGTAATTTCTGAAATTCCCGTTACGTCACGCCATAATTCAAGCCATTCTTTTTGGCTAATATAATATCTTTTATCTGTAAAATATGACTTATTTACTGCAATTAAAACATGAAAATGCGGGTTATAGTCATCACGTTCTTTATTGTAAGTAATTTCTAATTTTCTTACATAACCTTTCGTAGCAGAAATTACTTTTTTACGCTTAAACATCTTTTGAAAAGAGTGATTATAAGCTTTAATTTCACTTTCTAAATGCTCAGCTGTAACATTTGGCGTGGTAAGTGTTAAAAAGATGAATTGTTTATCTTCTTTTTGCTTAATATATTGCATCATCAATGATAAACCTAACGCATCTTTTCTCGCTTTTCGCCATGCACATACAGGACAAAATCGATTTTTACATAAATTAGATTTATGCAATTTCTGTTTCTCTAATGTTTTATCTGCCACAAAACTCAAGAATGTATTGCACTCCCTTATCAAATCCATTTGTCCTTCTTTGACATGCCGTTCAATAAATTTCTGAAATACTTGATTTCTCCGTTTTTTCTCAGTATACTTTTCCATATATTAAATCACTGTAAAAACAACTAAGTTGTATACAAAGTTTTTATAACAAAAAAGTTGCTTTTTCTCCTTTCATGTAAAGTTTTGGTTTGGTCACCATAAACTCTACTATACTAGGTATGAAAAAGCAACTTTTTTTGCGTTCAAAGACAGTCATATCAACTAATCTAGAGACAGGTAACCATACGGGAATAGTTACCTATAGTATCAAGACAAGAAGAAACTCGTTTCACTCGTTTCAAAAAAGCCAAAAAAATCTCATCGTTAAATACTTTTAAATGCACTGCAATTAAATAAGTGTTAAGGTAAAAATATAGCATTATCCTCAAACATCATTAAATCTTTTAGCATGAAATAGTTCTTTTCCCAACCCATAGTCATTCAATTGCTGAGTGGCTATTTTTAATGCTTTATTCCAATTGCTTTATTGACGTTGAGCCTCTGAACCCTTAACAATCCCTAAACTTGTCGAATCGTCGGCTTAATAGCTCACGCTATGCCGACATTCGTCTTCAAGTTTAGTTAAGGGTTCTTCTCAACGCACAATAAATTTTCTCGGCATAAATGCGTGTGGTATGCTCAATACAGTGCTCCTTTTAATTGCACAATATGATAACCATTATCCAGAAGACCACTCAAAAAATGAGTGGTTCTTTTATTTTGCATTTTAAGCCCTTTCTAGGACATTTAATCATTTCGAATATAAAAACAAACAAAAATTTCTTTCGTTCAAAAGAGAGGCTATGAATCATTTTAAAATTCATTTCTCAACACTTTCAGAAAGAAAAATATATTTTTAATCTCAATTATTCTTCTTAGAAAAAAGCTAAAACCCGATTAATAATATTCAAAAAAGGCAGCAGTGCATTTTGATTTTGGCTACCATTTGGCTCCCTTTTAGCTCCCAAATAGCTACCTAATAATGTAGCTATTTGGTATCCATTTTTGATTTTGTGTAGCTATTCGGTATCTTTTGTGTAGCCGTTCGGGAGTCATATAACAATTTTTATCGCATAAATAGGAATCCCATTTGACACTGTCAAATCAATATTTTGCACAGAAATGGCTACCGAATGG
>NZ_JBFAIM010000162.1:0-2310 GCF_040654715.1 Nonomuraea sp. NPDC050643 | reverse complement strand
CGCGGCCGTGTCGGAAAGGGGCAGCCCGATGTCGGTGGTGCCGATGACCTCACGCGCCAGCGAGCCGAGCGCCTGCCCGATCTGCTGGCCGACCACGCTGGCTCTGACCGGCCCTCCGCCGTGCCTGGCCCAGCTGCTGCGCATCACCGGCCTGGATCACTGCTTCCCGATCGTGGTGTGATCCGGCAGGTCAACCAAACCGGCGACGTCAGGGCAGGCATTGTCGGCGGCCGAGCGCTCCATCCGGAAGAACAGACCACTTCGAGAACAGGAGCGCATGCGATGCCCCGAGATGTCTTCTCCACGCCCGAGGCGCCGAAATATCCCAGCTACAGCCGGGCGGTGAAGGCGGGCAACACGATCTACGTCGCCGGAACGATCGGGGTCGATGTGGCGACCGGCGAGCCGGCAGGGCCCACGATCCAGGAGCAGACCCGCCAGTCGTTGCTCAACTGCCAGGCGATCCTGCGCGCCGGCGGCGCCACTCTGAGCGACGCCGTCATGGTCCACACCTTGCTCCTGCGCCCCGAAGACGCCGACGGCGTCAACGAGGTCTTCGACGAGTTCTTCCCGGACGTGCGGCCGCCGCGCTGCGTGAGCAAGCTGGGTGTGGACCGGCCGGGGATTCTGGTGTCGATCGCCATGGTCGCCGTCACGGACTGATCGTCGGACCTGGCCCGGCTCTTCCGGCTTCGCCGGCCCCCGGACACTCTCGCGCCCGCTTCATCGCTCTCGGGACTGCGCCGGTCGGCCGCGCTCCAGCCGTTCCGCGGGCCCAGGTCCTCCGGGTACGGCGAGTGAGGTCGGTGGGGCAGGCGGAAGGAGATCCGCCGTCCGGTGCCGCCAGCCCATGCGTGGGCCGAGTGCCGGACCTTGCGGAAAGCTCCGCCACAGCCCACGCAAGGGCCGATCTCCCGGACCGGTCCCCGCGTGCGCCGATCCGCTAGGCCCGTTTTCCGCAGGTGCGTGATCGTCAACGGAGATCGCGAGGGTCGACCCCGAGCAGATCGAGCAGGTTGATCTGTGCCGGGGTCGGCTGGAGGATGATGGGTGGCGCGGTCCCGCTGCCAGGGATGATGCGCATGGTAGCGAGCGCACGGAAGATCAGATTTCCGGTGGGGATGGCAGGGCGACCGGCGTACAGACCGTTGACCTTGCTCTGCCCGTGCGTGGCCAATGCCTGTCTGACCTGGCGTTCTACCAGGCAGAAGATGAGCAGAGCCAGGCAGATCACGGTGATCAGGGCGGCGATGCGCCGGTTGTTCTTCAGGTAGAGCGTAGTGACGGCCAAGGCCCCTTGAAAGCGGCGTAGCGGCGTTCGACCGCTTCTTGCTTCTTGTACAGCAGCAGCACCTGTACGGCGTCGCCCTGCTCGGGGTCCAGGTTGGTCAGCAGCGCGTACCAGCCGTCGGTGGCAGCTTCGGCGTCGATGGCTGTCTGGTCGAATTCCCAGGTGAGTGTGGGTTTGCCGGTGCCGGCATCGGTGCCGATGGTGGTACGCAGGTAGGCGGCGACCCGCCGCTGCTTGGCGATCACGGCCACCCGGTCGGTGACCTTGCCCGCGTCCGGATAGTGCCGCGAGCCCAGCCCGCGCCCCAGACGTTCCAGAGCCTCGCGGGCACGCGACAGCTTCAACGTCCGGGCGTTGGACACGGCTTGGGCCCGAGCCGAGGAGTGCACGAACACGCGTCGTACCGATACCACCGGGTCGCTCTTGAGCGGCCCGGCCAACGTCATCGCTTCTTCGGCTTCCAGTACGTGCCAGGAGCTCCGCTGATCTGCGGCTTTACTCGCATCGCGCTGGGCGGTGTAGTCCACCGCGGTCGCCTGGTCGAGCGCCAGGCCGGCCAGATCACCGACCGGCACGTACGTCTTTGAGGCCGGAGCGATGAAACTCACCCGCTCGGCATCCATCGCGGCCAGGTTCCCATACGAGATCAGCTTGGAGTCACCGATCATGAGCAGCCGCCGGGCCGAGGCCAAGCCCTGTAACTGCTTCATCGTTCCCACGACCTGGCCGACCTCTCCGGCCCCGCCGTCGAAAGCCCGCGCGAACACCGGGATCGCACCGTCGCCGGTCACCGCGATCCCGGCCTGAATCTGCTTCAAGTCCGGCCGTCGGTCCTTGGGATGGCCGTATCTGGGGCAGGCGAATCCCTCCTCGGCCTGCTCGTAGTCGCCGTGCAGGGAGATGGACGTCATGTCCCAGTGCATACGGCTGGTCTCGATCCCGAACGCTGCGATCGCAGCCGGCCCGACCGACCCCACCAGGTGATCGAGATGCGGGGCGATCGCGTCCAGCGCCCGCCC
>NZ_JBFAIM010000161.1:0-2495 GCF_040654715.1 Nonomuraea sp. NPDC050643 | reverse complement strand
GCCCGGTGCGGCAGGCGTGAGTTACCCAGGATCAACGCCGTCAGGTAGACCGCGAGGAAGCCGGATCCGTGCAGCAGGACCGCGCCGGCCAGCGCGCAGAGGCTGATCGCGACGGCGGCGACCCGGCGCGCCACCCGCAGCACCCGCCGCCCTCGCGGCCCCGCCCCTCCCATCCCCCGCTGCCCCCGTGACCCCAATCCGGGCTTCCCCCGCAGCACCCGCCATCCTCGTGACCCCGACCGGCGTGTCCCCCGCAGCAGCCGGCGTAGCGTCCGGGGCCTTCGTGAGTCCGACATCCCGCCGATGCTAGCGGCGTCGCCGCCGCCTCCCCGCCGGGCAGGTGGGCGGGATGCCCGGTTCGTGGTGCAACGTGTAGAAAGGTGCCCATGCCGATCTCTCCCGGTCCGTTCACCGGCCGCACCATCAGCGAACTCGCGCGGGACCTGCGCGAGCACGTGACCACCTCCGCCGAGCTGACCGAGCGGGCGCTCGACGCCGCGGCCGACCTGAACCCCGCCCTCAACGCGTTCGTCACCGTGGACGCCAAGGGGGCGCTGGCGGCGGCACGGCTTGCGGACGAGGAGCTGGCGAACGGCACCGATCGCGGCCCGCTGCACGGGGTACCGGTGGGGGTCAAGGACCTGATCATGGTGGCCGGGCTGCCCGCCACCATGGGCTCGCGGCATTTCACCGGGTACGTCCCCGACACGGACGCGGACTGCGTGACCCGGCTGCGCGCGGCCGGGGCGGTCATCGTCGGCAAGACCACGACGCACGAGTTCGCGTACGGCGCCAGCGGCGACCGCTCCGCGAACGGCCCCTCGCGCAACCCCTGGGACCCGGCGCGCATGTCGGGCGGCTCCAGCGGCGGCAGCGCGGCCGCCGTGGCGGCGGGCATCCTCCCAATGGCGCTCGGCACCGACACCGGCGGCTCGGTGCGCATCCCGGCCGCGCTGTGCGGGATCGCCGGCTTCAAGCCCGCCTACGGGGCCCTCTCATCGGACGGGGTGTTCCCGCTGGCGCGCACGCTCGACCACGTGGGCGTGCTCGCGGGCGACGCCGAGAGCTGTCGGCTGGCGTACGCGTGCCTGACCCCCGCCGCGCCCGCGGGCGAGGCCGGCCCCGGGCGGGTGGCCTGGCTGGACCCCGCCGGGCTCTTCGACGGCGACGCGCGGGTGGTGGCCGCCGTCCGGGCGGTGGCCGAGCCGGCGGCCGGGGGCATGGAGGAGGTGCGGGTGCCCGACTGGGTCGGGGACGCGGTGCGCGCGGCGTACCCGGCGATCGTGAGCTCCGAGGCGGCGGACGTGCACGCCGAGCGGCTGGCGGAGGCTCCCGAGCTGTTCGATCCCGAGGTGCTCGTGCGCCTGAGCGCCGCCCTGGACGTACCGGCCTGGCGCTACGTGCGGGCCATGGCCGCGCGGGCCAAGATCGCCGAAGCGGTCGCGGCGCTGTTCGAGCGGCACGACGTGCTGGCGCTGCCGACCGTGCCGATCACCGCGCCCCTGCTGGACCAGCGCGAGATGAAGCTGGACGGACAGCGGATCCCCGTGCTCCACGCCCTGCTCTCCCTCACCAGCCCGTGGAACGTCCTCGGCCACCCGGCCCTGACCGTGCCCGCCGGGACCGTGGACGGCCTGCCGGTGGGACTCCAGCTCGTCGGCCGCCCCGGCTCCGAGGCCGTCCTGTTCGCCACCGCCGCCCGCCTCTGAGGTCAGGGGGCGGGATCGAGGGCGTGGACGATGCCGGTCTCCAGGCCCGCGTCGTAGCCGGCGCGGAAGGCGGCCGTGTACGCCTGGTCGCCGATCGCCGCCTTGGCCTGCCGCTCGCAGGTCTGCCGGGCGCTGACCCACTCCCGGATGCCGATCTGCGCCCGCCCGATCGTGTCCCACACCTGCTGGGCCAGCCCGAGCCGGCGGGCGGCGTGCTCGCCCTGGCCCGAGGCGGCGGCGGCGCAGGCCAGGATGTCGAGGGCCAGGGCGATCCCGATGTTGTCGTGCAGCCGGTGCTTGGTCTCCAGCGCCGCCCGCGCGTACGTCTGCGCCGCCTCGAACCGCCCGAGCGACAGCTCCCCCCGCGCCCGGAACAGGTCGGCGTAGGCGCGCATCCACCGCTCGCCGTGCCGGTCGCACTCGGCGCACATCTCCTCCAGCGCCTTGGCGGCCTCCTCGGTCCGCCCCGCCGCGGTGTGCACGTGACTCTGGCACAACCGGGCCAGCAGCGCGGGCAGGGTCAGGCCGTGCTGCGGGCGGTGCACGGCCAGCAGACTCTCGGCCAGGGCCAGGGCGAACGCCAGGTCGCCGCGTACGGTGGCGGCGGCCATCACCATCGCCTGCGCGGCCAGCGCCGCGCCGGTGTCGCCGCGGGGGGCGGCGGCACCCGCGCCCGCCGGGGGCCCGAACCATCCGGGGGGGGGGGGGCCCGGGCCGGGGGCGCCCCCCCCGGGAGACCTGAGTGAGGCTCCCCGCATGATCATTACTGGCCTATGCGTCCGTCGA
>NZ_JBFAIM010000160.1:0-2882 GCF_040654715.1 Nonomuraea sp. NPDC050643 | reverse complement strand
TGGGCTTCGATGGGGTCGCCGAGGGTGGTGCCGGTGCCGTGGGCTTCGATGGCGTCGATGTGGTCGGGGGGCAGGCCGGCGTTGGTGAGGGCGGCCTGGATGACGCGTTGCTGGGAGGGGCCGTTGGGTGCGGTCAATCCGTTGGAGGCACCGTCCTGATTGACCGCCGAGCCGCGGATCAGGGCGAGGATGCGGTGGCCGTTTTCCTGGGCTACGGACAACCGTTCCAAGACGACTAGGCCGGCGCCCTCTGCCCAGTTGGTGCCGTCTGCGGCGGCGGCGAAGGACTTGCAGCGGCCGTCGGGGGCCAGGCCGCCTTGGCGGCTGAACTCGATGAACATGCCAGGCGTGGCCATGACCGTGACGCCGCCCGCCAGCGCCATGGCGCACTCTCCAGTGCGGAGTGCCTGTACGGCCTGGTGTACGGCGACCAAGGAAGACGAGCAGGCCGTGTCGATAGTGACCGCCGGGCCCTGGAGGCCGAGTACGTACGAGATCCGGCCCGAAGCGACGCTGGCCGTGGTGCCGGTCAGCAGGTGACCCGCCAGTTCGTCCGACGGCTCATGCATCCGGGGGCCGTAGTCCTGGGACATTGCTCCGACGAAGACGCCCGTCATGCTGTCGCGGAGAGTGGTGGGGTCGATGCCCGTGTCCTCCAGGGCCTCCCAGGCGATCTCCAGGAGAAGACGCTGCTGGGGGTCCATGGCGAGGGCTTCACGGGGACTGATGCCGAAGAAGTCGGCGTCGAACTCCCCGGCGTCGTACAGGAAACCGCCGGTACGGACATACGACTTGCCCGGCGTCTTCGGCGTGGGGGCGTAGATTTCGTCTTCGTTCCAGCCGCGATCCTGAGGGAATTCACCGATCGCGGACCCGCCCTCGTACACGAACTGCCACAGCTCTTCCGGTGAGGTGATTCCGCCGGGAAAGCGGCAGGCCATTCCGACGATCGCGATGGGTTCGTCGAGTACGGCCGAGGCGGTCGCCCGGGAAGCGGACTTGGTCGTGCCGGCGATTTCGTCGCTCAGGTGACTGGTGAGAGCGCTCGGTGTCGCATGGTCGTACAGCAAACCGGCGGGGAGGCTCAGGCCGGTCGCCGCGCTGAGGCGGTTGCGTAGTTCCACCGCCCCGAATGATTCGAAGCCCAGGTCTTTGAACGTGCGCGTCATGTCCACGGCATCGGTGGCGGCGTGGCCCAGGACGGCACGCATGTTCGCCTGTACGAGCTCCGCCAGCGCGTGATTTCGTTCACCCTCGTCCAAGGCGGCGAAAACGACTTTGCCGAGATTCGCGGGTGCTGTTCGGGCCTCCGGCAGGTCCTGCACCAGCGGATTCCCGCGCTCCCAGTCGATGTCGGCGACGACCAGAGACGTTTCGTCGTGGTCGAGAGCCTGCTGGACGACGGGGACCGCGAATTCCGGGTCCACATCCCAGGCGATATGGGTCGCCGGCAATCCCTGGGCCCGTCGTTGTCGCGCGAGAGCCTCAGGAAAAGCGTTCGGGGACGGCGTGTCCGTTTCCGAATCGAGAAGGACGAACGCCGACAGCGGAGAATCCCGCGTGAGCTCATGGAGACGGACGGCGGCGTCGGCCGTCCGGAACGGGTGAAAGACCGCTGTCAGCGGACTGTCCCGTGCGACTTCGGCAAGGAGCTCCCGCAGGTCGTCGAGGTCGTATGCCCGGAGTGAGATCCGTTCGGTGAGCCGGTCTTCGATCGCGCGGATCATGGCGGGATCCGTTTCCCGGTCGTGGGTCAGCACGACGTTCGCGGCGCCGCTTTCGGCCAGCCATAGGGCGATGCGCAATGCCTTTTCGTCGGTGCCGTCGGTGACCAGTACGGTGTTCTCCGGCCGCCAGACCGTGGGAGCGGAATCGAAGGTGGCGCGTACGAGCCGCCGGGCGAAGACGCCTGAATCCCGCACCGCGAGTTGCTCTTCGCCGGGAAATTCCGAGAGGGCGGCGCGGAGATGCTCCATCGCGGCCCGGCTCAGCGAGGCGGGGAGATCCAGCAGGCCACCGCGCGATTGCCGGACGTCCCACGCCCGAGCCTGGTACGGGCGGATTTCCGGGTCATCCGTACCGGTGGAAACCGCCTGCCGGGTGGCACACCATATCGGCGCCTCGATTTCGAGGCCGGCCAGCGCGGCGGTCAGCGCAAGCCCGGAATCCTCGTCCAGGGCCAGCAGCGACAGGACGCTCACGGGCTCTTCAGACAACGCCTCCTGAACGCATACGGCCAGGTCGGCCTCGTTGTCGATCGTGACCGGAGTGGCCTGGAGGGCCTGCGTTACCGACGCCACCATTTCGCCGTCGGAAAGGGCCGCCGGAACCAGGACCAGCCATTTGCCGGAAAGCGGATCGGAGTCCGCGTCCGTGCTCAGTGGTTTCCAGTGGATGCGATAACGCCGGTCGTCGATCGCCGATTGGGCGCGGTGGTGCCGATGCCAGGCGGTGAGGGCCGGAAGGAGGTCGCTGAGCGATTGTTGCTTCGACGGCTCGAGGTTGAGCGTGGTGGCGAGAGCGTCCAGGTCGGCGTTCTCTATCGCGGTCCAGAAATGGTCGTCCTGGGCGTTGCCGGTGACGTTCTTGCCGGGGGTGAGCCAGTGGTGGCTTCGCTGGAACGGGTACGTGGGCAGGGCGGTGGGGCGGGGGTGGTGGTGCGCGAACAGCGTGGACCAGTCGAGGGAGTGGCCTCGGAGGTGGGCCTGGGTGAGCGCGGTGGTGATGGTGTGGGCGGTGTCCTGGTCCCGGCGGAGCGTGGTGAGGGTGCCGTCGAGGATGGGGGCCAGGACGGGGTGGGGGCTGGTTTCGATGAAGGCGTGGTGGCCGTCGCGCACCAGAGCCTGGATGGTGGTGTGGAAGAGGACGGGGTGGCGGAGGTT
>NZ_JBFAIM010000159.1:0-2973 GCF_040654715.1 Nonomuraea sp. NPDC050643 | reverse complement strand
TGCCGCCGAGCGCGCTGATCTTCTTTGAAATACTTCAAACGCATTCAAATATATTTATAAAGAAAACAACACAAAAATAAACTTTTAAAAGAATGGAGGTATTTTTTTAAGTTTAGAAACCCAAAATATCTTCATCAATTAATTTAGAAATCATACTCACATCTATCATTTCCAATACAATATCTTTGCTACCTTGGAATTCTTATAATAATATAGAAATGCAAAGGTATCGTTCCTAATTACTGAATTAGTAGACTAGTTCAGTAATTAAAGTTATTATTGCTCTTAATAAGTGTCGCCAGCTTATTAAGTTTTTACTTACTCTTTTCATTGAGATAAGCGCTCAAACAAGTATCATACTTGCCTGAGTGCTTATTTTTATTGATTTATTCTAATTCTAAGTCATTCTCTGTCTCTTTTTTAATAGGTGCTGATGCCTTTCTTATATGATGGTCTATCCCTGACACATCACCTTGATATGCATGTGTTAAAGCCCCCTGATCCACCGTATCGGGATCAATACCGACTTCTGGCATACGTTGATATTTAATTTCTGCGCTTAATTCAATGTTCCTATCTTTCAATGCACATCTAAGCCCCGCAAACAAAATACGTGTATCGTTTCTTACCATGTCGTTCATCGCTTGATGACGTGCATTTAACATGTCTAAATGGTGTTCGAGTTGATTATTTTGTGTTGTTAAATATTGATTGCGCTTGTCCAAATCTCGGTAATTCATTCTAAGGCCACTCAGAGACGCCTCATACGCTTTGATTTCTTTTTGGTACTTTTCCTCATCTTTTTCAAAATCGTCCCTAGAATTTGCTCTCAGTTGCTTATATAGGTCAATATCTTCTTGAGCCTGTTGAGAATCCTCTTGTAAAAAATGATTTTTCCGTTTTAAGTTTTGAATATCCCGAGTTAAATGTTCTTTTTCATCGTGTAAATCGTTGATATCCCTCAACAATTGTTTTTTCGTTTCAATTTGTTGGTCTAATTCACTTAAAACTTTCGCTTTCTTTTTATATTCATGAATATCTTGAATATACGTTTTATTATCATCAGTACTCCCACGTTCAACATCAAAACCTTGCTGGCACAGATGTGTGGTTAATTCATCATGGATGTGATTAATGACTTGTCGATTCATAGCTGTACGTGCTGATAACCGCCCTTGATGATTAACAGGTATAAAGTGAAGGTGCATATGAGGCGCTGATTCATCCATATGAACTTTCGCTGAAACGACATTGACTTCGCCAAAACGTTCACTGAAGTAATCTTTACATGTCTTAAAGTAGTGTTTTGTACGTATTTCTCCCATACGGTCGGCCTCTTCTTTCGATAACGTAATGATATTGGAATACATCACCACACTATTTTTCTGTACACGTGACCCCTGTTCTTTATAATAATCGACTCTATCTTTCACACGATGATACAAATGACGTTCATCTTCAACTAAATCAAAGTTTAAGTTTGTCCGTTTCAAATCAATCTCATCATTTTTGATTCTCCCTTTACGTTCTTGTTCCATCTCTTTGCCTTTAACATCGCTCATTTTATTTTTTTGCGTATTCCAAGCTAATTTCAAATTGAGCGCCCTCCCCGAAGCTTTTTGATTTGTCTGTGGTTCTCTACTTTCGAGAACCTTCGAAAATATCATTTTACAAGCGCTGTGATTGTCTACCTTCGACAATGCTTCGCTTATGTAAAATGATGGATACTCTCACCGCTACGCCTCAAACATGTGAGGCTGATTCCGCAATGAGAGTATAGCTCGATATACTCTTACATTCAAATGTAAGAGTTATCTTCGCTCTGGCGAGGCCATCACTACATTCAAAAATATATTTTTGAATTCCGTTATATAGCTAACAAATGACATACGCATTATCAAACAAATATGTTTGATAATATGTATGCCAAATGTTAGCTCACAACACCTCGAATCATACATATTTATTAACATACATATGTATGTTATATTAATATAAAAATAAGCACACATATGTATGCTTATCATATATTAATTATGAGGTGATTCAATGCCAAAAAAACAAAGCTCGAAAGAAAAAATCTTAACCGTTCGTGTCAGTCAAGCGCAATACAAAAAGATACAAGATTTAGCC
This sequence comes from Nonomuraea sp. NPDC050643, assembly GCF_040654715.1. NCBI lineage: Bacteria > Bacillati > Actinomycetota > Actinomycetes > Streptosporangiales > Streptosporangiaceae > Nonomuraea > Nonomuraea sp. NPDC050643. The sequence goes on along the minus strand of NZ_JBFAIM010000159.1, from coordinate 840 downwards.
TACATACGTAGTATGAATGTCACAGAATATATACGCCAAACAGCTGTGGGTAATCGGATTAAACCGACGGTGATTGAATATCCAAAAGAGCAAATAACGATGGATGATTCTAATTCTAAGAATAATACGAATAATTTGTATAAAGTTATTGAACATCTAGAAGAAGACAACGAAGCACTCAAATCAGACAGAGACGCACTTCGACAACGTCATGACCAACTTGAAGATGATATAGAACAATACAAAAGGGAGAATGAGATATTTCATCGCTTGTTAGAGCACTTTGATAGTACTGCATTTATGAATTTTAATACGTATCGTGATGATAGACCATTAAAAAAAGAAATTAAACGATTGAAAGAACATTAAAAAGGCTACTCAAAAAATGTTTATCGTAAGAAATGGGGCAAAAAGAAGACATTAATGCTTTCTATTTTTTGTTGTACCAATAATTAATAATACAAAAAATAGAAAACCTAATAAATAAAATATTTTTTCTCCTAAAGGATTTCCAATGATATTTTCATTCAATCCTATAATCAAACAAACTATAAAAATAACAATAATAATGCCTGAATAAATCTTATTTTTTAATAACATAAAATTAACCTTTCTTTTCTATAAAATCTGGGATACTACCAATAATTAACCCCAATAAAAATACAAATCTGAAAAAATATGAATATAGTCTAAAAAAGGAAATCAAATATTAATTTCACAATTAGCAATAATATAAATGCTATCACTGTACTATTTAACAAAATATACATGATTTTTTTGTATATTTCATGACTATTTTTTCTCTTAAAAAAATCATAAAAACACTCCAGATTCTTAGCC
>NZ_JBFAIM010000158.1:0-3115 GCF_040654715.1 Nonomuraea sp. NPDC050643 | reverse complement strand
CTGCAGCAGTTGAAGGCGGCCAACACCACATCCACCGTCTCCACCACCGACCTGGACGACACGCCTCCAGGGCCGGAAGACCCGCCCGCCGAGGATACCGACCCACCGACCGTGGTCGCCGTCGGCCCGGACAAGGACGCGACAGGTGTACCGCCCAACACCGAGATCTGGGCATCGTTCAGCGAGCCGGTCGTCGAAGCCCAGATGGTGGTGAAAGACGCCGACGGCAACCCGGTCGCCGGGGTGTCCAGGCAGCCGGATGAGAACACGGCACAGTTCGTGCCCGAACAGCCGCTTGCTGCCAACACCCGCTACACGGCGGAGGTCTTCGGCGCTAAAGATGCGGCCGGCAACGTGATGGCCGCCCCGCACATCTGGTCGTTCACGACGGGCGGTCCTGACACCGATCCGCCCAAGGTGGACGGCACCGCCCCCGCCGCGAACGAAACCAACGTGCCGGCGGACACCGCCATCAGGGTCGGTTTCAGCGAGGCGGTATCCGGCGTTCAGATCACGCTCAAGGACTCATCGAACGCGACCGTGCAGGGAACAACGGCGGGCGACACCGACGAATGGACGTTCACCCCGGCCTCACCGCTCGCCGTCTCGGTGTACCGAGTCGAGGTGAGCGGCGCCAAGGACGGCTCGGGCAACATCATGACGCCCCACACCTGGACATTCACCACGCCGGTGCCGGGGTTGGTCGCAGCCTTTGGCATGAACGAGGGTTCAGGCGTGAGCGTGGCCGACTCTTCGGTGCAGAACAACACCGGTACCGGCAGCGGCACCGCCTGGGTGAATGGTAAGTACGGCAAGGCCCTGTCGTTCAATGGTTCCTCCAGCTGGGTCAGCGTCCCGCACGCGGAGTCACTGCGTCTGACAAACGGGATGACACTGTCGGCCTGGGTCAACGCACCCGCTGGAGCTCGCTTCGTGGTGGGCAAGGAGTTGAGCGCGCAGGGTCCCTCCTACGGCCTGTATGCCGCCAACGGCGGAAGAGCCGGCCCAACCGGGCGAGTGAGCACAAGCCTCACGACCTCCTCCACGGTCAGTTCATCCACCTCTTTGACTCCGAACAGCTGGAGCCATCTGGCGCTCACCTACGAAGGCGCTACCCTGCGGTTGTTCGTCAATGGACAACAGGTCGCCCAGACAGCGGTGAGCGGCAACCTCTACGACAATGGCGGCCCGCTCAAGATCGGCGGCAACGCCGTTGGCGGAGAATTCTTCAGCGGCCTGATCGACGAGGTGCGCGTCTACAACCGGGCCCAAACCTCAGCCGAGATCCTGACCGACATGAACACCCCCGTCGGCACCGCCGCGACGGGCGCGGTAGGGCGTCAGTCGCAGGCGAACTCCTCCACCGAGATCCAGAAGCTGGTGGTCGAAGACAGCCACATCGTGGACGGCGTCACCACCACCTCCGATCTCTCCCCCCGCCTGACCGCCTGGCTGCCTGCCGGGCGCCACGGTGAAGAGAAGGTGGAAGCAGAAATCGTCCGCACGTCCACGAAAACCGACAAAGCGGGGAAGGCAACCTCGGACAAACAGCTGATCTGGTCTGGCCACACCACCGCCAAAGCCAATGAGTCGCAGGTAACGCTCAAGGTTCCCGAGGGCCGGTTGCGAAACGGCGAGAAGGCGAGATGGCGGGCCCGGGTCGTCACTAACGAGCAGGCCGGAACGTGGACCGACTGGCAGACCCTCCAGGTTGCATCTGCGGCCTCTGCCGCCTCGCCGGCGAACGCTGCCACGGCTGCCTTGTTCGACCCACCTATAACCCACGACGAAGGCAAACTCCGTATCACCGAAGACGCATGTCAGAGCCATAGGGCGCAGGCGGGCCGACCTGAGGGATACACGCAGGACGAGTACAACTGGTGCTCCATCGGACAAGTCGAACACGGTGTAAAAAACGGCCCCGCAGGCAGTTATTTCCTAGCGGAAGTCATCTCGTTGGCTTACACCTTCAATGGCGAGCGCAGCCCCGACAAGGCCCGAGGGGAGACCAGCCGTGACATGCTGATCGACGTCATAGTGCGCGTCAAACAAGACATCACCATAAGCCCGGGCTGGAGTTCGCAGCGTCTCAAAATCGGTGCGATACCGCGCCGTACCGGCTGCCGGGAGACCGACGGCACAACCGTAATCCGCTCCTACGCTCAGTGGAAGACTAATCCCTACGCGGGTAGATTCCGGCTGCACTGCCCCGCCGATATGGCGAAAGACAAGCGCACCATCATTTGGGAAGAGGGACTCCTCGAGCCCAAGACCAAAGAAGAGGTCGAAAACAAGGAAAAGGCCACAACCGACGAGTTGATGGTCTATGTCCAGGGCATCGACTCGCAGCAATACAGAAGCCGGTTCTTCGTTAGCGTCAATCTGTCCGAATTTTCGAGATCCATACGCTGCAGCACCGCATCCTACTTCAAGCACAAGTCTGGGTGCGTTTTTGCCGCGTACAATCCGCAGCTAGAACTCGCCTACAATGACGGGTTCAACCAGGCGTACGAGCACTGGTACAAAGCGTGCTACAACTCGGAGGACACCCATCCATACCACCTCTACAACACCAGCCGGAAGAAACGCATACGCGGGTGCGATCCCAAGTTTCTGACACCGCCGGGGCAGCTCAGCTTCCTGCACCGCATCGACGGCGAGGAGGCTGAGAGCAGGCGCAAGAGGCTAACCTACCCGAAGTGCATCCAGATCTTCGGGGCGGGCTACTCAAAGAACCAAACCAGAGACTGCGACGAGTATCCCTTCGCAAGCACCTGGGAGCGCTGGGAGTTCCTACCTTTGGTGCCGGACATCCCGTTCTCTCTCTGCATTATATCGAAGAGTCAAAACAGCACCGCAGGGACTAAGACCGGCATTTTCTACGACAGGCGGCGGATTCTCCATGGAGACCGGTTCTCCATCACCTTCTCCCACAAGATCGGCATTCGTTCAGCGTTCAATGTGTGTACCAAAGCCGTAAAGCCTTGACATGCCACTAGAGTGGGGGGGGGGGGGGGGGGGGGGCCCGCCCCCGCCCCCCCCCCCACCCCCCCCGGGTGTCGGGGGAGGTGGGGGCGGGAGACAGAAGAATTATATAAAAAAAAAAGAGAGGATA
>NZ_JBFAIM010000157.1:0-3162 GCF_040654715.1 Nonomuraea sp. NPDC050643 | reverse complement strand
GCCCCGCAGCCGCCGCCCGCCTGGCGGGGCGTGCGCGACGCGTCCGCGTGGGGCGCGCGCTGCCCGGCCGCCGCCAGCGGCAACGGCCCCCGCTCGGAGACCGAGGACTGCCTGCTCCTCAACGTGTTCCGCCCCGCCGGCACCACGGCGGGCCGGCGGCTGCCCGTGCTCTTCTGGATCCACGGCGGCGGCCTGTCCAACGGCTCGGCCAACCAGCACGACGGCACGCTCATCGCCCAGCTCGAGGACGTCGTCGTGGTGAGCGTCAACTACCGTCTCGGCGTCCTCGGCTTCCTCGCCCACCCGGCGCTGACCGCCGAGGCCGGCCAGTCCGGCAACTACGGCCTGCTCGACCAGCAGGCCGCTTTGCGCTGGGTGCAGCGCAACATCGCGGCGTTCGGCGGCGACCCCCGGCGCGTCACCATCGACGGCGAGTCGGCCGGCGGCTGGTCGGTCTGCGCCCACCTGACCGCGCCCGGCTCGGCCGGGCTGCTCCAGCGCGCCATCATCCAGAGCGGCTCGTGCGTCAGCCGCCCGGTGGCGGACGGCGAACGGTCGGGCGCCTCGATCGCGACCACCCTCGGCTGTCCCGACCCGGCCTCCGCCGCCGCCTGCCTGCGCGCCCTGCCGCCGGGCCGGCTGGTCGACGGGCCGCAGTTCGCCTCCTTCCTGTACGACGTCCCCGCGCTCCCGGAGAACCCCGACACCGCCGTGCGGGCCGGCCGCTTCCAGCGCGTGCCCCTGGTCGTGGGCTCCACCCGCGACGAGGGCCGCACGTTCCTGCAGGGCAACATGGGCTGGACCCGTGAGCAGTACGAGGGCTGGGTGGGGGCGCTGTTCGGCGACCGGGCCGCCGCCGTCCTGGCCCGCTATCCGTGGCCGGCGGAGTCGGACCGGTTCACCTCGGCGTACCTGACCGGGGCGATCTTCACCGACTCCGGCTTCCTGGCGGGCATCGGCGGGTGCCCGACCCTGCGCCTCATCGGGGCGCTGGCGGCCCACACCCGCGTGTACGGCTACCGCTTCGACCACCGCACCGGCCCCGGCCTGACCCCGGAGCCCGCCGGGTACGAGTGGGGCGCGGGGCACGCGGCCGAGCTGGCGTACCTGTGGCCGAGCTTCGACAACGGCACGCCGATCGCGCCCACGTTCGACGCCTCCGAGCGGCGGCTGGCCCGGGACATGGTGCACTATTGGGGTGCCTTCCCGCGTAGCGGGCAGCCGTACGCGCAGGCCGCCGCACCCTGGCCCTCGTTCAACCGGACCTCCATGATCATGTCGCTGCGGGCCGGAGGCCGCTCGATCCCCGTCCCGCTGGCCACGATGGAGGCCGAGCACAACTGCGACCTGTGGGAGGCGGCGAACTAGCGGCGTGCGGAGGACCCGGCCCGGGTGGCATTCTCTGACGCCCGCGTCTCGGCGCTACGGCGGGTGAGGACCGGGTCGGCTCCTACCTGGCGAAAATGCCGGACAAACTCGGAATTACGCCCGAGTCACGCATATGTCCAACATATTTCGTGACGATAGATCCGACTTTTAATTCTTGTCAACATAAGTCGGTCGATATCCGAAGTAAGCTAGATAGCATGCCACGTGGATCCAACGGTCAGAGTGCGGGAGCGGGAGCGCTGCTGGCGATCCTCAGAGACGGGCAGGCCCGCACCCGGGGTGAGCTGGCCGAGCTCACCGGCCTGTCCAGGTCCACCGTGTCCCAGCGGCTCGACGGTCTGATCGACCACCGCTGGGTCGTGGCCGGAGAGGGGGCCGTCTCCTCCGGCGGGCGGCCCGCCGCGGTCTACGCCTTCAACGGCGGCGGGCGGGTCGTGCTCGCCGCCGACCTGGGCGCCACGCGCGCCCGCCTGGCCGTTCTCGACCTCGGCCTCAACGTGCTCGCCGAGCGGGCCGGCGACCTGCCCGTGGACCAGGGGCCCGAGCCGACGCTGGGCCGGCTCGTCACCGCGTTCGAGGAGCTGCTGGCCTGCGCCGGCCGCGACCCGGCCCAGGTGTGCGGGATCGGCGTCGGCCTGCCGGGGCCGGTCGAGCACGCCTCGGGGCGGCCGGTGAACCCGCCGATCATGCCGGGCTGGGACGGCTTCGCCGTGCCCGGCTGGCTGGACGCGCGGCTGGGCGCCCCGGTGCTGGTGGACAACGACGTGAACATCATGGCGCTCGGCGAGCACTGGGCCGCCTCCCCGCCGGTCGACCACCTGATCTTCATCAAGATCGGCACCGGCATCGGCTGCGGCATCATCTCCGGCGGGCGGCTGCACCGCGGCGCGCAGGGCGCGGCCGGGGACGTCGGCCACATCCGGGTGCCCGCGTCGGAGGCGCCGTGCCGGTGCGGCAACACCGGTTGCCTGGAGGCGGTGGCGGGCGGCGCGTCGATGGCGGCGGCGCTGCGCGAGGCCGGGATCGAGGCGGCGGGCAGCGGCGACGTGGTGGCGCTCATGCGCGCGGGCGACCTGCGGGCCACCCGGCTCATCCGGCAGGCCGGGCGCGAGGTCGGCGCAGTGATGGCCTCGATCGTGAACTTCTTCAACCCCTCCGTCATCGTGATCGGCGGAGCCGTCGCCGAGGCGGGCGAGCAGGTGCTGGCCGGCGTGCGGGAGACGATCTACAGCCGCTCGCTTCCGCTGGCCACGCAGCATCTCGGGATCCGGGCGAGCGAGCTGGGCGACCGGGCCGGGATCGTCGGCGCCGCCGTCATGGTGGTCGAGCACGTGCTCGCCCCGGCCACCATCGACCGGGTCATGACGCATTGACCCTGCCGGGCGGTGCGGTGACAATGTGATCGTCTCGAGCTCCAGGGCTGTGGCATGCCCGCGGGGCCCGGCACGGATCCGCTGTGACGTGGTCGGCGCACGCGTCCCTCAGGAAAGGGAACCTCGCGTGAGCCATCACCATGTCCCCGGCGACCTCGCCTCAGCGAAGATCGCCTCAGCGGAGATCTCCTTGGAGGAGCGCGTTTCAGAGGAGCGCGAGCGCGCCGCCGCGCTCCGCCGCAGGCTCGGGCTGAGCCGCCGCCGGCTCCTCGCGGCCACCACCGGCGTCGCCCCCGCCGCGCCCGTGCCCCAACCCCCACCCGCCCCCCACACCCCCCCGCCCCGACCAGTGGAGGTCACCCCCCACAACCACGCCATCAAACACAACAACAACACCCAC
>NZ_JBFAIM010000156.1:0-1319 GCF_040654715.1 Nonomuraea sp. NPDC050643 | reverse complement strand
CGCTGTTTGTTGTTTGAGATTTGCATAGTGGACGCGAGCATCTTTGTGGCCAAGTTTTTTAGGGCACACGGTGGATGCCTTGGCATCAGGAGCCGATGAAGGACGTGGGAGGCTGCGTTAAGCCTCGGGGAGTCGCCAACCAGACGTTGATCCGGGGATGTCCGAATGGGGAAACCTAGCACCAGTCATGTGGTGTTGCCTCCGCCTGAATGTATAGGGCGGTTGGTGGTAACGCGGGGAAGTGAAACATCTCAGTACCCGTAGGAAGAGAAAACAAGAGTGATTCCGTGAGTAGTGGTGAGCGAAAGCGGATGAGGCTAAACCGGGCGTGTGTGATAGCCGGCAGGCGTTGCATGTCCGGGGTCGTGGGACTCTCTGGTGGTTTCTGCCGAGATCACAAGAAGTGATAAACCTTCGAGATAGTTGAAGCCTCTGGGAAGGGGCGCCGTAGACCGTGAGAGCCGGGTAGGCGAAATCTTGAGGGCTTCTTGAGGGGATCCCAAGTAGCACGGGGCCCGAGAAATCCTGTGTGAATCTGCCAGGACCACCTGGTAAGCCTAAATACTCCCTGATGACCGATAGTGCACGAGTACCGTGAGGGAAAGGTGAAAAGTGCCCCGGTGAGGGGTCGTGAAATAGTACCTGAAACCGTGTGCCTACAAGCCGTAGGAGCTTACGAGGATTTCGGTTCTCGTGTGATGTGACTGCGTGCCTTTTGAAGAATGAGCCTGCGAGTTATGGTGTGTGGCGAGGTTAACCCGTGTGGGGGAGCCGTAGCGAAAGCGAGTCTGAAGAGGGCGTTTGAGTCGCATGCTGTAGACCCGAAGCGGAGTGATCTACGCATGGGCAGGTTGAAGCTCAGGTAAGACTGGGTGGAGGACCGAACCCACCAGGGTTGAAAACCTGGGGGATGACCTGTGTGTAGGGGTGAAAGGCCAATCAAACTCCGTGATAGCTGGTTCTCCCCGAAATGCATTTAGGTGCAGCGTTGCGTGTTTCTTGCCGGAGGTAGAGCACTGGATGGCTAATGGGCCCGACAAGGTTACTGACGTCAGCCAAACTCCGAATGCCGGTAAGTGAGAGCGTGGCAGTGAGACTGCGGGCGATAAGGTTCGTAGTCGAGAGGGAAACAGCCCAGATCACCGACTAAGGCCCCTAAGCGTGTGCTAAGTGGGAAAGGATGTGGAGTCGCAGAGACAACCAGGAGGTTGGCTTAGAAGCAGCCACCCTTGAAAGAGTGCGTAATAGCTCACTGGTCAAGTGATTCCGCGCCGACAATGTAGCGGGGCTCAAGTACACCGCCGAAGTCGTGGCATTGA
>NZ_JBFAIM010000155.1:0-3395 GCF_040654715.1 Nonomuraea sp. NPDC050643 | reverse complement strand
TCCACGGCCACCCCTGGACCAACACCCTCCTAGCACCCCACAACCCCCAACCCACAACCCTCCCCACCTACCCCTTCCAACGCCGCCACTACTGGATCACCACAACACCCCAGAAGACCAAGACCCCCACAGACGACTCTTTCTGGACGGCGGTAGAAAACGCCGACCTCGAAACCCTCACCACCGCGCTAAATCTCCAACCACCTCAACAACAATCACTCAACGACCTTCTTCCCGCCCTCACCACCTGGCACCAAACCCACCTCACCCAGTCCACCATCGACAAGTGGCGCTACCGCATCTCCTGGAAACGCCTGCCCGGCCAATCGTCCCCGAACGTGTCCAATCTCCGGCTGTTCATCATCACGGACCCACGAAATCCGGAGCAGGAAAAACTCACTGAGCGACTGATCCAACACCTCACCACTCAAGGTGCCGAAACCACGCTCATCGAGGTCACCCGACACGACCTCGACCGCGTCACACTCGGCGACCTGCTCAATTCCGCACTGGCCCACGAGCAGCCCAAGGCCGCCGGGGCAAACAGCGAGCGAATCAGCGTCATCCTGTCTCTGCTCCCCCTGAACGAGCAGCCCTATATTCAGGATCCCCGCCTGCCCACCGGCTTCGCCGCAACGGTCGCCCTCACCCAGGCACTCCAGGATTCCCAGATCACCGCACCAATGTGGACCATCACTCAGGGAGCGGTCTCCGAATCCCCGGCTCACCCCGTACAAGCCTTGGTCTGGGGCTTGGGCAGAGTGGCAGCCCTGGAACATCCCCACCATTGGGGCGGACTGATCGATCTGCCCGATTCCCTGGACGACCGAACGCTGAACCACCTCTGCTCCGCCCTCACGAACACCGCCGGCGAAGACCAGCTCGCGATACGCCCCTCCGGCCTCCATGCCCGGCGACTCGCCAGAGCTCCCCGCAAGAATCCCCTCCGCGAATGGCGCCCCCGGGACACGGCGCTCATCACCGGCGGAACCGGCGCCCTCGGCATTCACCTGGCCCGCTGGCTCGCACGCAATGGTGCCCGCCACATCGTGCTCACCAGCCGCCGCGGCGCACAAGGCAACCCCAGCGTGAACGACCTCACCGCAGAACTGCACGAGCTCGGCACGGACGTCAAAGTCATCGCGTGCGACATGGCCGACCGAGCCGCCGTCGCGGAGCTGATCCAAGAAATCGACGCCCCGGATTCGCCCCTTCGCGTCGTCATTCACGCCGCCGGCGTCAACAAGGAAGCCCCGCTGGCACAAAGCACCCTAGATGACATGGCCGCCGTCCTTTCCGGCAAGGCTCTCGGTGCCCGGAACCTGGCCGAGGTGCTCAATCCTGGATCGCTGGACGCCCTCATCTTCTTCTCGTCCATTTCCGGCGTCTGGGGCGCGGGCCACCAATCACCGTACGCCGCCGGAAACGCGTACCTCAACGCTCTGGCGCAGCACTGCCGCGCGAACGGCCTGCCCGCCCACGCCATCGCCTGGGGCCCGTGGGCAGGCGGCGGAATGGCCACCGACGCCGCATCAGTCGAGGAGAAATTGCGGTCCCAGGGCCTTCCCACCATGGCACCCGACCTCGCCCTCGCCGCACTGGAGCAGGCACTGGACGAGGACCAGCCGTTCATGACCGTCGCCGACATCGACTGGGAACGCTTCGCGCCCACGTTCACGCTGACGCGCCCAAGCCCCCTTCTCGCGGAACTGCCCGAAGCCCAGCCCACCCCGCAGTCCGCGGAACCGGATTCGACCGAGAGCAAGGACTCGGCATTGGCGCAGCGCATGAACGGTCTGTCGCAACGCGACCAGGAACGCCTCCTCCTGGAGCTGATCCAGACCCACGCCGCCACCGTCCTCGGCCACGCCTCCCCGGAGAGCATCAAGCCCGACCGAAGCTTCAAGAGCCTGGGCTTCGAATCTCTGACCTCGGTCGAACTACGCAACCAACTGGCCGCGACCTCCGGCATGAAACTGCCCGCCACCTTGATTTTCGACCACCCGACCCCCGCCGCACTCTCGACTTTCCTACGCAGCACGGTGACGTCTGCCGACGCGAACACGACCCGCTCTGTGCTCGTACAGCTACAAGAACTAGACGCGGCAACAAGCCAGGCCGCATACACGGATGACGAACACAGAGCAATAACAGAGGAACTGCAGAGAATCCTCACCAGAATGCAACAGCAGAACTCCGCGCCCGAAGAGTCGCCGACCTACGACGACCTGCACACCGCAACGGACGACGAGCTCTTCAGCATTCTAGACAACGAGTTCAACAACTGACCCCACAGACGTCACCGCCGTCACCGCAGCGAAGGATGTATCCATTATGAGCGATAACAAGCTTCGAGAATACCTCAAGCGAGCAACAATAGACCTGCGCAAGGCCCACGTACGCATCCAAGAATTAGAAGCAAAAAAGCAAGAACCCATTGCCATCGTGGGCATAGGCTGCCGCTACCCAGGCGGAATCAACTCCGCAGAAAAACTGTGGGAGCTGGTCATCGCAGGCGAGGACGCGGTTTCCGATTTCCCCGTGGATCGCGGCTGGGACGTGAATGCCCTCTACGACCCCGACCCCGACAAACCAGGAAAGTCCTACACCCGCCAGGGCGGCTTCCTGCACGAGGCCGGCGAATTCGACCCGGCCTTCTTCGGAATCAGCCCCCGCGAAGCCCTGGCGATGGACCCCCAGCAGCGCCTCCTCCTGGAAATCGCCTGGGAAGCCCTCGAACACGCCGGCATCGACCCCACCACTCTCCACGGCACCGCCACCGGCGTCTTCACCGGCATAGTCGACCAGCACTACGGAGGCCAGACCCTCACCACCGACTCGCCAGGAACCGAGGGCTATCTCCTCACCGGTACGAGCTCCAGCGTCGCTTCGGGCCGCATCGCCTACACCCTCGGCCTGCACGGCCCGGCCGTCAGCATCGACACGGCCTGCTCCTCCTCCCTCGTCGCCGTCCACCAAGCCGTCCAGGCACTTCGGAACGGCGAATGCACCATGGCTCTGGCCGGCGGCGTCACCATCATGGCCACCCCCAGCACATTCATCGAGTTCAGCCGCCAACGCGGCCTCGCACCGGACGGCCGCTGCAAACCGTTCGCCGCCGCAGCCGACGGCACCGGCTGGGGCGAAGGCGCCGGCCTCATCGTCCTGGAACGGCTATCAGTCGCCCAGCAAAACGACCACCGCATCCTCGCCCTGATCTGCGGCTCGGCGGTCAATCAGGACGGTGCCTCCAACGGGTTGACCGCACCCAACGGCCCCTCCCAGCAACGTGTCATCCACGCCGCCCTCACCAACGCCGGCCTGCCCCCCGACCACATCGACGCCATCGAAGCCCACGGCACCGGCACCACCCTCGGCGACCCCATCGAAGCCCA
>NZ_JBFAIM010000154.1:0-3445 GCF_040654715.1 Nonomuraea sp. NPDC050643 | reverse complement strand
GGCGTTATCTCGATCCGTCAACTCCTCAGGTTCACGACTCTGAAGATGGTCTGGTGAGGGTCACTCATCCGTTCCATCCGCTGGCCGGGCAGGTGCTGCAGTTCGTGGCCAGGTCGCGGTGCTGGAGTGGCGATGTGGTGTTCTATCTCGATGAGCAGGGCCGGCGGCGGCCTATTCCTGCTGCGTGGACGGACGTGGTGGCCGATGACCCGTTTCGGGTCATGGCCGCGGGACGGTGCCCGTTCCGGACCGCGGACCTGGTGGCGCTGGCGGATCTGATCAACCGCCGGACCTCGTAACGCTCGCAGGCGAGGACTCTGATCATGACTAGGAGTCTGCGCCGCGAACGTCAGAAGATTACGCCGTGTCGATCCCAGCCCTGTCCCGCAGTCCCGTCCGGCTATCGGCCTGGGCTGGTAGTTATGCCCCGGAGTCGGGGTGGTTGAGCTTGCCTCCCACAACACGCGGCGTAATCATCTGTGCATAGATCGTGACAGAGTCCGGGGAGGGAACATGGACGGCAAGGCGGCGGTGCTGACAGCGGCCGGGGTGTTCAACCAGCGGGCCGGCGCGGTGGTCGATCCGCTGTTCTGCTCCTCGGCGTTCTTCGACCCGCGTGATCTCGTGCAGGTCAAGTACGAGATGGTGCGCAGGGTCCTGGTCGATCGGGTGCCGGTCACGGTGGCGGCCGCCGCGTTCGGCTTCTCCCGTGCCTCGTTCTATACCGCCGCTGCCGCGCTGGAGGTGGCGGGCCCGGCAGGGCTGGTGCCGGGCAAGCCCGGCCCCAAAGGGCCGCGCAAGCTGACCCCGCAGGTCATGGACCGGGTCGAGCAGTGGCGGGCAGCCGATCCCCGGCTCAAGGGCCGGGCGCTGGCCACACTCATCGAAGCCGAGTTCGGCTTCCCGGTGCATCCACGCTCGGTGGAGCGGGCACTCAGGCGCCGACGTGAACCCCACGACCCGGAGGCGGCGACTGGGCGCTGACCTCCTGCGACACGCCCAGCCCAGCCACGATCAGCGAACACTACGAGAGCCTGCGCGCGGCGGTGCTCGGCGGCGGGGCAAGCGGCCGCCGACACGCCTGGAGCGTGCTGACCCGCTCCGGCATGGCGGCCTGGGCAGCGGCCGTGGCCCTCATCTCGACCCCGCGCCGTGCTCCGGCATCTGGCCCGGCACCGGAGCCGGAGCGGCCAGCGACAGCGGACCTGCCGGACGGCGGGCGATGCGCGCAACTGGTGGATGTGCTGGCTTCGCTCGTCATGGCCGGCGCACCGGGCGCACCAGATACGCACGTGCCGGCGATAGCCCTGAACGCAGCGGAGAGGGGGCTGTTATGCATCGGGACATGACCGGATCGGCGAAGGTGACCGCCGAGCATCTGCGGCGCGACGCCTACCTGTATGTCCGCCAGTCGTCGCTGAAACAGGTGGTCAACAACACCGAGTCGACCTGGCGGCAGTATGACCTGCGAGGCCGGGCGATCGCGCTGGGCTGGACCGACGCGCAGATCACCGTGATCGATACCGATCAGGGACGCTCGGGCGCCAGTTCGGCCGATCGCGATGGGTTCCAGCGTCTGGTCGCCGAGGTCGGCCTGGGCAGGGCCGGGATCGTGCTCGGGCTGGAGGTCTCCCGGCTGGCGCGCAACAACACCGACTGGCATCGGTTGCTGGAGATCTGCGCCCTGACCGGCACGCTGATCTTGGACGAGGACGGACTTTATGACCCCAGGACGTTCAACGACCGGCTCGTGCTGGGCATGAAGGGCACCATGTCGGAGGCCGAGCTGCACCTGCTCGGCGCCCGGCTGCGCGGCGGCCAGTTGTCCAAGGCCCGGCGCGGACAGCTCAAGCAGGCGCTGCCCATCGGCTACTGCTATGACGGCGCCGACCACCCCGTCCCCGACCCCGACGCTCAGATCCGCGGCGCGCTGGAGCGGCTGTTCGCCCTGTTCGCCCAGACCGGCTCGGCCCGCGCCGTGGTCACGGCCTTCGCCCGCGACGCTCTGCTGTTCCCGGCGCGGATCCGGACCGGGCCGCGCAAGGGCCAGGTGGTGTGGGAGCCGCTCAAGCACTGGCGGGTGCTGTCGGTGCTGCACAATCCCTGCTACGCGGGGGCGTTCTGTTACGGGCGGCGCCGCACCATCCGCACCCCGGACGGCCGTATCGGGTTCAAGTTGCTGCCGCGTGAGGAGTGGGACACGCTGATCGCCGGCCACCACCCGGGATATATCAGTGTCGGCCAGTGGGAAGCCAACCTGGTCCAGCTGGCCGGCAACGCCCAGTCCCGGGGGCAGGAACGCAAAGCCGGGCCGCCCCGCGAGGGCCCAGCCCTGCTGCAGGGCCTGGTGCTCTGCGGCCGGTGCGGCCGCAGGATGACGGTGGGCTACCGCCAATACCGTGATCAGCTCTGGCCCGAATACCGGTGCATGAGCGAGGCGATCCAGAACGGCACCCGCATCTGCCAGCGCATCCCCGGAGCCAAACTCGACCAGGCCGTCGCGGACCTGCTGCTCGGGCAGCTCACCCCGCTGGCCGTGGAGAGCGCCCTGGCCGTCACCGACCAGATCGCCGCACGCGAGCAACAAGCCGACCGGCTGCGCGCGGCTCACGTCCAACGCGCCGAGCAGCGCGCGGATCTGGCCCGTCGCCGCTACCTGGCCGTCGACCCCGGCAACCGGCTGGTCGCCGACACCCTGGAGGCCGACTGGAACACCGCCCTGCGCGAGGTGCGCGCCGCCAGACAGGAGTACGACACGGCCACCAGCGCCGCCGCCCCATTGGCGCAGGCCACCCGGGCGCGTTTGACCGCGCTCGCCGCCGACGTCCACGCGCTCTGGCACGACCCGGCCACCCCGATGCAGGAACGCAAGCGCGTCGCGCGCCTGCTCATCACTGACATCACCCTGGACAAGACCGACCGGCTGATCGCCCGGATCCGGCTGAGCGGCGGGCAGAACCACACGCTCACGCTGGACAAGCCCGTCGGCGGCGGCAAATCCTGGCAAACCCATCCCGATACCGTCACCTTGATCGACGAGCTGCTGAACGAGTACACCCACCGGCAGATCGCCGAGATCCTCAACCAGCGCGGCATCCGCAGCGGCAAGGGCCGCGCCTACAACGCACTGATGGTCCGCGACATCCGCGACGCCTACCAGCTCACCCACCGCTACCAGCGGCTACGCGACCAGGGCCTGCTCACCGTCCAGGAGTACGCCCACGCCGTCGGGACCACGCCTCAGACCGTGAAGATCTGGCGGCGCAACGGCCTGATCACCGGAATCGCCTACAACGACAAGAACGGCTACCTGTTCCCCGCACCCGGCCCCGACGCCCCGCGACCAGCGCAGGGCCGACCCTTCGCTGACCGCCGGCCACCCGGCTTCGAAGCCAAACCCCCTCGAAAGTATCGAAGGAGAGCAGTATGAAACCCGAGTCTTGTC
>NZ_JBFAIM010000153.1:0-3772 GCF_040654715.1 Nonomuraea sp. NPDC050643 | reverse complement strand
CCACCTGCTCCAACCTCTTCCACGGAGTGATCAAACTACCCGCGGCTGATAGGTGTTTCGGACCGGAACTGGTTCATTGACTCTGACGCGGAAGGCGCCGTCCAGCCGCCAACTGCTCGGCATGATCGGTGGGCAGGGCCAGTCCGCGCTCGGTGAAGAAGTCCTCCAAGCAGCGGCCAGTGGCCCCATCGACCGGCCGGTCCATCGAGCGCGTTCCAGCAGCGCCTGCGGGTGATTTGGGTGCTCGTCGATCAACAGCCGCCCCAACTGCGTGATCATGGTGCAGGCACGTCCGGGTGAGTACCCGACGGCGAGGTGACCGATCAGATCGCTCAGCCAGGCGGGCGGTTCAGCGAGCCGGCTGATGAGGTTGCCGCCCTGAACGAAGGGCCGGTCGGGTGCCTTTGCCAGCAGGATGAGCACAAGCCGTTGCCGGCATGGCGGCGCAGCTGACCGCACTCGCCGTAGACGCGCGGCGGGTCCTTGCGCTGGCGGGGCCGGGAACAGGCCTGCCGGATGAGGGCGATCGGCTCCTGGTCCGGTTCCTCGGCCGCGATGGCCATCCGTACCAGTGCGCCGTGATCCGATTCCGTTCGGTCTCGTGCACGAGAACGAAGATCTTCGAAGCTCGCCACGGGCAGCCGCATCTTCAGAAAGGCGGCCATCCGGTCCAGTGTCTCGCCCGCAGCAGTGAGCACGAGGTAGTCCACCGGCGTTTTGCTGTCGTTCGCCACGGACAGCAACACGGTCCCATCCGGATCGCGGTACCGATGCTCGGTCACATGCGCGGTGCGCGGCACCAGCGCGTCGTAGGTGAGGTCGATTCCCTCCTGCTCCTCGAGATCCACCAATAGATCATCAATGTCGTTCACAAGGTCAGGCCCCTGCACCGGAGGGGTCAACACCAGGTACGAGTCCGCCACCATCGCCGAAGTCCCCATCGGTCGCCGTCCATGAGCACTGCGTCATGCTGTCAGGCCGGATGTTATCCCGCATCCGAGTCCACGACGGGCGTGGCCCTGCCCCCTCCAGGGACCAGTCGGCTCGGGACGTTGAGGGGTCATGGGCGGGGACGTCTTACCGCGCGAAGTGGAGTCGGCCGCGATGAACTCGCGGCCGGTGATCGCCCGGACCGACCAGAGCTTCAGTTCTTTGATCATCCGGTACGGGCTGGTGCATGCCGCAGACAGATCGTCTTCTACCTCGCGGACCTGAAGGCCCTCCGCTCCCGAACGTGTCCCCAGCCGGCAGATAGCTGATCACAGGTCCTCAGTTGTTGCCGATCACTCTGGTTCCGGGGACGTCGTGGGAGCGGAGATCCTTGACTTGGTGGCGGGCGGGGCTGTCTGGGGCACTTGCTGTCGGGATTGGGGCCGTAGTCCGTCGAGGATGATCTGGGCGATGTGTGCGGAGCGTTCGCGGCTGGTGTCCGCGTCGGCGTGTCGGATCGCGGCGAAGGTGCCGGCGACGATTGCCATCACCTCGTCGACTGTCACGTCGTGGCGTACGACGCCGGCGCGATGAGCGCGATCGAGCAGGTGTGCGACCTGGTGTGTGAGGTCGGCAGCGGCGTCCGGAGCGGCGTTGCGCAGGTCGAACTCGGCGGCCGTGAGCGCGCTCTTCACCGCTGCGTTCTCCGCGCCCGAGGTCATCATCCGGGACAGCAGCGTGAACAGGGCGGCTGGATCGTCGGTACCGGTGAGCGCCTCTCCCTCGGCGACCAACTGCCTGATCTGGTCGATCGCGACGGCGAGGTAAAGCGCTTCCTTGGTGGGGAAGTGCCGGTGGACGGTGCCCGGACCGACACCCGCGCGGCGGGCGATCTCGTCGAGCGAGATGCCGAGGCCTTGTGAGGCGAACGACTGCTGCGCGGTCCTGAGTACCTGCTCACGATTGCGGCGCGCGTCGGCCCGTAGCTCCCGGTCGTTCACGGGAGCCGTCGGTGGCTCGGCTGGAGTGCGTTCAGGAGTTCGACTGGACTTCTCACCCCCCTAGCTTAACCGGGGCGTCGCCCCGTATGCTGCCCGACATAAGCGGGGCGAAGCCCCGGTTACGCGGTTGCGTTGTTTCACCATGAAGCAGGCCCACCTAATACCGAGGAGGTCCTTCAATGACCACACGCGAGGAAGCCAGCGCCCTGGTGCTGCGGATACAGGAATGCTTCAACACCCGGCAGTTCGACCAGGCCGCCGATCTGTTCACCCCCGACTTCCTCAACCACCCGCTTGGCGCCACCGGGTTCGAAGCGGGCAAGGAGGCCTGGGTCCGGGTCGTTGCCCAGTTCCCGGCCATGCGTGTTGTCGCCGACGACATCTTGATCGACGGTGACAAGGTGGTCATCCGCTCATTCGTTGAGGGGATGGGGGCCCTGGGCAGCGACGTACGCCCCGTGCTCATCGAGATCTTCCGCATTGACAACGGGCGGCTCGCGGAGACCTGGGGCGTCACCGAGGGCCCGAACCCACGTCACTGAGGCCCCACAGTCCCACAAGATCCTCGGGCAGACACATCAGACTGGCCAGGCGGCGAGGTTGACACCGGCCGATTGTTCTGGCGGTGAAGCATCCGACAAGCGCACTTCGTCCGAAGGACAAGAAGAAGGGAGGCGCCGTTTCATGGACCTGAAGGACGCTCAGCTCGACGCGATCCTCGACGCCCTGGACGTGCGCTGGCCTCAGGTGGCCTACCGGGTGAAGGCATTTCCGGACGGCCAGCGCCACGCGCGGCTCAGGCACCCCGACGGGGGTCGGGCGATCCTTTTCGCTCACGAGCAGCAGTGGGTGCTCCTGAGCGAGAGCGCGTTGGGCACCACCGCACACACCATCCTGGGACGCGTCGGCGACAGTCCGGAGACCATCGCGGAACGGATGCGGTTCCTGGAGCCGGAGCCGTCCAAGCCTGGCTGGTCGCACGCCCTGCTCGCCGTCCTGCTGGGTCTGAGCTGCTCCGTGGGGGTCGCGCTCCTCACGGCCTCCGTGCTGTTGCTTCTGGCGCGGGGGCATCGCTACACCGAGCTTGCTGACCTGTACTGGTGGATCATCGTCAGTTTCTCAGTGATCTTCGGCGTGGTCTTCGGAGGCTGGGCCACCCGCGTGGTCTGGGCTCGGCCGCGTCACCGGTCACGTCGAAGGGGGAGTGCCGGGGCATGAGTGACCTGACCACGGTTCCCAAGGCGGTCAGCGGCCCGTCGAGTCTCATCGACGGCCGCTTGAACGCGGGCAACTCCCTCAATCGCAGCCTGCGCAGGGGTTATGAACGCGGTATGGAGGACCAACTCGGCGCGCTCGGCCTCGGTTTGAACGCGATCATTTTCTGGAACAGCCTGCGCGTCCCCACCGCCGCCGACGACGACCCGGAGCTGTGACGATCAGCGCGTCGTGGGCTGGCTACCGGGGCTGGCGTCTGGGCCGACGGCAACCGGGTGGCCCAGTTCAACCGCCGCTGCGCCGACTGCCCGCTTCGGCAACGCTGCGCCACCGCCAAGAACGGCCGATTCCGGTACCCGCCGGCTGGAGCGCCTGAGGGAAGCCTTCACCGCCACGTCCTACACCGCGGTCGTCCCGTTGCCGGCCTGATCCTCCGGCTTTGATCATTTGAGACACACCCTCTGGCCTCGACGTCCATGTGGACAGGGGAAACCCTGGTGATGTCGAAGCGGGCGGCCCTGGCGGAGGACTACCGAGCTTCTTGATCGAGGTTGCCGTGGGCTTCTGCTGAAAGGTCCTGCCAGTCGGCCCAGGTCTTGAGCCGGTCGGCGTAGACCTGCTGGAGC
>NZ_JBFAIM010000152.1:0-3923 GCF_040654715.1 Nonomuraea sp. NPDC050643 | reverse complement strand
GCCCGCGAACGCGCACACCAAGACGTCCCGGAGCAGGAACGCACCACCGCCGTCCAGGGCGCGCTCCACCACTACCTGACCACCCTCTGGATGGCGACCACGATGCTCGCCAGCGACGCCGTACTGCGCTGCCCGGTCGAGCTGCCCGACGTCACCTTCGAGGATCCGGCCGAGGCGGGACGATGGGCCCAGGAGGAGCGGGAAAACCTGCTCGCCGCCGCGCAGCAGGCCTTGGCCGGGCCCGACCCGGCGACCGCCGTCGGCCTGGTCATCGGCCTCCACTGGCCCTTCTGCTACCAGGGCTGGCACACCCAACTGGCCGACATCTACACGCACGCCATCGAGGTCGCCGATCGCATCGAGGCATGGGAGGACAAGGCGCAACTCCGCAGCTTCCTCGGCTGGGTTCACCGGGACCAGGGCCGCCACGACGCCGCCATCGCGCAACTGAAGACGGCTCTCACCGACTGGGACCGCGCCGGCCTGCCCCGGCGGAAGGCCGGGGTGCTCAACAACCTCGGCGTCATCAACGCGATCGCGGGCCACCTCGACGAGGCACTCGGCTACCTGGAATCCGCGTTGGCGCTCAACGACGACGCCGAACGCCCTGGGGCCGCGCTCGTGCTCCGCAACAACCGGGTGCACGTCTACTACCGGCAGGGGCGCTACGACGAGGCCATCGCGGAGGCCCGCCAGTTGGTGGAACTGGGGCCGACAACGGGCCCGCTCGCCGACGCAGGCATCGCCCACGGTTCGCTCGGCGACGCCTACCGCTACGCCGGCCGGCTGACCGAGGCGGTGGAGAGCTACACCACGGCCGTGCGGTTGCTCGGGGAGTCGGGCTACCGGCTGAAGGAAGCCGTGTCCCGCTGGTGGTTCGGCACCACGCTGCACGGCCTCGAACGACACCGCGAAGCGCGGGAACAGTGGGCGGAGTCCGTCCGCCTCCTGTGCGACGCCCGCCTGCTCACGCCACGGGAGGCGACCGAGATCCTCGCCCAGCCGGTGCCGGAAACACCCCAGCCGATCAAGAACATGCTCTGACCCGCACCTCAGCACGTGTCACCCACGGCCGCCGGGCCATGGGCACACTCCGCTCGCCACTGGACCAAGTGCAGGTCCAGTGGCCCGGCGTCGTCCCGGTGGAAAGGTCGTGGCGTAGCGTCAGCAGCTCGGCTTCGA
Organism: Nonomuraea sp. NPDC050643; assembly: GCF_040654715.1. NCBI lineage: Bacteria > Bacillati > Actinomycetota > Actinomycetes > Streptosporangiales > Streptosporangiaceae > Nonomuraea > Nonomuraea sp. NPDC050643. Next base: position 2,741 of record NZ_JBFAIM010000152.1, on the reverse strand, counting down.
TCTCATCCGTCGCGACGAGGGTGCTGAGACCCAAAGCGAGAGGGGCCATGCCGCTGATCGCGACATGACCCCTCTGAGCTGGCGGAGGATGGGGGATTTGAACCCCCGAAAGGTTGCCCTTTACACGCTTTCCAAGCGTGCGCCCTCGGCCACTAGGCGAATCCTCCGTCGTCGAGCTTACCGGACTTCTGAGGCTGCGCAGACCATGTTTTTCGACCGGGTTCTCAGGGGTGGAGCGAGCACTGCGGCATCCCGCTAGACTGTCCAGGGACCCCTCGCGCGGCGTCATCCTGTGAACCTCCCCAGGGCCGGAAGGCAGCAAGGATAAGCGGGCTCTGGCGGGTGTGCGAGGGGTCTCTTCGTTGAGAAACCCCCTCGCAGGCGGGATGGTCGCATGAGCCTTGCGCTTTACCGCAAGTACAGGCCCGGGACATTCGCCGAGGTCAAGGGTCAGGAGCACGTTACCGACCCGCTGCGGCAAGCGTTGCGTACGGGCCGCATCAACCACGCCTACCTGTTCAGCGGCCCTCGTGGATGTGGCAAGACCTCCAGCGCCCGCATCCTGGCGCGCTCCCTCAACTGCGAGCAGGGCCCCACGCCCGACCCCTGTGGCGTCTGCGAGTCGTGCGTCGCGCTCGGCCCGACCGGGCCCGGCCACCTCGACGTGATCGAGATCGACGCCGCCTCGCACGGTGGTGTGGACGACGCGCGCGACCTGCGCGAGCGGGCCTTCTTCGCCCCCGTCTCCGCGCGTTACAAGATCTACATCATCGACGAGGCGCACATGGTGACCCGCGAGGGTTTCAACGCGCTGCTCAAGCTCGTCGAGGAGCCCCCGCCGCACCTGAAGTTCATCTTCGCGACGACCGAGCCGGAAAAGGTCATCGGCACGATCAAGTCGCGTACGCACCACTACCCGTTCCGGCTGATGCCGCCCGCCACGTTGCGTGCGCTGCTGGAGGAGATCCTCACTTCGGAGAGCGTGCCGTTCGAGCCGACCGCCCTGCCCCTCGTGGTGCGGGCGGGTGCCGGCTCCGCGCGTGACTCGCTGTCCATCCTTGACCAACTCCTCGCCGGGGCGGAGGAAGACGGCATCACCTACGCCAAGGCCGTCTCCCTGCTCGGCTACACCGACGGCGATCTGCTGGACGAGGTCGTCAACGCGTTCGCGGCCCGCGACGGCGGGCTGGTGTTCCACACGGTCAACCGGGTGATCGAGGGCGGTCACGACCCCCGCCGCTTTGCCGCCGACCTGCTCGAACGCTTCCGCGACCTGGTGATCCTGGCCAACGTTCCCGAGGCGGCGTCGAGCGGTCTGCTCGACCGCCCGGCCGACGAGCTGGAGCGCCTCGTCCAGCAGGCCGCCTCGATGGGCCCGGCCGAGCTCACCCGGGCCGCCGAGATCTTCAACGCGGGCCTCACCGAGATGCGCGGCGCCACCGCGCCGCGCCTGCTGCTCGAGCTGATGTGCGCCCGCGTTCTGCTTCCGGGCGCCGCGCAGGGCGAGGAGGCCCTGCTGGCCCGCCTGGAGCGTCTCGAACGCGGCGGCGCCGTGGCTCAGATGGCCGCCCGCACCGCAGGCGGCACGCCGCCGGCCCCCGTCTCCTTCCCCCGCCCGGCCGCAGGCGGAAACGACACGGCCTACGCCGCCGGTGGGCCCGTGGCGGCCAACCACGGCGCTCCCGCCGGGCCCGGCTCGGACCAGGGCGGTCATGGCGGGTCCGGCGCAGACCAGGGGGCTCATGGCGCGCCCGGCCAGGCGCCGGCGGCCTATGGTCAGGCCGGTCAGGCCGGTGCGGCGGGTGGTGGCGTGGCTGCGGCGGCTCGTCCGGCCTCGGGTGCGGACGACTGGCCGGAGGCGGTCCGACCTGGTTCGGGTCCTTCAGCTCCGGCTCCGGCTTCGGCTCCGTCTTCGGGTGGTGCTCACGCGCCTGCGGGCGGGCAGCCCGCGTCAGGCGGCGGCGGTCCTACGGCGGGTGGCGCGGGTGCGCTTCAGTCCCAGTGGCCCGCCGTGCTGGCCGCGCTCAAGCAGCGCAGCATCGTCGTCTGGGCCAACGTGAGCACCAACGCCCAGGTGGTGGGCGTCGAAGGCAACCTGGTCACGCTCGGCTTCACCCAGGTCGGCGCCATGAAGAACTTCACGGGCGGCGGCAAGGACGCCGTGGTGGCCGGCGCGCTGGGCGACGTGCTCGGCGGCACCTGGCGGGTCGAGGCCGTCGTCGGCGGCTCCCCGATCCCGAGCGCGCCGAGCGCTCCCCGTGGCCCCGCTCGCCCGCCCTCCCACGGCGCCGCCCCGGCGGGCCAGGCGCAGAGCGCCCCTCAAGGCGCGGGGGGCTCGCATTCCGCAGGCCCCCAAGGCCGTACGGCGTCCCACGGCACCTCCCAGGAGGACCAGGGCGGTTCCGAACCCGGGCACCCTCCAGCCGGTCCGGCTGCGGGTCAAACGGGTTCAGCGGGTTCGGCGGGCTCGGGGCCGGCACATCCGACCACGGACGAGTCCTGGCCCGAGGCCCCCGACGATCACGCTCCCGGCTCTCCGCCGACCCCCGACCCCACGAAGACCATGGCGGCCGCCCAGCAGTCCGGCGGAGCACCGGCGGGAGGCGGGCTCGCTGGTGCGGGCCTGGCCGCCGCACGCTCCGCGGCGAAGGCGGCCGCCGCCGCGGGGCCTCGCATCCCCGCGGCTCGCGGTGCCAGCGGTGGCGCGGCCCATGGTGGCGGGGGCGGGGGCGGGGGCGGGT
>NZ_JBFAIM010000151.1:0-4199 GCF_040654715.1 Nonomuraea sp. NPDC050643 | reverse complement strand
ACCGACATGCTGCTTCGCGGGATGGAATGGGCGCTGCACCAGGGCGCCCAGGTCATCTCGATCTCGATCGGCTATGACTTCCCCGGATACGTGCACGAGCGCCGCCTGCCCGGCCCCGAACTGGACCGGCTGTCGGCCGGCGGCCTGCTCGCGATCACCGTGCCCCGCGCGTACGGCGGCGCCGACGTGAGCGCCCGCACGGTCGCCGAGGTGTTCAGGCTGCTGGCCGCCGCCGACCCCAGCATCGCGCAGATCCCGCAGAGCCACTTCGTGTACGTCAACGTGCTGCGCCGGCAGGGCACCCCCGAGCAGCGCACGTTCTTCTTCGCCGAGGTCCTCGACGGCAGGCGCTTCGGCAACGCGCAGTCGGAGGCCGGCACCAGGCACGTCCAGGACCACCGGACCTCGCTGACCCCGGCCCCGGGCGGCGGCTTCCTGCTCAACGGCACCAAGCACTACAGCACGGGGGCGCTGTTCGCGCACTGGATCCCCGTGCTGGCCCGGCGCGAGGACCAGTCGCTGCACGTGGCCTACGTGCCGCGCGACGCCCCCGGGCTGACCGTCGTGGACGACTGGGACGGCATGGGCCAGCGCACCACCGCCAGCGGCACCGTGCTGCTGGAGGACGTGTCCGTCCCCGAGGACCGCGTGGTCCCGCACCACCTGACCTTCCAGGGCCCGCAGCTCCACGGCGCGTTCGCGCAGCTCCTGCATGCCGCGATCGACGTGGGCATCGCCGGCGGGGCGCTGGCCGAGGCCGTCGAGTTCGTCCGCACCAAGGCCAGGCCCTGGTTCGAGAGCGGCCAGGAGCGGGCGGCCGACGACCCGCTCGTCGTCCAGCGGGCCGGCGAGCTGGCCGTCAAGGTGCGGGCCGCCGAGGCGCTGCTCGACGCGGCCGGCGCGGCGGTGGACGCCGCCCGCGACGACCTCACCGACGCGTCGGCCGGCGCCGCGTCCATCGCGGTGGCCACCGCCAAGGCGTTCGCCGATCCGGTGGCGGTGGAGCTGGGCAACGCGATCTTCGAGCTGGGCGGCACCCGGTCCAGCCTCGACGGGCTCAACCTGCACCGCCACTGGCGCAACGCGCGTACCCACACCCTGCACGACCCGGCCCGCTGGAAGCTCCAGCACATCGGCCGCTATGTACTCGACGGCCGGCTTCCGCCGCGGCACGGCCTGCTCTAGGAGAGACGATGACCCTGACGTTCCACTGGTTCCTGCCCACCTACGGCGACAGCCGCGACGTCGTGGGCGGCGGCCACGGCCTGCCCGCGGGAGCCGCCGGCGGCTCCCGCCCGGCCACCCTGCCCTACCTGCGGCAGATCGTGCACGCGGCCGAGCAGGTCGGCTTCGCCGGCGCGCTGACGCCCACCGGCGCCTGGTGCGAGGACGCCTGGCTGACCACGGCCATGCTGGCCGACACCACCGAGCGGCTGAAGTTCCTGGTGGCCTTCCGCCCCGGCCTGGTCTCCCCCACGCTGGCCGCGCAGATGGCGGCCACCTACCAGTGGCACTCGCGCGGGCGGCTGCTGCTCAACGTGGTGACCGGCGGGGAGAGCCACGAACAGCGCGCCTACGGGGACTTCCTGGACAAGGACGCCCGCTACGCGCGTACCGACGAGTTCCTGCACGTGGTGCGCTCGCTGTGGGCGGGCCAGACGGTGAGCTTCACCGGCGAGCACGTGCGGGTCGAGGAGGCCCGGCTGAACCGGCTGCCGGACCCGGTGCCCGACATCTACTTCGGCGGCTCCTCGCCCGTCGCGGGCCGGGTGGCCGCCCGGCACGTGGACGCGTACCTCACGTGGGGCGAGCCGCCGGACGCGGTCGCCGAGAAGATCACCTGGGTGAACGGGCTGGCCGCGGCCGAGGGCCGTACGCTGCGGCACGGCATCCGGCTGCACGTCATCACCCGCGACACCGCCGAGCAGGCATGGGCGCAGGCCGGCCGGCTGCTCGACGGCATCGACCCGGCCACGGTCGAGAAGGTGCAGGCCGGCCTGGGCCGCAGCGAGTCGGAGGGGCAGAAGCGCATGCTCGCCCTGCACGGCGGCCGGCGCGACGACCTGGAGATCTACCCCAACCTGTGGGCGGGCGTCGGCCTGGTGCGCGGCGGGGCGGGCACGGCGCTGGTCGGCAGCCACACCGAGGTCGCCGACCGCATCGAGGAGTATCACCGGCTCGGCCTCACCGAGTTCGTCCTGTCCGGGTATCCGCACCTGGAGGAGGCGTACTGGTTCGGCGAGGGCGTCCTGCCCATCCTGCGTGAGCGCGGCCTGTGGCGGCACCCCTCCGCCGGCGCTGGCGGGCACGAGCCCGCCTCGATCCCGTTCGCCTCGGCGGGCGCCCGATGACCACCCTTCCGGAGCTGCGGCGGCGCGCCGCCGCGCTCCTCCCCGAACTGGCGGCCGGGGCCGCGGAGCGGGAGCTCGACCGTGAGCTGCCGCGGGCGCAGATCCGGGCCCTGGCCGCCGCCGGGCTGTTCACCTTCAGGATCCCCGCCGAGCACGGCGGGGCCGGCTCCAGCGTGGCGGAGGTCTTCGGCTTCCTCATCGACCTCGCCGCCGCCGACTCCAACATCGCCCAGGCGGTACGCCCCAGCTTCGGCCGGGTCGAGCACCTGCTCACCGCCTCCGAGCCGGAGCGGGAGCGCTGGTTCCCGCGATTCCTCGCCGGGGACGTCTTCGGCAACGCCGGCTGGGAGGTCGGCGGCCCCAACGGCGCGGTACGCACCCGCATCGGCCCCGACGGCACGGTGAACGGCACCAAGTACTACAGCACGGGCGCCCTCTACGCCGACTGGATCAGCCTGGTCGCCGTGGACGACGACGGCGAGAAGGTGTTCTTCACGCTGCCGCGCGACCGTGAGGGGCTGGAGCTGCTCGACGACTTCGACGGCATCGGCCAGCGGCTCACCGCGAGCGGCACCACCCGGCTGAGCGAGGTCAAGGTGCGGCCCGAGGAGTTCGTCAAGCGGCCCGGGAGCGCCGGGCGCTCGCCCGTGAGCCCGTACATGCAACTCTACCTGGCCGCCGTTGAGGCCGGGATCGCCCGCGCCGCGCTCACCGACGCGGTGGCCTTCGCCCGCGAGCGGGCCCGGCCGATCGAGCACAGCGACGCCGCCCGCTCGGTCGACGACCCGTACGTGCGGCACGCGGTGGGCGAGATCTCCGCGCGGGCGTACGCGGCCGAGGCCGCGGTGCTGCGCGCCGCCGCCGCCATCGACCGCGCCTGGGCCGGCGACCTCACGCCCGATCTGCTCGCCGAGGCCTCCGTCGAGGTGTCGCAGGCCCAGTTCGTCGCGGTGGAGTCGGCGTTGAAGGCCGCCGAGCTACTGTTCGACGTGGGCGGCGGCTCCGCCGTGGCCCGCCGCCACAACCTCGACCGGCACTGGCGCAACGCCAGGACCGTGGCCAACCACAACCCGCGCGGCTGGAAGGCCGCCGTGGTCGGCGCCTACCATCTCACCGGCGCGCAGCCCCCGCTGAACGGCCTCTTCTGAAGGGATCTCACCCCATGTCCCGCGTGCTCCTGATCTCGGGCAGCCCTTCCGCGAGCTCCCGAACGGGGAAACTGCTCGACCACGTGGCCGGCCTCGTCGACGGCGCCGTCTCACTGCTCCGGCTGCGCGACCTGCCCGCCGAGCCGCTCCTGCTGGGGCGGCCGGACCACCCCGACCTGGCCGCCGCGGCGCGCTCGGTCGCCGCCGCGGACGTCATCGTCGTGGCCACCCCGATCTACAAGGCCGCCTACACCGGCCTGGTCAAGGCCTTCCTCGACGGGCTGCCCCAGCAGGCGTTCGCCGGCAAGACCGTGGTGCCCATCGCCACGGGCGGCACCCGGGCACACCTGCTCGCGGTGGACTACGCGCTGCGGCCCGTGCTCAGCGTGCTGGGGGCCCGGCACGTCACCCGGGGCCTGTTCGTGCTGGACACCGAGATCGCGCCGCTGGCCGACGAGCTGCGCCCGCGCCTCCAGGCGCTGGCCGACGAGGTCAACGCGGTGCCGCTGCGGGCGGCGGCCGCCTGAGCGCCGAGCCAGTGCCGTACGACGCGCGCGCCGCTCGCCCGGCCGACGCCCTTGGGCAGGCCGAGCGCCACGTTCCCGGCCAGGTCCTCCTCGCCGAGCGGTGTGGCGACGGTGGCGGGCAGGCCCTGCAGCAGGAAGGCGTTGTCGTCGAGGATCATCGACTCGCCCACCCC
>NZ_JBFAIM010000150.1:0-4876 GCF_040654715.1 Nonomuraea sp. NPDC050643 | reverse complement strand
TTCGCGGCGGAGCGGTTGCCGGAGTACATGGTGCCGTCGGCGGTGGTGGTGCTGGATGCGTTGCCGGTGACGGTGAACGGCAAACTCGACCGCAAAGCCCTGCCCGCCCCTCAGCACACCATCAAGGCCGGCCGAGAACCCGCCACCCGCGAAGAAGAGGTCTTGTGCGCGGCATTCGCACAGGTCCTCCGTCTGGACAGCGTCGGGGTGGATGACGACTTCTTCGCCCTGGGCGGGCATTCGCTGCTGGCGGTGCGGCTGGTCAGCCAGATCAGGGCGGCGCTGGGCGTGGAAGTGCCGTTGAAGGTCCTGATAGAGGCCCCCACGGCCGCAGGACTTGCACGACAGCTTGGTGATCTCAAATCAGCGAGGCCGGCGTTGCGGCCCATGCGTACTCAGAAGGAGTCCTGATGATTCCGTTGTCGTTCGCGCAGCGCCGGTTGTGGTTCATCGCTCAGTCGGAAGGGCCGAGCGCGACCTACAACATGCCGGTCGTGCTGAGACTGTCGGACGAAGTGGATCGCGACGCCCTCGGCCTGGCTCTGCGGGATGTGATCGAGCGGCACGAGGTGCTGCGGACGATCTTCCCCGACGTGGAGGGCGAGCCGCATCAGCACGTGGTCCCGTTCGATGAGCTGACGTGGGAGCTGGCGGTCGCCGAGGTCGCCCCCGCAGACCTGCCGACGGCGGTGGCCGAGGCGGCGGGGCATGCCTTCGATCTGGCGTCACAGGTGCCGATCCGGGCCTGGTTGTTCGAGGCCGGGCCGGATGAGCGGGTGCTGGTCGTCGTCGTCCACCACATCGCCAGCGACGGCTGGTCCATGGGGCCGCTGGCGCGTGACGTCTCGGTGGCCTATGCGGCTCGGCGCGGAGGGTCGGCCCCGCTGTGGGAGCCGTTGCCGGTCCAGTACGCCGACTACACCCTGTGGCAGCGCGAACTCCTCGGCGACGAGGACGATCCGGGCAGCCTGCTCTTCACCCAGATGGCCTACTGGCGAGAGGCCCTGGCCGGCCTTCCGGAGGAGTTGGAGCTGCCCTTCGACCGGCCGCGTCCGGCGGTGGCCTCGCACCGGGGGCACACGGTGCCGATCGAGGTCTCGGCCGAGGTGCACGCGCGGGTCGTGAAGCTGGCGCGGGCCGAGGGTGCGACCACGTTCATGGTCCTGCAGGCGGCGCTGGCCGTGCTGCTGTCGCGGCTGGGTGCGGGGACCGACGTCCCGATCGGTACGACCGTGGCCGGCCGTACCGACGTCGCGCTGGATGACCTGGTCGGGTTCTTCGTCAACAACGTGGTGCTGCGTACCGACCTGTCCGGCGATCCGACGTTCACCGACGTGCTCTCGCGCGCGCGACAGGCCGGGTGGACCGCGTTCGCGCACCAGGAGCTGCCGTTCGAGCGGTTGGTGGAGGAGCTGGCGCCGTCGCGGTCGATGGCGCGGCATCCGTTGTTCCAGGTGATGTTCAAGGTCCAGAACAACGTCGAGGCGGTGCTGGACCTGCCCGGCGCGCGGGTCGGCGGGCCGTCCGCTGCGGTGTCGGCAGAGATCACGGCGGGGATGTCGGCGGCGAAGTTCGACCTGGACTTCACGGTGGGCGAGCTGTTCGGCCCGGGGGGTGCTGCTGCGGGGTTGCGCGGGTCGGTGGTGGCGGCGGCGGATGTGTTCGATCAGGGGTCGGTGGAGGTCCTGGTTTCGCGGTTGGTGCGGGTGCTGGATGCGGTGACCGCTGAGCCGTCGACGCGGTTGAGTCAGGTCGGGGTGCTGGACGGGGTCGAGCGGCGTCGGGTGCTGGTGGAGTGGAATGACACGGCGGTCGAGGTGGGGGCCGGGTCGTTGGTGGAGTTGTTCGAGGCGCAGGTGGCGCGGTCGCCGGGTGCGGTGGCGGTGGTGGCCGGGGGCGTGAGTCTGTCGTATGCGCAGGTGGACGAGCGGGCCGATCGGCTGGCACGACTGCTGGTGGCGCGTGGTGTGGGTGCGGAGTCGGTGGTGGGGGTGTGTCTGGAGCGCGGCGCCGATCTGATCGTGGCGCTGGTGGCGGTGCTCAAGGCGGGTGGCGCGTATGTGGCGCTGGATCCGGCGTATCCGGGGGAGCGGCTGGGGTGGATGGTCGCCGATGCCGCGCCGGTGGTGGTGCTGGCCTCGGCGCAGACGGCCGGGGTGGTGTCGGGCGTGCCGGTCGTGGTGCTGGACGACCCGGCGGTGGAGGCGGAGCTGGCGAGCCTGCCCGCTGGGGCGCTGGGCGTGGTGAAGGGCGGCGGCGCGGCGTATGTGGTGTACACGTCGGGGTCGACGGGTCGGCCGAAGGGTGTGGTGGTGCCGCATCGGGGTGTGGTGGGTCTGTGTGGGTGGCTGGGTGGGAGTGTGCTGGTGGGGGTGGAGCGGGTGGCGTTGACGACGTCGGTGTCGTTCGATGCGTCGTGGAATCAGTTGGCGGCGTTGTTCACGGGTCGTGAGTTGCATGTGGTGGATGGGGAGACGTGGTTGGACGCGGGGCGGTTGGTGGCGTGGCTGGCTGAGGGCGGGATCGACTTTGCGGAGGTGACGCCGTCGTACGCGCAGGTGCTGGTGGAGGCGGGGCTGTTGGAGCGGGCCGGGCTGAAGCGGCTCGGTGTGGGCGGCGAGGCGGTGCCGGAAGCGCTGTGGGAGCGGTTGGTGGCCAGCGGGGTGGAGGGATTCAACCTCTACGGTCCGAGTGAGTGCACGGTGCTGTCGGCGGTGGCGCGGGTGGAGGGTGCAAGTCCGGTGGTGGGCCGGCCGGTGGCCAATATGCGGGCGTACGTGCTGGATGAGCGTCTTTCGCCGGTGCCGGTGGGGGTGGCGGGTGAGCTGTACGTCGCCGGCGATGGGGTGGCGCGGGGGTACGCCGGTCGTCCCGGGTTGACGGGTGAGCGGTTCGTGGCGTGTCCGTTCGAGCCTGGTGTGCGGATGTATCGCAGCGGGGACCGGGTGCGCTGGTCATCCGACGGTCAGCTCGTCTTCCTGGGGCGGGTGGACGACCAGGTGAAGGTGCGCGGGTTCCGGGTGGAGCCGGGCGAGGTGCGGGCGGTGGTGGCCGCGCACCCGCAGGTGGCGCAGGTCGCGGTGATCGCCCGCGAGGACCGGCCGGGCGATGTCCGGCTGGTCGCCTACGTGGTGCCGGCCGGGAACACGGCGGGCCTGGCGGAGTCCGTCCGGGCGTTCGTGGGAGAGCGTCTGCCGGAGTTCATGGTGCCCTCGGCGGTGGTGGCGTTGGAGGGGCTGCCGTTGACGGCGAACGGCAAGGTGGATCGGCGGGCGTTGCCCGTGCCCGAAACGGTGGGTGGGGTCGGGCGGGGGCCGGTCAACGCTCGGGAGGAGGTGGTGTGCGCGGCGTTCGCCAAGGTGCTGGGGGTGGAGAGCGTCGGGGTGGAGGATGACTTCTTCGCGCTCGGCGGGCAGTCGTTGCTGGCGATTCGGCTGGTCGCGTTGCTGCAGGCACGGGGTGTGTCGGTGTCGGTGCGCTCGTTCTTCCAGGCGCCCACCCCGGCCGGGCTGGCCGCGTCGGTGGGGGAGAAGCAGGTGGCGGTGCCCGCCAACGCGATCCCGGCCGACGCTCGGGCGATCACGCCGGAGATGCTGCCCCTGGTGGAGCTGACCACCGGCGAGATCGACCGGATCGCGGCCACGGTGGAGGGTGGCGTGGCCAACATCGCCGACATCTACCCGCTTGCCCCGCTTCAGGAAGGTCTGCTCTTCCACCATCTGCTGGCGGAGGGCGGTCAGGACGCCTATGTGATGCCGACGGTGCTGGAGTTCAAGTCGCGCGGGCGGCTCGACGCCTTCCTCGACGCGCTGCAGCAGGTCGTCGATCGCCACGACATCTACCGCACCTCGATCGTCTGGGAAGGACTGCGCGAGCCCGTCCAGGTCGTCTGGCGTCGCACGACCCTGCCCGTACACGAGGTGACGCTGCACCCGCAGGACGGCGACCTGGTGGAACGCCTGGTCGCGGACGTCGGCCAGGCGATGGACCTGGGCCGCGCACCCCTGATGAGCGTGCACATCACCCCGGTCCCCGGCACCGGCCGCTGGCTCGGGCTGGTGCGGAACCACCACATCGTCCGCGACCACACCGCGCTCGAGATCGTCCTGCGAGAGGTGCGGGCGATCCTCTCCGGGCGCGACGGCACGCTCGCCAAGCCGCTGCCGTTCCGCAACTTCGTGGCCCAGGCCCGTGGCGCCGTCGAGCGCGCCGAGCACGAGCGCTACTTCACCGAGCTGCTCGGCGACGTGACCGAGCCGACCGCGCCGTACGGGATGGTGGACGTACGTGGCGACGGCGCGGGCGCGGTCCGCCAAGTGGTCCCGTTCTCGGCGGAACTGCACACCCGGCTGCTGGAGGTCGCGCGCCGGGTGGGGGCGAGTCCGGCGACGTTGCTGCATGTGGCGTGGGCGCGGGCGCTGGCGGCGGTGTCGGGTCGTGACGACGTGGTGTTCGGCACGGTCCTGTTCGGCCGCATGAACGCGGGCACCGGCTCCGACCAGGTCCCTGGGCCGTACATGAACACGCTGCCGGTACGCGTGCGCACCCACGAACTGGGCGTGCTGGGTGCGGTCTCGGCGATGCGGAGCCAACTGGCGGAGCTGCTGGAGCATGAGCACGCGCCGTTGACGCTGGCGCAGCGGGCGAGCGGTGTGTCGGGTGACATGCCGCTGTTCACCGCGCTGTTCAACTACCGCCACAACACCGGACAGCCCCAGCCCCAGGAACCGGACGACGGCCGCAACGAGGCGCTCGACGGGATCAACCTCGTGTACCTGCGCGAGCGCACCAACTATCCGTTGCTGGTGTCGGTGGATGACGACGGGGATCGGATTTCGCTGGCGGTGGACGCGGTGGCGCCGATCGATCCTCGGGA
>NZ_JBFAIM010000149.1:0-5172 GCF_040654715.1 Nonomuraea sp. NPDC050643 | reverse complement strand
GCTGGAGGCCATCGTGCATCGGGCCAGGCAGCTCCTGGCCACCGACGTCGCGTACATGACGCTGCACGACCCCGCCGCCACCGCGTACGAGGGCCCCGCCTCCTGCTTTCCAGGGTCCAAGTGCAAGGCCTTCGCACTGGGGGCGCTACGCCCCATTACAGGCTCAGGCAGCGCCTCCCAGGGGACTCCGCCTCCTGCGACCCCCGAACACCCCCGCCCGTTTGCCTGGCTACACGGTGGACTGGCGAATGCCCACCGAATGGGCGTCGCCGACACTCGGACGTTCACTTGAAGGCACTCACCTCAAAGTCGGGCCTTCCAGGACACATGGCATCCACGGAACCACCTCGACCCTTGTTGCATATCAGCACGTCCCCGAGAACGCTCGCCCACGCGCGAACCAGGCCGAACAACCTCGTCAAAGCCTTTGCCGCAACTTCAAGAAGATCTTTATTTGATCCACTGACAGACAGTGCTTACCTTGTCACGATGAGCGCATGCATCGTGCTGATCTGACGAACGCCGAGTGGGAAAGAGTGGCACCGCTGCTCCCCTCGGCCGGCAGGCGTCCCGGTCGCCACACGGACGACCGAACGCTGATCAACGGAATGCTCTACCAGGCCAGAACCGGCGCGCGCTGGCGCGAGTTGCCCGAAAGGTTCGGCTGCTGGGTCGCGATCTACAGACGCCACCGCCACTGGGCCGCCACCGGCACCTGGCAACGCCTGGTCATCACGCTTCAGGCCGGCGATGACGACACCAGCCGCCTCTTCCGGGGCGGACCGGAGCGTGTCGGCACCGCCCGCAGACATCCCCGCGTCAACCGCACCATGCCACCGTCCTTCGCTCCTCAGATCAAGGACATCGCGGTACTGGCGAGCCTGCATGCCTTGCTCGGCCACACGGTCAGGCTGAGGAGCCGCTAACAGAGCCACCGCACTCCCAGACCAGGCAGCGGACCCAACAGGCGCCGGAACCCAGACCAAAGGGTTCCGGCGTTCCTGCTAGCAAGGCCATCGCGAAAGCGAGCCACACGCCCTTAGCGGCTCGACAGCGTCTCCTGGAGTGCTCCGTCCTCCAGGGGCCAACGAGTTCGTTGCCGAAGAGCAGGCTGGACGGACACGCACTCACTCCAACCTGGGCCGACGGCCACGCCAGTCACCCAACCGGCCAGGGACTTGCTCCGTCGCCACGAAGGTTCTCCACTACGCGCCGAAGCCCGCCAAAAGCACCGCACGGTGGGACAGGACTCTCCTCGTGAGTTCGACCTCCAGTCGATCACCAGCGAAGCCACGTACACGCGTGGGCCATCAGTCGCCCGGGTATGTCCATCTGGCCGCAGGGACATGTTCGTGGCGACAGCCCGGCGCTCGATTGTTGACACTTGGCCAGCGGGCGTCGGACATCATACTGTCTGTCCGATAACGGAGTGTAACGCACCACATAGGGCTGTTTTCCGTTTTGTGATGATAGTGCGTCTTGCCGGACAGCCCAGATCTACTTACGTTGATCATCGGATGTTGATGGGCTCCGAGCTGCGCGGTAGACGTACACGTCGTCGCGGCGGAGAGCGACGGTCAGCGCCTTGACGGCGCTCTTCGTTGTGGTTCGGAGTGTGATGGCGCATGCGCCGGAACTTGTCGTGGCGTCATTCTGTCGGCACGGTCATCGCCTTGACCGGTCTTGCCCCTGGCCTGCTCATTCTGCCTGCTCAGCCTGTTTCGGCACTCTCTGGCGTAGTTGCGTCCGCCGCTGAAGGCGACATTTCTTCGCTGGTGATTCCGCAGCAGATGACGGGATCGCCAGCGGGCTTGTCGTCGCTACTGCCTGCCACGCAGATCCCTGCGGCCGCGAAACCATCGGACGGGTGGCGGTCCGAAGTTCGCCTCCCCAAGGGGGCTGTACCGCTGGAAGATCGGACTATTGATACAGCGGTGGCCAAAAAACCGGGAGCGCGCTCTTTACCAGCCGGGGCGTTGCGCGCTGAGGCGGCGGATCGGGCCACGATGGCCGTGCCCACGCTCCTGGACCTGTATCCGAAGCAGGGCTTCTTGGTCGACTCGCTGACTCCGACGTTGCAGGCATGGGGGCAGAGCGGCAACGGCAGCTTTGCGCTGTCCTATTCGTTCACGCTGTGCGATGTCGAGTCGATGTCCGGTGCCGGGTGTATGAGTTCGGGTTACGTGGCGAACAACGCCAATAGGTGGGAGGTTCCGGCCAGCAAGCTGGAATGGGGCAAGCAGTACTGGTGGACGGTCACGGCCAAGGATTCTTCTGATTCCTCGACCACGACATCCTCGGTGATGACGTTCACGACCGGGGTGCGGCAGCCGGCGGTGACCTCGCAGCTCGCTGGTATGAGCAATGATGGGCAGGCGTTCAACCAGCAGAACGGAAATTTCACCACCACATCTACCGATCTGGCGGTGGCGTCGGCGGGGGCGCCACTATCGGTAGTGCGTACGTACAACAGTCTGGATCAGCGTACCGACGCCTTGTTCGGCGCAGGCTGGTCGACGCGGTGGGACATGCGCATCGAAGTGGAAACACGTAACGGTCGAATGTCGGCACTGGTGACATATCCAGATGGACGCCGGGTGCGCTTTCTTGAGGATGAGGATGAGATATTTCAGCCGCCGCCCGGCATGTCAGCCACGCTTACCCTTCAGCGCGACGAATGGCGACTCAAAGACAAGAGCGGCATTAGCTACCTGTTCGGCGCAAATAACCGCCTGGTCAAAATAACCGACAATCGGGCTAGTATCCAGGAACTCGTCTACGGCACTGATGGAAAGCTCTCCAAAGTGACCGCCTTGGGCGGGCGGGCGCTGTCCTTCACCTGGACCGGCTCCCACGTGACGTCAGTAGCCAGCGATCCGGTGGACGGAAAATCCTTGACATGGACTTATGGCTATGACGGGGATCGGCTGACCCAGGTGTGCGCTCCAGTGACGGCACCCAATTGCACCCGTTACGACTATGGATCTGGGTCGCTGTATCGCAGCGGTGTGCTCGACTCCGACCCGTTCGGCTATTGGCGACTCGGAGAAAGCTCTGGCGCCACCGCCGAGGATCAGGGGACGGGAGCCGGGAAAGCCACGTATCAGTCGGTAACTCTCGGGCAGCAAGGCGCCCTGGCCGGTAGCACGGACACGGCCGCCTCCTTCAGCACCGGTTCATCGACCGTGAACTTCCTGAGCTATTTCGGATCGGCCAATTCTATTTCTCAAAGGGGAAGCTTTGGTAGGTCTTGCGATCCCTCATAGGAAGCGTGGGGCCATCCGCATGCTCCACGCCACCCTGACAGCCTTAGCAGTTGCGCTATCCGGTTGCGGAACAGGGAGTTCAGATGAAGCTCAATGCATTGAAGTGGCAGTAAAGGAGGCAGTCGAGCTCAAGAAGGAAACAACGAAGCTACTGCCACCCAAAGTGGCGGAAACCGTATCCGAGAACCATGGATGCGATTCGGGAGGCGAAGGCTCATATCTCATTTTTGAAACAGATCGCAGCATAACTGGTTATAAGCTGCTCGAGCCATTTCGTCGTCACAATTGGGAGGCACTGGACGCTCCAACCGACAGTTGCTCTCAATGCACTGCAGGCGTTAGCAAGGAAACAGGCGGGAGAATCATCGACGTATGGGTTTATGATCGGTCGGACCTGCCAACAATGGAAGTGGTCGTGCAATATCGTTGATCGATCTGCTGGAGCAACCCGCGTCGTTTTCCTAGAGCTGTTGCCGATCCAGGAGTCGTGCAGCGATGCTGGCGACCAGGCCACGTGATGAGAATGTGATCTTTCAGCATGCCGAATACGGGCAAAGTTTGGTAAGTGCGGACCATGGCGCGGTAAAAATGCAACATCGCCATGAGACGCCGCTCAGCTTAAGCAATCATTCCGGCTGTCACCTGCTACTCCCGCCATCGCCCTAAAGATCAATATGATCGTCCCACACCGTTTGCGGGTCCAGTTTGACTGGCTGTCGCCACCATAATCACCCCTCCGGGCGCACCTCCCCACGACACGCGCACCCAATGCGGTCTGAATCCATTATCAGCGCTGACCATGGACGCCACATGGCGGTCAGGGTGCCGTGGAGGCAAGCGCACCTGATGTCGTGTTCGCGGCCAGGTCGTATGTCGGAACCGCATAGTGGCCAGCCGTTGGCGGCGGAGATGACCTGGATGTTGCCGCCGTGGTGCTTGTGCTTTCCGGACCACCACAGGTCGGCGCCGTTGGGGCCGGGGGTGGCGACACGGTCGGTGGCGATGACGATGCCGTCGAGGTTGACGTGAGTCAGGCCCGCCTGCTGGGCGGCGTTCAGGGCTTGGTGCAGATCTGGGGCGTGCGCGGCCAGGGCCTCGATGCCCTCGTGCACGTAGCGATAGGCGATTGCGCCGCCGATATGGTGATCGGCGGGCAGTTGCCGAATGCGGGTTCCGTCGCGAACCAGCGCAAGATGAGAACGGCCTGGGCAAAGCAGCCGAGTGCCCGGCGGCCGTGCCGGATGCCTCTGCGGCGGCGTTCGGCGTGCAGCAGGGTGGACAGGAACAGCACGGTCTCCCAGCGTCCATCGATGATCGCCGAGCATGTGACGCTTTGGTGAGCAGGTGAAGCCTCTGGTTATGAAGTTGATCTCTAGTCAGACCACTTCTATCAGGGGCTTTACACATTTTGATTATCGGATCGGCATGCCCGGACAAAACCAGTCGCTACATAGAGCGACAACTCGTTGCGGAGAATAGTTTATTGCCTTCGATGGGGCCGCTGTTGTGAGACAGAGTAAGTCCGGCCAGGACGGCAGCGTAGTCGCGGCGGATGCCGTGAACGAAGGATTGCAGCCGTCGCAGGTCGTCGTTGTCGGCGTCAGCGAGCCAGGCGTCCAGTCGGTCGCCGCGGCGGCCGGTGAGCATCTCGGCGAAGGCTGTGACGTGGGTGCTGAGCCGGCCCAGGATCGGACTGCGGCTCTTGACCTGGGTGAGGTTGTCGGTGCTCGCTTCGGTGGGGTGGTGGGGATGGCTGGCGATCCATTTGGTCGTCCCGGACCTTAGCTTGACTCTGTCGGGAATCTTGAAATCATCCGGCATGTCGCGAAGGGCGACTGATCAGTAACTGTGAGGCTTCTGGGGTCGGCGAAGTCGGTCATTCCCCCAAGGTGGTCAGGTGTCTCTA
>NZ_JBFAIM010000148.1:0-5181 GCF_040654715.1 Nonomuraea sp. NPDC050643 | reverse complement strand
GCCATCGCGCCGCGGCGCCGACGTGCCGCCGCCCCGGGGGCCGCGCCGGCCCCCGGCCCCGCCACGCCCGCCCAGGCCGCCGCTCGTGCTGCGGCTGGGCAGCCCGCGCAGGCGGATCAACATCGGCCTGATCGGCATGACGTTCATCCTGTCGATCTTCGCCGGCCGGCTGATCCAGATGCAGGGCCTCGACTCCAAGGTGTACGAGGCCGCCGCCGCCGACCAGCGCACCCACATCCAGGACATCCCGGCCAAACGAGGCTCGATCACCGACGTCAACGGCCACGAGCTGGCCGTCACCGTCGAGGCCCGCGAGGTGTCGATCGACCCCACCAAGGTCCCCGCCTCCGTACGCTCGAAGGCGGCCGCCATCCTGGCCCAGCAGCTCGGCAAGACGGAGCAGGAGATCGCCGCCAAGCTGGCCAAGGACAACACTCGCTACCAGCTCCTGGCCAGGGACGTCGACCCTGTGGTGGCGACCCGGCTGCTGCAGGCGCGGGTGCCGGCGCTGTCGACGAAGAAGACCTACCGCAGGCTCTACCCGGCGGGCGACCTGGCCGGCAGCCTGATCGGGTTCGTCGGCGACGAGGGCAACGGCCTCGGCGGCATGGAGCAGAGCAAGGACACGCTGCTGGCCGGCCGCGACGGCAAGCAGCGCGTCGAGACGGGCCGCGACGGCCAGCAGATCCCGATGACCAGCAGCCAGCGCACGGCCCCCGTCAACGGCCAGGACATCCGGCTGACCATCGACCGCGACATCCAGTGGGCCGCGCAGAAGTCGATCGCCGAGCAGGTGGACAAATCCGGCGCCGACAGCGGCACCGTGATCGTCATGGACGTGCGGACGGCGCAGATCATCGCCATGGCCAACACGCCCGAGCTCGACCTGAACAACTGGCGCAAGGCCCCCGAGTCGAGCTACGTGAACAAGGCCGCGGCCGACGTGTTCGAGCCGGGCAGCACCAACAAGGTGATCACCGCCGCCGCGGCGCTCGAGGCCAGGACGGTGACGCCCGACACGGTCTACCAGGTGCCCGACCGGATCAAGTGCGCCGACCAGGTGCTGCGCGACGCCCACCCGCACAAGACGGAGTCGATGACGTTCCGGCAGGCCATGGCGCAGTCCAGTAACGTGGCCACGGTCATGGCGGCGCGCGAGGTGGGCAGCGAGCGCCTGCACCGGATGCTGCAGGCGTTCGGCTTCGGCAGCGTGCCCGGCGGCGGCGTGCCGGGCGCGGAGGCGGGCCTGCTGCCCGGCTACAAGCAGTGGTCGGGCAGCCAGAACTGCACGGTCGCCTACGGGCAGGGCGTGTCGGTGACCGGGTTGCAGATGGCCAGCGTCTACCAGACCATCGCCAACGGCGGCGTCAAGATCGAGCCGCAGATCGTCGCCGGCACGACGGACGCGTCCGGCAGGTTCGTTCCCGCTCCCGCAGGTAAGCAGACCAAGGTGGTGAGTGAGACGACGGCCAAGGAGATCTCGACGATGCTGGAGAGCGCGGTGGGAGCGGAGGGGACCGGCCAGCTCGCCGCCATCCCCGGATACCGGGTGGCCGGCAAGACGGGCACGGCCAACCGCTACGATGCCGAACTCGGCCGCTACGAGGGCTACACTGCCTCGTTCGTCGGGTTCGCCCCGGCGGACGATCCCCGGCTGGTGGTGCTCTCGGTGCTGCAGAACCCGAAGAACGGCCATTTCGGCGGGCAGTTGGCGGCCCCCGTTTTCAAGGATGTGATGACGTTCGCCATCAAGAGCAGGAAGATTCCTCCCACAGGCTCCGCCGCGCCGCAGGTGCGGATGCGCGCGGGACAGTGACCAGGGAAGGTACGCTCTCGCCGTGCGTCCCCCGTCGTCTATGCGTCCCACGACCAGCCCGCCTCGCCCGCTGACCGGGCTCGCGACCATGCTCGACGCCGATTCCGGCACGTCGCGGTCGCCCCATGCCGCCCTGACCGGCGTCACGATCGACTCCCGCGGCGTCAGACGCGGCGATCTGTACGTCGCCCTGCCCGGCAACCGGATCCACGGCGCCACCTTCGCCGCCGACGCGATGGCGAGCGGGGCGGTCGCCGTGCTCACCGACCGCGCCGGCCGCGACGCGGCCGTGGCCACCGGGCTGCCCGTGCTGATCGTCCCCGACCCGCGTGCCCTGCTCGGGCAGATCTCCTCCTGGGTGTACGGGCAGCCCGCCCACGACATCCAGTTCCTCGGAGTCACCGGCACCAGCGGCAAGTCCACCACCACGTTCATGCTCGAGGCGGGCCTGCGGGCCGCCGGGCACCGGGCCGGGCTGGTGGGCGGCGTCGAGATCCGCGCGGGTGACCTGCGCTTCGAGCCCACGCTCACCACGCCCGAGGCGTCCGTCCTGCACGGCCTGTTCGCCCTGATGCGCGAGGAGGGCGTCAGCGCCGCGGCCATGGAGGTCTCCAGCCACGCGCTCGCGCTCGGCAGGGTCGACGGGATCTTCTACGACGTCGCCCTGTTCACGAACCTGTCGCAGGACCACCTCGACTTCCACAAGGACTTCGAGGACTACTTCGCGACCAAGGTCAAGCTGTTCCAGCCGGAGCTGAGCCGCGCGGGCGTGACCAACTTCGACGACCGCCACGGGCGGGAGCTGCTCCATCTGGCGAAGGTGCCGATGACGACGTTCTCGGCGCTGGGCGACCCGGAGGCCGAGTGGCGGGCGCTCGACGCCCGGCTCGGGGCGGACGGGAGCGCGTTCAGGGTGGTCGGGCCCGGCGGGGTCGAGGCCGACGCGCAGGTCGCGCTGCCGGGGCCGTTCAACGTCGCCAACGCGCTCGGGGCCATCGTGACCCTGGTCGAGGCGGGGGTGCCGCTGCAGACCGCGGTCCACGGGGTGGGTACGCTGACCGGAGTGCCCGGGCGGATGCAGCGGGTCACGGAGGCCGGCGACGAGTTCCAGGCGGTCGTGGACTACTCGCACAAGCCGGGCGCCGTGGAGTCGGTGCTCCGGTCGTTGCGCTCGGTCACGGCGGGCACGCTGACGATCGTGCTGGGCTGCGGCGGCGACCGCGACAAAGGCAAGCGGCCCATCATGGGAGAAATCTCGGCCGAGCTGGCGGATGTGGCCATTTTCACGAGCGACAATCCGCGCTCGGAGGATCCGCTCGCCATCCTCGCGACGATGATGGAGGGAGCGCTCCGCGTTCCGCAGCAGGACCGCGCTCATGTGATCATTGAGCCCGACCGCGCGGCCGCCATCGGCCTGGCGATCGCCCGGGCCGGGCGCGGCGACGTGATCGTCGTGGCAGGCAAGGGTCACGAGCAGGGCCAGTACGTTTCAGGCGAGGTGATCCCCTTCGACGACCGCGAAGTGGTCGCCGAAGCGATCGACGCACGCAAGGAAAGCAGGAAGCACTAATGATCCCGTTGCCTCTGGCCAGGATCGCCGAGATAACCTCGGGAGCCCTGTCGGGCATGGCCGATCCCCGCGCGGTGGTGCGCGGGCCCGTCGTGATCGACTCGCGGGCCGTTGAACCGGGATCCCTCTTCGTCGCCTTCAAGGGCGCGCGGGTCGACGGTCACGACTACGCCGCGCAGGCCATCCGGGCCGGAGCCGTCGCCGTACTGGCCACCAGGCCCGTCGAAGCGCCCGCGATCATCGTGCCCGACGCCGCCGCCGCGCTCGCCGAGCTGGCCGCCGCACAGACCCGGTCGCTGTCCAAGGTCACCGTCATCGGCGTGACCGGCTCGGCCGGCAAGACCAGCACGAAGGACCTGCTGGCCCGGCTGACCGGGCGGATCGGCTCCACCATCGCCCCCGTCGGCAGCTTCAACAACGAGCTGGGCCACCCGCTGACCGTGCTGCGGGCCGACCTCGACACCCGCTACATGGTGCTGGAGTTGGCCGCGCGCAACCTCGGCCACATCAAGGACCTGGCCCGCATCGCGCCGCCGCAGATCGGCGTGGTCCTCAACGTCGGCACCGCGCACCTCGGCGTGTTCGGCGGCAAGGAGGCCATCGCCAAGGCCAAGGGCGAGCTGGTGGAGTCGCTGCCGCGCACCGGCGTGGCCGTCCTCAACGCCGACGACCCGCTGGTGCGGGGGATGGCCTCGCGCACGGAAGCGCGCGTGACGTACTTCGGGCGGGGCGAGTCGGCGGCGATCCGGGCCGAGGGCGTCGTGATGGACGCCCGGGGGCGCGCCTCCTTCACGCTGCGCACCCCGTCGGGGGTGGCGCACGTGTCGCTGCAGTTGTACGGGGAGCACGCGGTCGAGAACGCGCTGGCCGCGGCCGCCGCCGGCTACGAGCTGGGGCTTCCGGTGGCCACGATCGCCGCGGAGCTGTCGGAGGCCACGCCGCGCAGCCGGTGGCGCATGGAGGTCACGGACCGGGCCGACGGGGTGACGGTCGTCAACGACGCGTACAACGCCAACCCGGACTCGATGCGGGCGGCCTTCGAGGCGTTCGCGGTGCTGGGGAAGGGGCGGCGGCGGTTCGCCGTCATCGCGGCGCTGCGGGAGCTGGGCGAGGAGGGGCCCGCCCTCAACGCCGACCTCGGCCGCCTGGCGGGCTCGGCCGGTCTGGCGGGACTGATCGTGGCCGGGCCGGAGGCGGGACCCGTCCTGGAGGGCGCCCACGCGGCGGCCCAGGCGGCCGCCGCCCAGCCGGGCGCTCCGCTGCCTGCTCCCGTTCAGCCGGGCGCTTCTTCGCCGGCTCCTGGACGGCCTGGCGCTTCTCAGCCGGGCCCCGCTCAGGCCGGCCCTGCGCAGCATGGTCCCGTTCAGCCTGGACTGGTTCAGCCCGGTCCCGGACAGCCTGGTCCTGTTCAGCCGGGTGTGGCTCTGCCGGGGGTGCATCCGGTGGGGCCCGGTCCGGTGGGGCCCGGTCCGGATGGTGTCCCGCACGCGCCAGGCCGGCCGGTCACGGGGCCTCAGGCGCACGCTGGGCCCGTACCGCCGCCGCCCGGTCCCCAGGCGCCCGGGCCGCATCCGGGCGCTCCTCAGGGCTGGCACGGCCCCGCCCCGGAATACGGCCCGGAATACGGCCCGGAGTACGGCCCGCCTCAGCAGGGCTGGCACGGGCCGGACGCCGGTGGGCCGCGGGAGTGGCATGAGGGCGGCCGGTCGTCGGCATCATCGGCGCTGGTCAACTGGCCAGGATGTCGCAGCCGGCCGCCATCGCGCTCGGCGTCGAGCTCCGGGTGCTGGCCAAC
>NZ_JBFAIM010000147.1:0-5946 GCF_040654715.1 Nonomuraea sp. NPDC050643 | reverse complement strand
CGATCATCGGCGCGCTGATCGCCGAATGGCTGGCCACCGGGCAGGGCATCGGCGCCGAGATCCTGCGGGCGATCGGCGGGTTCCGCTACGACGCGCGTATGATCGTCCAGGCGCTCAGGCAGGTCGCCGCGGGCGGGCCCCCGCCGCCGGTGCCCGTCAGCCACGACGTCACCGCGCCCGGCCGGGTCAGGCGGCGCGGCCGGGTGGTCGCCTGGATCGCCGCCGGAGCGGTGCTCGCCCTCGTGGCGGGCGTGGGCGGTTTCCTCATCCTGCGCGAGCAGGGCGGCGGAACCCCTGAGGCGTTCACCGTGCCCTTGGACGTGTGCACGCTGATCGGCTCGGCCGAGGTGGGCCGGCTGCTGCGTACGCAGAGCCCGCCCAAGGGGCAGCCGGGCTCCGACGACGTGGGCCCCAAGTGCGGCTGGCCGATCACCAACACCGGTGTGGGCCTGCAGGTGCAGAAGGACTCCGACACCGTCGACCCGTGGTCGATGACCCCGGTCACGGCCCGCACGCTCTTCCAGAACCAGAAGCGTTACTGGACCAAATACGATGACATCGACTGGACGTGGCCCGAGATCGGCGTGAAGGACTCCAGGAAGGCCGAACGCACCCCGATACGCCAGATCGCCGGCCTCGGCGAGGAGGCGTTCGGCTTCGAGCTGAAGGGCCCCACGGGCCGGATCCACTCGGCCCACGTCTACTACCGGCTGGCCAACCTGGTGGTGAGCGTCGAATACTCCACGCTCGCCAACAAGCCGACCGACGAGGACGTCAAGCAGTCGGCGCTGAAGGCCGCGCAGGCGAGTGAGCAGGCGTTGCGCAATGCCGGATGACCTCTACCTGCTGGCCGGCCGCTACCGGCTGATCGAGCGGCTCGGGCAGGGCGGCGCGGGCACCGTGTGGAGGGCCATCGACGAGGTGCTCGACCGGCAGGTCGCGGTCAAGCAGGTACGCGTGCCGGAAGCCCTCAGCCCCCACCAGCGCTCGGAGTTCGTCGACCGGGCCATCCACGAGGCCAGGTCCGCCGGCCGGCTGCGCGACCCCGCGATCGTGCTCGTGCACGACGTCGTCCTCGAGGGCCACCAGCCGTGGATCATCATGGACCTGGTCACCGGCCGCTCCCTGGACAAGGTCATCAAGGAGGACGGCCCGCTGCCGGCCGGGTTCGTGGCCGCGATCGGCCTGCGCGTGCTGTCGGCCCTGGACGTCGCCCACGCGCACGGCATGCTGCACCAGGACGTCAAACCGGCCAACATCCTGCTCGACGGCGACGGCTCGGCGATGCTCACCGACTTCGGCATCGCCACCCCGATGGGCGGGCGGGGCGACAAGTACGGCAGCGCGGGCTCACCCGGCTACATGGCCCCCGAGCGGCTCAACGAGCAGCCCTCCGGCCCGTCCTCCGACCTGTGGTCGCTCGGCGCCAGCCTGTACACCGCGGTCGAGGGCCGCGGGCCGTTCGAGCGGCAACTGCCCGCCGCGGTGGCGGCCGCCGTGCTGCTGCACCAGCCGCCGTTCCCCACGAGGGCGGGGCGCGAGCTGGGCAACCTGCTGATGGCCATGCTGGGCAAGGACCCCGCGGCCCGGCCCACGGCGCCCCAGATCCGCCAGGCCCTGGCCGGTCTGACCGGCCCCGAGACGGCTCCCCGGCGCCATCACCGGCCCGCCGCCGGGCGGCGCGGGTGGCTGCTGCCCGCCGTGCTCGCCGCCGTGGTGGCGTTGGGCGCGGGCGGCTGGTACGCCTCCACCGCGATCGGCGGCACCCAGCCGACGGGCAGGTTCGCCAAGGCGCCCGACCCGTGCACGCTCCTGAGCGACGCCCAGGCCACCGGGCTGATGAAGGGCCCGCCCGAGCGCAGCCGTACGCGGGCGGACGAGTGCCAGTGGATCGTCCGGCTCAACGCGGGCGCCCTGCGCCGCCTCGTCGTGCGTGCCTGGGCCGAGCGTCCCAACGACGACCTCGGCGGTGCCGAAGTGGCGCAACGGCGCTTCACCAGCGAGAAGAACACCCGCGCCGCCGCCGAGGGCACCGCGATGCGCGAGGCGTACGGGCCCGTCGCCGACGTCACGGGGGCGGGGGAGTCGGCGATCGTGCAGAGCTCCTTCAAGCTGGCGATGAACTCCAGCAAAACCGGCACATCTACCAGCACGGTGCTTTTCCGTACGAGTAATCTGCTGGGCGAAGTCATCTGGCACCGCACCGACGTGCCCGCCACCGCCAAGGCGGACAAGCAGACGGCCATCGCCGCCGCCCGTCTGGTCTCTGGGGCACTGGCCAAATGAGCGTGCAAGCACCTTGCAAGGGGTGTGACTAGCATGTTTCCCCGCAAGTCAGGGCAACCCCAGGAGTCCCCGTGAATCCCGGTAGCGAGTACGAGCCGCCCACGAACCCTTACCAGGTGCCGGGCGGGCAGTCCGAGCGGCCGAGCATGCCACCGACCCCACCGCCCCACCAGCCGCTCCACTGGCCACAACACCAGCCACAACACCAGCCACAGCATCAGCACCAGACGCGCAACCTGCCTCCCAACGTGCCCCCGAATCTGCCCCCGAATCTGCCGCCGTCCCTGCCGCCCACGCTGCCGCCGGGGATGCCGCAGATGCCGTCCCGGCCGCCGAATCGGCCTTCGTGGCTGCTGCCCACGCTGGCGGCGGCGCTGGTCGTGCTGGTGGCCGCGGGCGGGGTGGGCGCGTACCTCGTCTATGGCAAGGTGTCGGGCGGCTCCCGCACGTCGCCGGGCGCGAGTGGCACGGCGAGCGGCACCTCGAGCGGCACGGCGACCGCGCAGCCGGCGGGCGTGGCGAAGGCCCCTGACGTGTGCGCCATGCTGCCCAAGGAGGAGGCCGACCGGCTGGTGCCGGAGGCCACCGTCGGCGGCTCGTCGCGTGACTCCGAGTACGCCGTCGTCCTCGGCTGCAACTGGAAGAACCAGCGCATCTCGTTCGGTGAGTTCTGGCGCACCAGGGAGATCGACGTCAAGGTCGACCAGCACAAGGGCGAGGGGGCCAAGACCGGCCGCGCGATGGCCCAGAACTCCTACGAGTTCGAGCGCCGCGGCGGCCAGTACAGCGCGACCGCCAAGCCGTCGCTCGACCCCGACGAGAAGGAGTACATCTCCCCGCTCAAGGACGTCCAGGGCGTCGGCGACGGCGCGTTCGCCCAGTACACCTGGCGCCGCGACGGCAAGCTCCTCTGGTACGCCTACGGCCAGGCCTTCGCCCGCGTCGGCGACATGACGATCAAGGTCAAGTTCCAGGCGGGCCAGCAGCGCAAGGACGCCCAGATCCTGTCGAACGACACCACGCAGGCGATCACCGAGGCCAACGCGATCCGCGAGGTGAGCGGCCTGATCGCGCACTTCGCCAAGGGCGCGGCCGACTGGCAGGCGCGCAATCCCAACGTGCTGGCCAAGCCGGAGCCGTCGGCGACCGTCTCGCCCAGCGCCCGCGCGACGCCCTCGCCGACCGTGCTGGCCGCCTTTCCCGGCGAGTGCGGGGCCATGACCGAGACGGTCACCCGGCTCGTCCCCGACCCCACCACCCGCGCGCGCGGCACCACGGTCGGCGGCGACGGCCAGACGGAGTGCCGCTGGCTCAACCTCAAGTTGTCCGGCGGCGAGGGCATCACGAAGATCCGCAGCGCGCTCATCACCGTGCACCGGTTCACCAACCGGGCCGGCGAGGTGGACGAGCCCGCGGCGAAGGCGTTCTACGTGAGCGAGCGCGGCGGTGACAGGAACATGGCCGGGTCCAAGCTCGGCGGCATCACCTGGGGTGAGGTGGCCGACGTGAAGGGGCTGGGCGACCAGGCGTACCAGCAGTTCGTGCAGTCCAAGAGCGGCGACGTCACCGCCTCCAGCGGCACCGTGCTCATGCGGAAGGGCTCGCTGGCCGTCAGGGTCGACTACTCCGGCCACCAGCGGCCCGAGGATGAGGCGACGAACTCGCCCAAGGTCGAGTTCATGGCCGAGAAGGAGGCGATGGACGGGGCGCTCACCCTGGCCAAGGCCTACCTCGAGGCGCTGGAGAAGCAGCCGGTGGGCAGTTAGGCGTGGTGGGCGCCCGGATCTTCAGGTGGACCGGACAGATCACCCACGGGTGCGGAGGGCCTGGACGGCGGCGGTGATTCCGGTCCTGTCGTAGGCGCTGGTTGGCAGGGTGGCGCCGTGCGCGTGGCGAACGATGCCCTGGGAGTCGATGAGGACGCTGCCCGACTGCTGCAGCGAGCCGAAGACCTTTCTGCTCAGGCCGATCACCTCGTGCGGGGTGGCGTGACGGCCGGTGAGGACGGGGAACGGGATCTGGCGTCTGGTCTTCCACGCGGCCGCCTCCTGGCGCTCCTCGGGCACCGCGACGAACACCAGGACGTCTGCGGCCGCGAGCTCGTCTCGGCGCCTGATGAGGTCCTGGACGTGCCTGTTGCAGATCGGGCACGAGGTCGCTCGCATGAAATAGATCAGCACGGCATGACGACCTTGGTGATCCGACAGGTGTACGGTGCCGCCGTCGGTGTCTTCCAGCACGACATCGGGCGCGGGCGATCCGGGTTTGAGCATGGCGGAACTCTCCTTCGAACTCGGGCTGTGGGAACACTGTCCGCTCAGGTCAGGCGCTGGTGGCGGCCGCGTTCGAGCGGGCCGCCCGGGGCGTCGGCCCTGCCGTCCAGGCTGAGCCGGACCCTGCTGCGGGCCCGGTGAAGCTGGGACTTCATCGCGGCGTCGCTCAGGCCGAGCGTCTCCGCGACCCTCCGCCCGGGATGGCCCAGGACGTCCCGCATGATCAGTACGCGGCGCTGAACGTCCGGTAGCTCCCTGATCGCCTGTGCGACGAGCTCGGCTTCCAGACGCCGGATGACCTCGTCCTCGGCCGACCTCGCCAGGCCGTCATCGGCCTCGTCCCAGCGGTCGAAGAGCAGCCGGGCACGACGCAGGCACTCATTCCTGACGATTCGGAACATCCACGATGCCAGGGCTCCGGTGGCGCGCAGTGAGCCGATCTTCCGATACAGGATGATCAGCGCTTCCTGCGCGGCGTCCTCGGCGTCCTGCGGGGACGCGCAGAGATGAGCCGCGAAGCGTCGTACGTGAGGATGGGCGCTGCCGACCACCGCCGTGATCGACTCGCGATCACCGGCCTGCGCGGCCTCGATGAGCTGCGCGCTCGCCCAGCCGGGGTCACCCACGTCCGTGCCCCTGCCGTCGCGAAGCCCCGAAGGGTGCCTGCCGCACCACCGGCACCATGGCGTCACTCATCCGCATCTTCTCCCCGGCAGAACCGTTCACCCCCATAAGAGGCCTCCACTTGCCGAAAGGATTCACCCTTTCGGGAAGTGGAGGCCAGGCCGGCTCGGACAGGCGTTCCTCCCATCCGCGCGCCGCCGGTCCTGGCCCCTCCTGACTCGTGATTCGCGCCGGCGGTTAATGCGGCTGCAACCCGGCTGCAAGCGTGACAAATACCTTTATCTCAGCAAGCAGCACCTGAGCCGCGTGATCACGATTTGTCCAGTACAGGGGCATGGGCAAACCGTGGGGGATCACGCGGCTCATCGCCTTTCCGGACCAGGAAGGGCTCCAGCAGACCGGGTACGGCCGCCGCCGCCAGATCGAGGCCGTCGCCGCGGCCCACGTCCACCACCTCGTAGTGGCCCTTGCCCGCCGCGGTGGTCGCCGAGACCGTGAGCAGGCCGGAACGGCGCTGGAAGAGCGTCTCCGTGATCGTCCAGCCTGAGACGCCCCTGCGGTCGAGCGCGATCGTGTGCCGGACCACCGAGCCCTTCCTGCTGACCAGGTGCCGGGCGCCCAGCGCGTGCCCCAGGTTCGCGGCGCCCTCGACGGCCAGCCACAGCCCGGACACCAGCGCCACCGCGGGCGTCAGCCACACCCAGCCGCGCACCCACGGCCACGGGGCCCACCAGGAGGCCGGCGCGGCGACGGCGGCCAGGAC
>NZ_JBFAIM010000146.1:0-6715 GCF_040654715.1 Nonomuraea sp. NPDC050643 | reverse complement strand
GGCCCGTAACGAACACGAGGACAGCTCCGGATTCCTCGACTTTGCCGAAGGCGGCGACCGTGCGCGGAGACACGGTTCCGTCGGTGCGCAGCGCGATCGCGTACGCCCTTTTGGTGTTGCGGTTGCCGATGGTGGCCAGGAACGCCTCGACCGCGACGCCGAGCCCCGGCACGCCCGATCGCGGACTCAGCCGGCGGACCGTCCCCATCGCACCCCTCCCGCACCTCTATCGCAGATAAGCGCCCCGAGTCGCCCCGCCCGGCGCGGGGACGCTCCGGAGAGCGTCCGAGGCCGGCCGGGCCGTCGCCGGTGGCGCGATCGACTCTATCTCAGATAACCATTCACTATCTGCGATAACAAGAAGATCATCTGGTAGGCGGAATTTTCGAAAACTTGTTCCCTCCAGGGGTTGTGACTCCAGCTAAGGACGGGATAAAACTGATCTTGTTTTGCCCGCATTTAGCCTGATTGAAGGTGATTGGTGAGCGTCTTACGTAGATTGCCCCGGTCGCGACTGCTCGCGATCGCGCTGGCGGTCCTACTCCCGGCCACCCTGACGACAGGACCAGCGGCCGCCGACCCACCCAACCCCGCGCCGACGGCGACTCCCCAAGAAACAGTCCCTCCAGCGGCCGAGTCTGACCTCAAAGCCACCTGGGACAAGGCCGCCAAGTCCGGCCAGCCCGTTGAGGTGCCCTCGCGGTTCACCGAGACCATGAAGGTCTGGGCCAACCCCGACGGCAAGAAC
The DNA here is from genome assembly GCF_040654715.1 of Nonomuraea sp. NPDC050643. NCBI lineage: Bacteria > Bacillati > Actinomycetota > Actinomycetes > Streptosporangiales > Streptosporangiaceae > Nonomuraea > Nonomuraea sp. NPDC050643. The sequence continues at coordinate 5,967 of NZ_JBFAIM010000146.1, read as the reverse complement.
ATGCGGGCCGAGCTGTACACCCGGCCCGTGCAGCTGAAGAACCCGGCCAGCGGCGCCTGGGAGCCCATCGACACCCGCATCGTCACCCGCGACGGCAAGCTGCGGGCCGCGCGGGTCAAGAGCCCGCTGACTTTCGGCGGGCGTGACGCCAAGGACCTGGTGTCCGCGGAAGGCGAGCGTGGCATGACCGGGCTGGGTGTGACCCGGGCGCTGCCGGAGCCGAAGGTCTCCGGCAGCACGGTCACCTACTCCGACGCCGTCGCGCCGGGAGCCGACCTGGTGGTGCAGGCTCAGGCCGATGGGTTCATCTCCCAGGTGGTCTTCCGGCACAAGCCGGCCGGATCGGTGACCGTACGGCTGCCGCTCACCCTGCCCAAAGGCACCACGTTCGGTAAGACGTCCGACGGGCTGCCGCAGCTCAAGGACGCCAAGGGCAAGGCCGCGGCGGCGCCGGTCGTGCTGACCGCGATGGACGCCAAGGTCGAGACCGCCCCCGACGCGGGCAGATCCGCCCCGGTCCAGGCCCGTGTGGAGACCTCCGGCGGCACGCCGGAGCTGGTGTTCACCCCGGAGGAGAAGTTCCTGGCCGACCCGGCGGTGACCTACCCGGTGACGATCGCCGCCGCCGACGACTGGTTCGGCGGCGGACGACCCACCGACGCCTGGATCAGCAAGGAGACCGGCGGCAACAACTCCGCGGCCGGGTACCTGCGCGTCGGCACCACCTCCACCAGCGCCGACATCGCCCGCGGCTACCTCAAGTTCGACACCGAGGACCCCGTACTCGAGGGCGCCACCGTCCTCGACGCGGACCTGTACGTGTGGAACTACAAGTCCGGCGGCCCCGGCGGCGAGCTGTGCGGCAATCCGATGGGCGGGTCGGGCATCGGCGCCGCCCGCGTCATGTCCGACTGGACCACCTCCACCTTGAGCTGGTCGCAGCAGCCCACGCTCGCCGGCGTGGCGGGTGAGAGCGGCAACAAGGCCGGCTACAACATCGACGCCACCGGCACCTGGTGCGCCAGCGACGCGGCGCTCGTACACGACATCGACCCCATTGCCCGCGCCTGGATCGAAAAGGACGAGCCCAACCACGGGGTGGTGCTGCAAGCCGTCAGCGAGAGCGCCACGATCAACTGGCGCCAGTACTACTCCAGCGACTACGGCGGCGGCGCCGACTACCCAGGCTACCGACACCCGCCTGCCCTCATCGTCACGTACACGCCCGCTCCGGCCGTTCCCATTGAGGTGATGCGCTACTTCTACGATGGCGAACCTGAGCCGCAGACTCCCGACGAGTGGGAAGCGCTCATGAACGATCCCGAACGCTCCCGCGGCTATCCGGAGATGCCCCCTCCGCAGGACCTCACCGAAGAACAGCTGCTGCAGCAGTTGAAGGCGGCCAACACCACATCCACCGTCTCCACCACCGACCTGGACGACACGCCTCCAGGGCCGGAAGACCCGCCCGCCGAGGACACCGACCCACCGACCGTGGTCGCCGTCGGCCCGGACAAGGACGCGACAGGTGTACCGCCCAACACCGAGATCTGGGTGCTATTCAGCAAGCGAGTCAGCGGAGCCGAGATGGCGCTGGAGGGCCCCGGCGGGGAGCCGGTTGCCGGGGTGTCCAGACAGGCGGATGAGAATATAGCGCAGTTCGTGCCGGAAAGACCGCTGGCTGCCTACACTCACTACAGCGTGACAGCCTTTGATGCCCAGGACGTGGCCGGCCAGGTGATGCCCGCCCCGCACAGCTGGTCGTTCACCGTGGGCGGCCCTGACATCGACCCGCCCACGGTGGACGGCAGCGACCCCGCCGAAGACGAAACAGATGTGCCGGTGGACATCGCCATCAGGATCGGCCTCAGCGAGGCGGCGTCCGGCGTTCAGATCACGCTCAAGGACTCATCGAACGCGACCGTGCAGGGAACAACGGCGGGCGACACCGACGAATGGACGTTCACCCCGGCCTCGCCACTCGCTGCCTCAAGCGTGTACCGAGTCGAGGTGAGCGGTGCCAAGGACGGCTCGGGCAACATCATGACGCCCTACACCTGGACATTCACCACAGCCGGGAATATGTGATCGGTTACTACCCGGTGAACCCGCCCCCATCGCTTCATGCTCCCGCATCCGACCGATGGGTCCGATCCTGTCCATGGGATAAAGACATGGCTGGCGTTGTTGCTGTGGCACCCGCGACCAGTACGCCGCTCTCCTGCCCAAACAAGACGCGCGCTCGGCGCCGAGCGGCCAGATAGCCCGGGGTTGGGGAACCCAGGAACAGCCGTTGGCGCTGAGAATGATCTTGCGCGGAATGTGGCGTCCAGCTTGGTATGTGATCGCTCTACCTGGAGGTTTCTGGGCCGTGGATGATGCGGTGGATGGTGGAGCGTCCGACGCTGTACTCGGTGGCCAGGTCGGCCAGGGACACCTCGCCCTCGGCGTAGCGGCGGCGGATGGAGCGCCGGGCGGGTTCAGGCAGCTTGGGCTGCTTGCCCTTGAGCTTGCCGTTCTTCTTGGCCAGGGCCATGCCCTCGCGGGTGCGCATGTGCCCGAGGTTGGCCTCGAACTCGGCGACCATGGCCAAGGTCTGCAGGAAGAGTCGGCCGAACGGGTCGGTCCAGTCGTAGACGTTGGCGCCGAGGCCGAACAGGACGCCCCGTCCGGACAGGTCGGTGAGGATCTGGTTGGCCTCGGCCATGTTGCGGGCAAAGCGGTCGAATTTGGTCACGGTGAACACCGACCCGTTCCAGACGGCGGCGAGGGCCTGGTCGAGGCCGGTGCGGTTGCGGCGGGTGGTTCCGGAGAAGCCGCGGTCGATGTAGATGCGGTCTTCGGGGACGCCGAGGGTCAGGAGTTGCTCGGTCTGGATGATGATGTCTTGTTCGTCGGTAGAGCAGCGGGCGTAGCCGACGCGGGTCCCGTTCACGGCTCCAAGTGTTTCGGATAGGGGACCCTCACCGGAACAGCTCGCGGAACAGCTATACGGAACACCCCGACCTGGGATGGTTGGCCGGGTGTGTCAGATTCCGAAGTCGCCAGCGCGGATGCGCGGAGGGGGCTGCACGCCCCGCGCGTGGGAGTAGCGAACGGATTACCAGTCACGAGCGGACACTCGTCATGATCGACGCATGGATTACATCTTTGACGCCAGCCAGGTGCACTTTCGGGCCGCTCTAGGTAGCTGGTGTTTTTCTGTCGATCTCGCGACACCCCGTCCTGATATGTCAGGGTGATCAGCGTTGGTCACCGGGCGTGGGGATGGGGTTGAGCGATGGCAGTGGGCCAGACTCCGATGCAGCCGGGGTTGCTGTCCTCCACGGTGAGTTTCGTCGAGGGGCGTATCGCGCCGAACTCGATCTACGCGGTGCTGCACCGTGAGTGCCGGAGCCTGTTCCCGGAGGAGATGTTCGCCGATCTGTTCGCCGAGGACGGGCGCAGGTCGGTGCCGCCGATGATCGTGGCGGTGGTCATGGTTCTGCAGCGGCTGGAGGGGTTGTCGGATCGGGAGGCGGTGGACCGGTTCGCCTTCGATGTGCGGTGGAAGTACGCCGCCGGCGGGCTGGACTTCGATCATCCGGGGTTCGTGCACACCGTTTTGGTGGACATGCGGGCGCGGCTGGCCGCCTCGGAGCGGCCGCATCGGATCTTCGAGCGGACGGTTCAGGTTGCCTCCCAGGCGGGGTTGGTGGGACGACGCAGGATGCTCGACTCGGCGCCGATCTATGACGCGGTGGCCACCCAGGACACCGTCACGCTGATCCGTTCGGCGGTCCGGGGGCTGCTGCGCGCGGCCGATCATGTGTTGCGGGCCGAGCTGCGGTCGGTGCTCTCCAGCGGGGATGCCTACACCGACACCGGCAAGCCGGTCATCGACTGGACGGACGCGGCCGAGCGGGAGGCGCTGATCGATTCGCGGGCGCGGGATGGGTATGCGCTGCTGGCGGTGCTGGATGGCCGCCAGGTGAGCGTGGAGGTGGGCCAAGCCGTCGCGCTGCTGGCCACGGTGCTCGGTCAGGATCTGGACCAAGGCGGTGAGGGCGGGGTGTTCCGGATCGCCCGCAAGGTGGCGCGCGATCGCGTCATCTCCACCGTCGATCCCGAGGCCCGGCACGGGCGCAAGACCGTCGCTCGTGCCTTCGACGGTTACAAGGGGCACATCGCCGAGGACCCCGACAGCGAGATCATCACCGCTACCCGGGTCACACCCGGTAACACCGGCGATGCCGAACCCGCCGCCGAGTTGCTGGCCGACATTCTCCCAGCCGAGCAGGCCGAGCAGGCCGAGCAGGCCGAGCAGGCCGAGCAGGCCGAGCAGGCCGAGCAGGCCGAGGTCTATGCGGATGCCGCCTACGGCACCGGGCCGATGCTGGCCCGGTTGGAGGAGGCAGGCATCGAGGCGATGGTCAAGACGCAGCCGGCCGGCGCGCTGGGTGGACGGTTTTCCAAGGACGCCTTCACCGTCGACCTGGAGAGCGGGCAGGTGACCTGCCCGAACCAGGTCACGGCCGAGATTCGCCGGCATCGTGACGGCAGTGGGGTGGCCGCTTTCGGCGCCGCCTGCGCTTCCTGCCTGCTACGCGAGCGGTGCACCACTGCCAAGAACGGCCGCGACATCAACCTCAGCCCGTATGAGGAGCACCTGGCCCGGGGCAGGGCCAACAGTGCTGATCCCGACTGGCTGGCCCGCTATCGGGCTACCCGCCCGAAGGTCGAACGGAAGATCGCCCATCTGATGCGGCGGCGGCACGGAGGCCGCCGCGCCCGTGTCCGCGGCACTACCAAGATCGACGCTGATTTCTCGTTGCTGGCCGCCGCGGTCAACCTCGCACGTCTGGCCGTTCTTGGTATCGTCTCGCGCCCCACCGGAGCATGGGCGACGACGCTGGCATGACCAGGGGAAACCTCCCGGGGAGGAGACCGGATGACCCCGTGACGGCCCATCAACGGGCTTGTGGATAACTTCACAGGCCCGTGAGACGAGCAGATCACCGCGCATTGAACACGAAACGAATCGCTCACCGGACGATGCCGCCCCGCGAGCCCTCCGATAGCGGTCAGCCAGGATGACCCGCTTAACACCAGCGTCCTAGGGGATGCGGGGATCTCTACCTCCTATCCGGGAAATGCGCACCATTGCCCCGTCCTTCCACTGCTGCGAAGCTGAGATCATCCTCCCCATCTCCACTCCGATAGGGGTCTCGTGAGCGACGTGCTGACCTACGCCCCGTACGACTACGCCATGCACGAGGATCCGTATCCGACGTACGCGCGGTTGCGCGAGTAGGCGCCCATCTATTACAACGCCGAGGTGAACTTTCACGCGCTGACAGGGCACGGCGACGTGTACGCCGCCAGCCGGGACTCCGGCACCTACAGCAACAAGAAGGGCGTCAACCTCGAGTTATGGTCCGACGACCTGGCCAAACGCCAGTCATTCATCGCCATGGACCCGCCCAACCACACCCAGTTCCGCCGGCTGGTCTCCAGCGGGTTCACGCCCCGCCGCGTCGCCGAACTGGAGCCGCGTATCCGCCAGATCACCCGCAGTTATCTGCATCGAGCACTCGACGCCCGCCGGTTCGATTTCGTCGCCGACCTGGCCCAGAACATTCCCGCCGACGTCATCAGCGAACTGATCGGCGTTCCTGCGGTCGACCGCCAGCAGGTTCTGGCTTGGTCAAACGAGAGTCTGCTCCGTGACGAAGGCACCGGCGCCATCACTGAGCTTGACTCTGTCGGGGATCTTGTTCGCTGTCGGGTCAGCTGGCGGCTCGCCAGGAACGCAAGCGCGGGATGCCTTGGTGGTCGAGGTAGTCCTGGAAGGCTGTCGGCGGTCGTGGGGGCGCGCTTTCTCCAGGAGGGTGCCGGCTGAGGCGTTCGACGTTGACGGCGATGGCGGTGAGCACGTGTTGCAGGTGGGCCTTGGCTTGCCCGCGGTAGCGGCAGCGGCGCATGCCA
>NZ_JBFAIM010000145.1:0-8055 GCF_040654715.1 Nonomuraea sp. NPDC050643 | reverse complement strand
AACGCCGCACGCAGCCGGGACGCCGCGGCGCGGTGGCCCGGGTCGGTGAGCGCGGCCCGTACGGCGCGCCGGATCCGCCCCGGTGTGAGCTTCGCGCCGCGCAGCGCGACACCGGCGCCCGCGTGCGTCACACGGGCGGCCACGTCGGCCTTCTCCTCCGTGGCGCCGGCGACGACGAGGGGGACACCGTGCGTGAGAGCCGCGGTGACGCCGTTGAAACCGCCGTTGGTGACCATGACGTCCACGTACGGCAGCAGCCGGTGATAGGGGACGAAGTCCTCGACGCGCACGTTCGCGGGCAGCGACGCCATGGCGTCCGGGCCGAGCCGGTGGTTGCCGGTCGTCACGATGACGAGGACGGGCTCACCGGCGAGCGCGTGGATCGTGGGCAGGAGCATGCGGCGCACATCGTCGGCGACGGTTCCCTGCGTGACCAGCACGACCGGGCGGTCACCGGCCAGCTCGTCCCACCATGACGGCGGGTCGAACGCCGCGTCCGCCGCCGGCAGGTCGAGCGCGCCGACGAAGCGCGTGCCCGCGAACAGGTCCGAGCGCGGGAACTCCAGCTCCGCGACCGTGCCGACGAGATAGAGGTCGGGGCGGCGGGCGATGTTCTCCATGACGCTCGTGCCGAGCCGCGGCAGCCCCGCCGCGGCGCGGGCCTCGTCGGCCGACCGGCGCAGCCCGCGCAGCACGACGTGGTCGCCGCTCCAGGTGAGGAGGGCGTTGCGCAGCCGGCCCGCCGGAGACGCGGACGGGCCGAGCCCGTGGCCGAGCGGGGCGGTGTCGCGGCTGCCCAGCACATAGATCGAGTTGCCGATCCACGCGTGGGGGAGACCGGTGTGCTCGGCGGCGAAGCTCGCGCCGTAGCACATGTCGTCGGACACGATCACCTGCGCGGGGAACCGGGCGAGCACGCCGAGCAGGTCGGCCAGCTGGGACGGCGCGGTGCGGTAGAAGATGTCCCGCATGCCCGCGACGAAGCTCGCGAGCCCCGTGAGCCCGGTCTGCGCGGGAAAGGCCTCGGCCTTGCTCTGCCCGGAGAAGTCCCGCGCCGCGCGCATCGGCTCGTGCCGCGCGCCGAGCGAGACGATCCTGTCCCGGTAGGCGCCTCCCGTGTACCAGCGCACGTCGTGACCGGCGCGCACCAGATTCCGCGCGACGGGGACCACCGGGTTGACGTGGCCGTCAGCCGGGGTCGTCGCGATCAGGACGTGTGCCAAGGCCGCCTCCCTCATCCGTCCGCCGGGGCCGCTCACCGGCCCGCTGTGCCTGACCTGACCGTCGCCCGCGGGGATCCGGCCCGGCAAGGGAGGCGGGCCGAGACTGTCAGCCCTGGGGATCTGGGCGCGCCGTACGCCGCCTCGGCGCGCTGCCGGCTACTCACCCTGGGAGCGCCGGGTGGGGATGTGGGCCCGCCCGCGGGCCGCTGACGATGGGGCCAGGTTCTCGCCCGTGGTTCGACATCACCGAATGGGAGGAACACCCCCATGTTCAGAAGTCTCCGCACCGACGACGAGTCAGGACCGAGCGCCGGGGAACCCCGGCGGGTCACCGTGCTGGGCGCGGGTGTGGCGGGGCTCGTCGCGGCGTACGAGCTGGAGCGGCTCGGGCACCAGGTGGAGATCATCGAGGCGAGCAACCGCGTCGGCGGCCGGGTCTACACGCATCGGTTCGGCGCCGCGCCGGACGCCCCGTTCGCCGACCTCGGCGCGATGAGGCTGCGCACCGACCACACGCGCACCCTGCACTACCTCACCGAACTGGGCCTGCTCGGCGACATCCGCGAATTCCGCACGCTGTTCGCCGACGACGACAACGTGCTGTCGATCGAGGACGATCGGCACATCAAGGTGAGCCAGGCCCCGACCGTGCTGACCGCGCGGCTCGCGGAGCGGCTCGGCGACCACTCCTACCGCCCGGCCACCCTGCTGTTCGGAGCGTGGCTGAACGCGTGCCTGCGGGCGATCGCGCCGCGCGACTTCCACGACTGGCCCGAGGTGAGCACCGGCCTGCTCGACCTCGTCGACCGCATCGACCTGGAGCCGTACCTGCGCGGGGACGGCTCGAAAGTGGACCTGCACGCCGTGGTGGCGGACCACCCGCAGATCCGCTCCGGCGTCTTCCGCGGTCACGAGCGCCTGCTCGACGACGTGCTGGACGAGACCAGCCCGGCGCTCTACCGGCTGCGCGGCGGCATGGCGACCTTCACGAACGCGCTCGCCGCGCGCATCCGCGGCCGTGTCTCGCTCGGGCACGAGGTGGTCGGGCTGTCGGTGCGCGACGACGGCGTCGCGGTCGGCGTACGGCACGAAGGCAAGGTCGTCTACCGGCACTGCGACTACGTGCTGTGCACGATCCCGTTCACCGTGCTGCGCGAGGCGATGCTCGACGGATTCGACTCCGACAAGCTCGCCGCCGTCCACGAGACCCAGTACTGGCCCGCGACGAAGATCGCGCTGCTCTGCCGCGAGCCGTTCTGGGCCGCCGACGGCATCGCCGGAGGCGCCTCGTTCACCGGCGGCCTGGTCCGGCAGACCTACTACCCGCCGGTCGAGGGCGATCCGGCGCACGGTGCGGTGCTGCTCGCGAGCTACACCATCGGCCCGGACGCCGAGGAGATGGGCAGGCTCGACCCGGCGGCCCGCTACCGCGTGGTGCTCAATGAGGTCGGCCGTATGCACCCCGGCCTGCTGGAGCGCGGCATGATCCGCGATGCCGTCGGTTACGCCTGGGGCCGGCACCGGTGGAGCCTGGGCGCGGCCACGATCCGCTGGGGCCAGGACGCCCGCACCCGCGAGGAACAGCAGTGGGCGGCGGCCAGGCCCCAGGGCAGGCTGTTCTTCGCCGGCGAGCACTGCTCGTCCATGCCGGCCTGGATCGAGGGCGCGATCGAGTCGGTCAGCGACGTGCTGCGCGACATGGAGTCCCGTGACCCGCGTGAGCTGATGCGGCTGGAGCGGCGGCGATGAGCGTGTTCCACCTGCCCCGCCTGCACTTCGCCGGAGTGGCCACGACCCAGTTGCCCACCGGGCCGCGGCAGGGGCTCACCGACCTGGCGACGAACGGGGCGCTGTGCGCGGACGGCACGCCGTTCCCGCGGAGCCGTCCCGCCGCCGAGTACGACGGGCCGCGCGGCGCGCACTTCGCCGCCAACGGCCACTTCGCCGTGCCCGCCGCCGCGATCACCGGGGCCGAGCTGCGCGCGGGCGAGGTGGACGAGCACGACCCCGTGGTGGGCCGCCAGGTCGACATGTGGGGGCACTACAACGAGTACCTGCAGACGACCGTGAACCGCGGCCGCGTGTTCGACGTCGACCCGGCCTCGAACTGGACCACCACGTTGATGGTGGGCCAGTTCGGGTTCGGGCGGGCGGGCCGCTCGCACGACACGGGGTACGCGCTCATCGGCGGCGTGCGCGGCTACCAGCCGCCGCGCTGGCAGGATCTGCGCCGCGGCACGGTCGTGCACCAGTTCGTCGTGGACGACGAGGAGCTCACCTGGCCGGAGCCGGTCGGCGGGTCGGCGGCGGTCGCCGCGCTGGCGGCCGAGCTGGCCGCGGCCGACGGGCTGGTCGTGCAGTTCGCCCTGCTCACCCCGGCCGAGCCGGGCGTGCCGGACGCGCCGCGGCGCTGGGAGCTGCGCGGCACCATCGCCCCCTGGCGGCGCGGCGAGCCGAGGACCTTCCCGGCCGGCCGGTTGATGCTGCCGGTGGAGCGGGACCCGCACGTGTTCTCCGTGGACGTCGGCGCGGAGTACGTCACGCTGAACCTGGTCACCGCCGCCGCGACGCTGCCGCCGGGCGAGGTGGAGCTGCGCACCGCGCGCACCGGCAAGCTCGTCGCCGCCGTGCCCGTCCGGTCCCGCCTGGCCGCCGCGCGGCACGGCGGGCTCGTCTGCGCGGCACGCCTGGGCGAGGCGGGGGACGAGGCGCTCGTCCTCGTCAACGCGTGGGACGGCCGGGTGCTCGCGCGTGAGCAGGAGGTCGTGCTGCAGGCCGACGACGCCTGCCAGGTGCTCGACCACCCCCGCCACGCGGACGACCCGTCGTGCGACGCGCGGGTGGAGTTCCGGTCGTTCGTACGCGGACGCCCGGCGCCCGTGGAGTCCGTGCGGGTACGGCAGTTCCCCAACCCGCGCGCGCTCCCTCTCGCCCCGGACGCCGCCACCGCCCGGATCGCCGACGTCGCCGACACCGTGAGCACGGACGCCGGCGGCGTCGGCCGGTTCACGCTGCGCGGGCTGCGGGCCGGATCCACGCGCATCCTGCTGGGCGGCGACGGCACCGGCGTCCACTACGACAACGACGACGAGCTGGCCTTCTGGGCGGGCGCGGGCGGCGTGCACGTCCGCGTGCTGCCCGACGACTGGCGGCTCGCGGACCTCCGCGACGACGAGGTGACCTTCGAGACCGTCCACCGCGAGGTCTTCGCGCCGTACGAGGCGCAGTACTCCTTCATGCGCGAGGAGGTCTTCAGCCTCGCCGACCGCTGCAAGGTCGAGACCTACGCCCAGCTCGTCTGGCAGATGTGCGACCCGCGCAACAAGGCGATGACGTACTACATGCCGCCCACCCGCGACCTGACCGCGCCGAAGGCCGCACTGCTGCTCAGATACCTGCGGCAGCGGCAGCGACCGGCCCACCTCCTGCGGGAGGCCGGCGCGCCCGCCACCGCGCGGCGCGGCATCAGGAACCGCGCGGAGCTCGTCGCCGCGCTGCGCGACGCGGTGAAGCTCGAACTGGCCGTGATGATCCAGTACCTGTACGCCGCCTACACCGTGCCCGGCCACGGCGCGGGCAGCGCGTACGTGCGCAGCGGCCGCTGGACGCCCGGGCAGCTCGCGCTCGCCTGCGGCGACGGCGGCGAGAGCCTGGAAGGCGGCGTCCGCGGCACCCTGGTCCGGGTGGCCCGCGAGGAGATGACCCACTTCCTGCTGGCCAACAACATCCTGATGGCGATCGGCGAGCCGTTCCATGTCCCGCACGTCGACTTCGGCGCGCTCAACGCGGAGCTCCCGATCGCGCTGGACTTCGCGCTGGAGCGGCTCGACGCCGGCAGCGTCGCCCGGTTCGTCGCGATCGAGCAGCCGGACCGCCCGGTACGCGACGTCAGGCTCGGCGACGACACGGGCACCGGCGACGACACCGAGCACGGCTACGCCTCGATCGCCGAGCTGTACGGCGACATCCGCCAGGCGATCACCACGATCCCGGACCTGTTCCTCACCGAGCCCGGCCGTGGCGGCGGCGAGCACCACCTGTTCCTGCGCAGGAAGCTGAACGAGCGCCACCCGGACTACCAGCTCGAGGTCGACGACCTCGGGAGCGCCCTGTTCGCCATCGACGTGATCACCGAACAGGGCGAGGGCGGCGAGCTGACCGACGGCGACGAACCCTCCGAGACCTCGCACCACGAGGCGTTCCTCGGCGTGGCCGACTCGCTGCGCCGGGCCAACTGGACCCCGTCCTACCCGGCGGTGCGCAACCCGACGCTGCGCCGCGGCGACCGGACCCGCCAGTACGTCCCGGACCCCGAGGCGCGCCGGGTGATGCGGTTGTTCAACGACGCCTACGCGGTGATGCTGCGGCTCATGGTGCAGCACTTCGGCGCGGGCCCCGACACCAGCCTGCGCCGCTCGAAGCTCATGAACGCCGCCATCGACGTGATGACGGGGGTGCTGCGCCCGCTGGGCGAACTGCTCACGACCATGCCGTCCGGTCTGCGCGGCCGGACCGCGGGCCCGTCGTTCGAGATCGACGCGCCGCCCGCGTTCATCCCGCGCCCCGACGTGGCGGCGCTGCGCGTCGCGCGGCAGCTCGACGACCTGGCCGCGCTGGCCGCCGCCTGCCCGCTCGTGCCCACGCGGGTGGCCGAGATCAGCACCCTGATGGCCGACCAGTTGAGGAGGAGCTGAGATGATCCGCAGCGAAGAGACCGACGTGCTCATCGTGGGCGGCGGCCCCGTGGGCCTCGCGTTGTCGCTCGACCTCACCTATCGCGGCGTACGGCACGTCATGATCGACGCGGGCGACGGCGTGGTGCGCCACCCCAAGGTCAGCACCGTGGGGCCGCGGTCGATGGAGCACTTCCGCCGCTGGGGCGTCGCGGACCGGATCCGCGCCGCGGGCTGGCCGCTCGACCACCCGCTCGACATCGCGTGGGTGACCCGCGTCGGCGAGCACGAGATCTACCGGTTCGAACGCGGCACCGCCGCCGACCGCCCGGTGTTCCGCCACACGCCCGAACCCGACCAGGTGTGCCCGGCGCACCTGCTGAACCCGGTCCTGGCCGACGCCGTGGGCGTGCACCCCGAGGGCCCGGCGCGCTACCGGTGCCGCCTCGAACACTTCCGGCAGGACGCGGACGGCGTGCGGGCGACGATCTCCTCCGGCGGCGAGGAGCACGTCGTCTCGGCGCGCTACCTGGTGGCCTGCGACGGTAGCTCCTCACCCGTGCGCAAGGCCCTCGGCATCGAGGCGCCCGCGCGGCACGAGACGCAGGTCTTCCGCAACGTGCTCTTCCGCGCGCCGGACCTGCCCGCGCGCCTCGCGGAGCGGGGCCACCGCACCGCGCTGGTGTACTTCCTGATGCACTCCCCGTCGTTGCGTTACCCGTTGCGCTCCCTCGACGGCCGCGGCCTGTACAACCTGGTCGTGGACGGCCGGTCCGGCCAGGACACGATGGCGCTGATCCGCTCCGCGATCGCCTGCGACGTGCCGGTGGAGCCGGTCTCCGACGGCGCCTGGCACCTGACCCACCGGGTGGCCGACCGCTACCGCGCGGGCCGGGTGTTCCTGGCCGGCGACGCGGCGCACACGCTGCCGCCGTCCGGCGGCTTCGGCATGAACACCGGCATCGGCGACGCCGCGGACCTCGGCTGGAAGCTCGCCGCCGCGGTGGCGGGCTGGGCGGGCGACGGCCTGCTCGACACCTACGAGACCGAACGCCGCCCGGTGGCGATCGACAGCCTCGACGCCGCCGGCGAGAACCTCAGGCGCACCCTCGACCGTGACCTCCCGGCGGACCTGGCCGCGGACACCGAGCAGGGCGTGGCGCTCCGGGCGGAGATGGCCGGACGGCTGGCGAAGGGCGGGGCCCGCGACGAGTTCGACGCCCCCGGGGTGCACTTCGGGTTCCACTACCGCTCACCGATCGTCGTCGCCGACGGCCCCGTCGAACCGGCTCCGCGCTGGCGGCCTGGCAGCGACCCCGGCTCCCGCGCCGCTCACGCGTGGGTGCGCGCCGGAGTGTCCACCCTGGACCTGTTCGGCCGCGGCTTCACGCTGCTGTGCTTCGCCGGCTCGCCCGTCCTGGCCACGTTCGGCGAGACGTTCGACGAGCGGGGCGTGCCGTACGAGCCGGTGTTCGTGGACGACCCGGAGATCGCCAAGCTGTACGGCCGCCCGTTCGTGCTGGTGCGGCCGGACGGGCACGTGGCGTGGCGCGGCCACGACCTGGAGTCGGGTCCCGCCGGCCTCGCCGACGTCGTACGCGGGGCGGCGTGATGGAGCCCTTCTCCCCGCAGGGCTGGTCCACGGCCGACATCGCCGACCCGTACCCGATCTACCGCCGCTACCGCGAGGCCGAGCCCGTGCACCTCGCCGGGCCGGGGAACTGGTTCGTGTTCGGCCACGAGCACGTCGCGCAGGCCCTGTCGCGCCGCGACTTCGGCCACAACAGGCCGGCGCACCTGCCGGGCCGCAACGACGCGCTGTACCGCAGCGTGCGGAACTGGCTGGTGTTCCTGGACCCGCCCCAGCACACCCGGCTGCGCCGCCTGCTCACCGCCGAGTTCTCTCCGAAGGTCGTGGCCGGCCTGCGGCCGCGCATCGCCTCGATCGCCGCGTCGCTGCTGCGACCCCTGGGGGAGCGCGACGCGTTCGACCTGGTGCGGGAGTTCGCCGCACCGCTGCCGGTGCTGGTGATCTCCGCGCTGCTGGGCGTGCCCGCGCGGCGCCACGCCTGGTTCCGCGCGCGCGCCGAGTGGTTGCAGCAGGCCAGCTCCGCGCGGGCCGCCCGCGACCCGGCCGGGTTCGCGCTCGCCGAGCGGGC
>NZ_JBFAIM010000144.1:0-8059 GCF_040654715.1 Nonomuraea sp. NPDC050643 | reverse complement strand
CCGTGGTCGGGCCGCCCGCGAGCGCGCCGCGCACGGCCAGCAGGCCGTTGGTCATGGGCAGCAGGTGCGCCGCGGCCTCCAGCGCGTCCGGCAGCCGTCCGAGCGGCGCCACCGCGCCCGTCGCCGCCAGGAGCAGGTAGCTGACGACGTTCGCGATGAACGAGTCGGTGCGGTGCGTCATCGACACCGCGGCGACCGTCATCCCCAGCGCGCTGGTGGACAGCGCCACCAGCAGCACCAGCCCGGAGGCCGCCCACATGCCCGCCATCAGCGCGGGCCGGTCGAAGAGCAGGCCCGCCGCGGTCGCGGCCACCAGCGCGCCCGCGACGCCCTCCACCACGAACGCCCACCACCGCACGGCCGCCACCAGTGGCAGCGGGAGCCGCGCCAGCCGCATCCGGTAGAGCGTGCCGAAGACGCGGTCGCCGAGCAGGATGTCGCCGCCCCTGATCACCGTCGCGATCGTGATCACCTGGAGGACGCCGCCCACCAGCGCGAAGTCCCGTCCGGCCGGCCCGGCCGCGACCAGCCCCACGTAGGCGACGAACACCGCCTGCAGGATCGACCGGGGCAGGGAGCCGGCCAGCAGCACCCTCAGGGGGTAGACCGCCCGGTACTCGCGCCATGACAGGACCGCGACCGTGCGCAATGCCGCGAGATCAGACCAGCTCAAGAGTGCCCTCCGCACGGATCCTCCGCATCACCGCGCGCAGGGCGACGGCGGCGAGCACCGCGTAGCAGGCGGTGGTCGCCAGCAGCAGCGTCCAGTCGCCGGGGTCCTGTCCGCGGCCGGCGGCGGCGTCGAGCAGCAGTTCGGCCGCCCATCGCAGGCTGACCAGCGTCGAGAGCCACTGGGCCCAGTCCGGCAGCACGGACGTCGGGACGAGCAGGCCGCCCAGGATGAACACCGGGTACGTGAGCGTCTCGGCGATCCGGACGGCCGAACGGGTCAGCAGGAAGACCGAGCACAGCAGCAGCCCGAGCGTGGCGGCGGAGACCAGCGTCGCCAGCGCGGTGATCGCGAAGCCGACCGGCGCGGCGATGTGGACCGGGCGCCCGGCCGCCGCAGCGACCGCGCCGACGGTCAGCACCGTCAGGACGCTCGACCGCAGCACCGCGCCGAGGCTCTTGCCGGCCAGCACCAGCACCAGCCCGGTCGGCCGGCTGACGATGCCGGGCAGGATGCCCTGCTGCCGTTCCTGCCGCAGGACCATCCCGAACTTCCACACGATCGCGCCCCACAGCCCGAGCAGCCCGCAGCCGATCGCGATCCGGGTGCCGGCGACGGCCTGGTTCGCGGCCAGCATGGTGACCGTCATGAACACCGCCGGCTGCACGATGCCGGCCGTCACGCCGGACATGCGGCTCTCGCCCTTGAGCTGGACCCGGGCACTGGCCAGCAGTGCGCGCGCGGTCATCGGCCGGCACCCCGGCTCAGGTCGTGGAAGACCCGTTCCAGGCCGACCGGTTCGACCCGTACGTCGGCGATCTCACCGTGCGGCCACCGCCGGGCCAGTTCGGTCAGCGTCGCGGGCTCCCATCGGGGCACCTCGTAGCGGGCCACCCAGCTACCGGCCTCGCCCGGCCGGGCGTCCACCAGCCGGACGCCGGACCGCTCGCCGTCGTCGCCCGGCCACACCGGCTCCTCTCCCCGGACCCGGACCGTCACCACGGCTGCCGCGCTGGCCCGGCGCAACAGCTCCTTCAGCGGCAGGTCGTGGGTGAGCCTGCCCTCCTGCAGGATCACCACCCGCTCCGCCAGCTCCTCGATGTCGCGCAGATAGTGGCTGGTCAGCACGATGCACGGGCGGTAGCCGGCCGAGCCGGCGGCCAGGTCGCCGATCACCCGGCGCAGCCGGTCCGCCTCGATCGGGTCGAGGCCGACCGTGGGCTCGTCCAGCATCAGCAGCGTCGGGGCGGCCATCAGCCCGATGGCCAGGTGCAGCCGCTGCTTCATGCCCCGCGAGTACGTCTCCACCGGCCGCTCGGCCACCTTCTCCAGGGCGACCATGGCGATCACGTCGGCGGCCCGCCGCTCCAGCCGCCTGCGGTCCAGGCCGGACAGCGTGCCGAAGAAGCGCGCGTTGTCGAGGCCGGAGAGCCGGCCGTACAGGCCGTGGTCGCCGCCGAACACCACGGACAGCCGGCGCCGGACCTGCCGGGTGCCCGTGGCCACGTCGATCCCGGCCACCCGCACGCTGCCGGAGGTGGGCAGCAGCAGGGTGCTGATCACCTTGATCAGCGTGGTCTTGCCCGCGCCGTTGAGGCCGAGCAGGCCGACCACCTCGCCGCCCCCGGCCGAGAACGACACCTCGCGCAGCGCCTCGACCGTGCCCGACCTGGTACGGAAGCCACGGCTGACCGCGCACACCTCCAGGGCGTTCACCACGGGACGTCCCAGTGCTCGGGCGGCAGCACCCGCTCGTCGTAGCGATCGGTCCATTCGCGGCGCGCCGCGCCGGTCCGGTCCGCCGGGACGAGACGGGAGCCGTCGCACGGCAGCGCCACCGTCCAGAGGGGCTGCAGCCGCGCGCCCCGCTCGGCCTTCGTGTGGGCCGACTCGATGCCGAGGTGCAGGCGGCGGAGCCCGGTCCGCTGCATGTACTGGATGGGCACGTAGTAGGCCAGGTTGAAGTACTCGAACGCGTTCCGCAGCCGGGCGTAGTCGAAGCCGACCATGCGCGCGTAGAGGGTGTCGCCGAACCGGTAGCGCAGCGCGCCGGCGACCAGGCGGCCGTCCCGGCGGGCGGTGAACGCCACGCTCCGCCCGTCGAGGAGCCTGACCTGGGGGGCCAGGACGCGCCGCATCGACTCCGAGGTGCTGCGGTGCCCGTATTTGTGCTGGACGTTGGCCACCAGCTCGGCCAGCTCCGGCCAGCACTCGCCCAGCGGCTGCTCCGCCAGGTCGTATCCGGCCTGCTCGAAGCGGCGTCGTTCGCGTGCCGTGTTCCTGCGCCGCCGGGCGCTCAGGCCGGCCAGGTAGGCGTCCCACCCGTCGGCGGCCAGGCACGCCTCCACCGTGTCGAACGCGGCCACCGCGCCCTCGTCGCACAGCTCCGCGGTGATGGGGGTGGGGGCGAACATCCACACCAGGCCCCGCGCGTCCCGCTCGGCCGCCAGCCGCAGCCCGGCCTCCAGCAGCGCCCGCAGCACCGACCGGCGGCGCGGCTCGTCGCCCGGCAGGAGCACCCCGCCGTGGTACGCGCGCCGGCCGCCCGCCAGCAGCCAGCGCCCGCCGCCGGTCAGGGCCCGATGGTGGCGCTCCGGCGCGTAGAAGCCGCTGCCCTCGACCCGGATGTCGAAGATCGGCAGCGCGCCGGCCAGGACGCCGTCCTCGACGGCGAGCACGTAGTGGTAGCCGACACGCGGATCGTCTTCCAGAGTGCGCAGCCAGCCGTGCGACAGGTAGAAGTCGTCGCCGGTCACCAGCCGATCCCAGTCCTGCTGCCGGACGCTCTCCAGCGCCTCCGCCACCACGATGTCCAACCCCACCAAGCCGCTCCAGGTTCATCCCGGTCTCAGGCGGTCACCGCCACGTGCGGCCAGTAAAACCCGCGCCGGCTTCATATCGACTTCGCCGCGTCTTCATCGCCGTCAGGCCGGCAGCGCCCGCTCCAGGGTGATGGTGGTGCCGTCGGCGTCGGAGTGCAGGGTGAAGCGGCCGACGTTCTGCCGGGCCAGCCAGAGGCCGCGCCCGTTGGGGCTTTCGGGCGGCGCGGGCCGGGGGTCGAGGGGGTCGGGCAGCCCGGGTCCGCGATCGGTGACCCGGCAGTGCAGGCGCTCGCCGTCGTACCAGAGGTGGAGCCGGCCGCTGCCGCCGCCGTGGCGTACCGCGTTGGTGGTGATCTCGTTCACCGCCACGACGAAGCGGTACAACGCCAGGTCGGTCAATCCCCACCGGCCGCAGAAGCGCTCCACCTCGTGCCTGACCTCGACGAGCGTCTTCAGGTCGAAGTCGCGCACCATCGAGTCGCCGGAGCCGTGGGCGGGAGGGTCGCCGGGGCCGGGTTCACGCATCGTGGCCCGCCCGGGCGGGCAGCGGACGAGCGGCCAGGATGCACGTGTCGTCGTCGGGGTTGGTGTAGCGCAGCCGGCCCAGCAGGTCGGCCAGGGGCTGGGAGGTCGGCTCGGCGGTGATGTGGTCGAGCACCGTCAGGACGGGGGCGAGCCCGGCGTCCAGGCTCTGATGGCGGTGCTCGACGAGCCCGTCGGTGTAGAGGAGCAGCACGTCGCCGGGCCGCAGGTGGGCGCCGGCGAGCTCGTACTCGGCCGTGGGGAAGGCGCCGAGCAGGGGGCCTTCGGGCGGTTCGAGTTCGGTGGTGACGCCGGCGCGCGACAGCAGCGGCGCCGGGTGGCCCGCCCGCGCCCACACCAGCCTGCCGGTGGCCGGCTCGTAGCGGGCCACCACCGCGGTCGCCGTCACGGGCAGCGTGCTCCGTTCGGCGTCGGCGTGCCGGCCGGCGAAGAGCAGCCGGTTGAGGGCGGTCAGCAACTCGGCGGGGTCGTCGGTGGTGGTGACGGAGAGCGCGGCCAGCGCGTGACGCAGTTGCGCCATGGCGGCCGCGGCCTCGATGCCGTGCCCGGCCACGTCGCCCACCGCCAGCAGGACGCCGCCGTCGCCGACCGGCGCGGCGTGGTACCAGTCGCCGCCGACCCGGCTGGCCTGCTCGGCGGGCAGGTAGCGGACCGCGACCCGGAGCCCGGGCAGGTCGATGGGGCCGACCGGCATCGGCAGCACGATCTGCTGCAGCCGGACGGCCACCTTGTGCTCGGCGGCCAGGCTCTGCCGGTGCTCGCTCAACTGCCGCTCGACCTCCGTGAGCCGCAGGCGGCTGGTCTCGCCGGCGGTGACGTCCTGCACGATGCCGTAGACCTTGACGGGCCGGCCGCCGCTGTCGCGCACGGTGTCCACGACGGCGCGGATGTGCTTCACGTGCCCGGACACGCGGATACGGTACGTCACGTCGACGGCCTGGCCACGGCCGAACGCCTCGGCCGCCTGCTGCCGGACCGGCAGGTCGTCGGCCACGGTGAGCGCCTCGGTCTCCTCCCGGGGCAGCGGCCCTTGCCCGGGGTCGCGCTCGTAGATGCGGTAGAGGCCGTCCGACCAGAGGATCTGCCCGGTGACCAGGTCCCATTCGCCCCAGCCGAGGTTGCCCAGCCGCTCGGTCTGCGCGATGCGCTCGGCCAGCCGGGTCTCCTCGTCATGCCGGATCCAGGTGTTGAGCAGCCCGGTGCCGACCGGCCGCACCTTGACCGTGAGCAGGATCTCCGCCGGAGCCCGCTCGACGGGGCTGACATAGGGGACGGGGCCCACCTCACGCGGCAGGCCGTCATCGATCGTCAGGGCCCAGGCCTCCCAGATCGGCCCGTCCATGATCGTGGGATAGACCTCGCTCATCGCCCGGCCCAGCAACTGGGCGCCGCTGCGGCCGGACAGGTCCACCACCGCCGGGCTCGCCGCCGCGAACGTGTAGTCGGTGACCCGCCCGGTGTCGTCGTAGCGCGGAAGGAGCAGGATGTGCCGGTCGGGAAGGGTGTCGAGGACCCGCTGCACGGCCTGCACCCAGGCGTCGCCGGCCGGCGCGGGGTCGGCCGGTGGGGGCTCGGGCGTCGGGGGCTCGGGCGGCCGTTCGCCCTGGCGGTGGACGCGACCAGGATCCGGGCGCAACGCCTCGTCCACGGCCGTGGCCAGGGACGACGTCCCTCCTCCTGACCGCCCCTCCATCGCGGCCAGCACGTCCGCGGCGAGCGTGTGCACCTGCCGCCCCTGCTCGTCCGCCAGCCGCAGCAGGTAGGCGTGGGCCTCGCCGACCCGGCACCCCGCCCGCCCGGCCAGCAGCCCGCTCGCCCGCCCCAGCAGCACCTCCGGGTCGGACCGCGCCTCCTCGATGCGGGCGTCGAGGTCGGCCAGCCGGTTGCGGTAGTCCTCGAGCGGATCCATCAGGCGTCCCGGGCGGCATCGGCGTCCGTCACCATGGTCTTTCCCCGCCCGCCTCTCACGTGAGGCCGAAGGCCTTCGCCAGGCCCGTCGTACGGAGCTGATCCAGCAGCCGGGGGATGGGGTTCTCCACGCGGAACTCCGCCTGGACCTCCGCGGCGGCGCGCATCGTGTCGACGAGCACGCTGATCCCGGTGGAGTCCATGAACGTCACCCCGGCCAGGTCGACGAGCACCACCTGCGGCCGGCGATCGGCGATGGCCTCCCGGATCGTCTTGTGGATCTCGCCCGCGTTGGTGAAGTCGATCTCTCCGCGCAGCGTCAGCCGCAGCGTACCGTCATCAATCGCATCGACCGACGCCTCGCCCATGCGCGTCCTACCTCCGGTGCCGGTACGTCGAGGGGGCCGGCCGCTTGCACACCGACCGGCGCCGGCTTCAGCCTAAACCTCACAAGCCCTGCGTTGCGGATATTGTCATGCAAGCGCTTCGCCATGTCAGCGGTACATTCGTGTGACGAGATCGGCGCACCGGTGAAGGCCCTGAGCGGGCGGTCATCCTGCGGCCGGGGGGCGGCGCACGTGCAGGCGCAGCAGCGAGCCCTCACTGCGCTGTTCGACGTCGATGCGGTCGCACAGGTGGCGGATCACCCACAGGCCGAAGCCGTGTGAGCTCGTGGGGTCGACCCTGGCGGCGGCCAGATGATCACGAGTGAGCCGGCCGGCCGCGTCCACGATCTCCACGGTGACGCCCTCGCGGTCGCTGCGGGCGGTGACCGTACCCGTCCCGCCGCCGTGGTCGAGCACGTTGGTGACCGCTTCGTTGACCGCCAGCACGAGATCGTCTAAGCGCTCACGGCGGAGTCCGCTGTGGCGTGCGTGGAGGCGCACCAAGCGTCGTACCCGGTCGAGGTCGGCGCTGATGGGACAGCGCAACGTGAACTCCAGATTCATGATCGCTCAGCCCGCCTGGACGTGGATTGGGATATGTGCGGGGGCCTTCCTGCTATCCCGGCCCGGCGTCGTCAAACAGTCGTTCACGTAAGAAAGCCCGAAGTCGCTGGCCACCCGCCGTGCGGCGACCCCTTAGATGAGAGCAGCTCACGTTCGGACTTGCCGGGCTCCGGAGGGCGGTGGATGCTGGCGGCAACCCCGGTTCCACAGCCTGGGAGGTGGTCCCGTGCTCCACCGTCTCACCCGCAGGACGGCCGCGGCCGTCCTTCTCCTGACCGGCGCGCTGGTCGCGCCGCCCACCCCCGTCACCCAAGCCGTCACCCAAGCCTCGACCCACGCCGCCCCGGCCGTCCGGTCCGCTCCCGTGAGCGGCTTCCTCGACGGCCACAGTCACCTGTTCTCCTACGAGGCGTTCGGCGGCATGCTGCTGTGCGGCAAGCCGTACGACCCCGACGGCATCGAGGAGGCCCTGGCCGACTGCCCCGACCACTACCCGAACGGCGAGCTGGCCTGGTTCGAGAACTTCACCCGCACCGGCTCCCCCACCGGCACCCACGACCCGGTGGGCTGGCCCACCTTCCGCGACTGGCCGGCTCCCGACTCGCTGACCCACCAGCAGGCGTACTACACCTGGGTCGAGCGCGCCTGGCGGGGCGGGCTGCGGGTGCTGGTCAACGACCTGGTGGCCAACCGGCAGCTCTGCGCGATCTACCCGCTGAGGAAGTACTCCTGCGACGAGATGGCCTCCATCCGGCTCCAGGCCCAGCGGGCACGCGAGTTGCAGGACCACATCGACGCCGAGGCCGGCGGGCCCGGCAGGGGCTGGTTCCGCATCGTGAACGACCCGGGCGAGGCCAGGCAGGTGATCGGGGCCGGCAAGCTGGCCGTCGTCCTCGGGATCGAGACCTCCGAGCCGTTCGGCTGCCGTCAGGTGCTCGGCATCCCCCGGTGCACGAGGGCCCAGATCGACCGGGGCCTGGACGAGATGTACGCGCTCGGCGTACGCAGCATGTTCGTCTGCCACAAGTACGACAACGCGCTGTGCGGCGTCCGGTTCGACTCCGGCACCCAGGGCGGATTCAATCGGTCGTCGCAACACCCTGAACTGGAGGTGTTGCATGGGGAGATCAGCGGGGTGGATGACGACGCGCACGGGACGTCCGGCA
>NZ_JBFAIM010000143.1:0-8155 GCF_040654715.1 Nonomuraea sp. NPDC050643 | reverse complement strand
GGAGTAGGTGGCACGACCATGCGAATGGCCCACATGACCACGCATCATGCGCTCATCAGACATGCACCGAACCCTAACGATCTCCACCGACACCGGGTCTTGGGACTATCAGGCCGGGATTCAACGCCAAGGGACCCGCCGCAGGTCAGGCCGGGTTCGGCGACCCATCGCAGGTTCGCATCCAATGCGAGATTCGCGCGTCCGTTGCTGAATTCAGGGGCGCCCGCGGTGAGGGTTCATCAGAGCGAGTGAACCCGAGGGTGATGGACGAGGGCTGGTGAAACGCACGGCTGGTTTCGGCTCGAACATGGCGGGATAAATCCGGCGCGATAACGATCAGCAGCGCGTTTTCGCAGGTCGCGGTGCTCGATATCCTTTCTATGCCAACTGCGGCAAGGCGGGCTCGCACAGTGACGCCACGGTGCTCATGATCGACCACATGAGGGAGCTCATCGTCCTGCGCTTCGACGGCCGAGACGGAACCACGTCGATCCTGGACTTCTACGCGGCGGCCGAACGCGAGCGAGCCCTCGCCGATGCCGCACAGGCAGCAGAACGCGCACTCGCCCGCGGGCGACTGGAGGAGTTCGCCGTGGTCCACTACTCAGTGATCGCATTCTCCCCCATGATGTCCTCCTCACCTCTGTCTGCAGCGTCGCGCACGGCGGCCTCGCGTCGTAGCGGCGAATGTCCCGGATGCCAGGGCTGTAGGTCCCGGCATCAACGCGCGTACCACCGCGACCGGGCGGTGGGCGTGGTGCGGGACGCCGCGGCTGACCGAGCCGAGCAGCAGCGAGCCCAGGGCTCCGCCCCTGTGCGACCCCACCACCAGCAGGTCGGCGCGCTCTGAGGCGTCGGTCAGCGCATCCACCGGGTGCGCCGCCGGGATGTCCTCGATCAACCTCACCTCCGGGTACGTCGCGCGCAACGCCTCGACCCGATCGCGGACGACCTGGTGCTGGGCCGCGCGGACCTCGTCCATGTCGTAGGCGGCCTCCGGCGCGAACGCGTGCACCGGCAGCTGCCAGGCGTGCACGGCCCGCAGCGTGGCGCCACGCAGCTTCGCCTGCCCGAAGGCGTAGGCGAGGGCCGGTTCGCATTCGGGCGCGTCGTCCACGCCGACCACGACCTCCCCGCGCACCGCCACCGTTCGAGCCGGTGCGGGTGGTGCCGACTCGGCCGGACGGCTGGCCTGACTGGCTCGGTCGCAGGCTGATCAGCTCGGTCGACCGGGACAGGATCCTGAAGGATCTGAGTGCCGATCAGGAAGAGTTGGACGCCGTCAAGCGACAGGACGGCCCGCGTCTCGCACCCCTATTCTCGTTCGTGACGATCGAAGGGTTCGGCGGGCCAGGTGATCCACGAAAAGTGGCCCGGTTGCGAGCCGCCATCAACGCGGCGTGCCGGGTCGCGGCAGGCGATCGGCGGACCAGCTATCGCGCAACCGATGAGCGCGTCACGATCGGGATCGCTGGGCCGGACGCGCGTGAGCGGATCGCGGTGCTGCGCCAGGCAGCTCGCCAAGATCGGCGGCAGCCGCGGCTGGTCGATCGCCGAAGATCTGAACTGACCCAGCTATCACGGTGAGTGGAGCGAACTGTCTCATTCGAGACCCGCCCGGTGACCTTGCCGAGGCCACCACAGCCGCAAGGAGCCGACCGGCAGGTGATGCCCTGTCAGCTAGCCGGGCACTCGGGTCAGCCAGACGCCGCAGTCTCACCTGCCGACTCTGCCGTCACCAGCCGCACCGTGATCGTGGTCCCGCACACGTGTACGGCGCTCTCGATGCGACTGCAGTCGCCCGAAGATCTCGTTGAACTCCGCGTCCAGAACACCGCGCGGCACTTGCGGGCACGACACGTCACCGACGCCGCCCGTGCCGTGGTCACCCCGAACATGCTCGGCCTGGCCTGAACTCCCATCAAGAGCCTCGGACTCCTATCCGTGGCCACGGTGCACAGTGGCCACGCCGCCTCGGCGTCGCGAGCGTCGTTGGGCGGCGCTCCTGTCGCTCTGTGACCCATGACACATGCGGTTCCTGTCAGCAATCGGGGCTCTGTTCCGCTCAACTAACCGGAAGCAAGCCAGCCGACAGGAGCAACACATGAAGCACCGCATCGTCGTCCTCGGCGCCGGCTATGCCGGGGTCTACGTGGCCGGGAACCTGACCCGCCGACTGTCCCCGGCGGACACCGAGATCACCGTGGTCAACGCCGAGCCGGACTTCGTCGAGCGGCTGCGGCTGCACCAATTCGCGGCCGGCCATGAGATCGAGGCCCAGAAGCTCGCCGACGTCTTCGCGGGCACGGGGATCCGGCTGCGCGTGGCCCGTGTCACCGCCGTGGACCCCGAGCGCCAGGTCGTCGCCGTGGCCGACGCCGACGGCGGCGGTGACCTCGGCTACGACACGCTTGTCTACACGCTCGGCAGCCACGGCGACGACGGCGGTGTCCCCGGCGTGGCCGAGCACGCCTTTGATGTCGCCGCCCGGCCCTCGGCGCTACGCCTGCGCGAGCGCCTGGACAGCCTGAGCAGGCGGGGCGAAGGCGGGAGTGTGCTGGTCGTCGGCGACGGGTTGACCGGCATCGAGACCGCCACCGAGATCGCCGAAGCCCGGCCGGGCCTGTCGGTGACGCTCATCGCCCGTGGTGAGCTGGGCGCCCGGCTGTCCGCCGGAGCCCGCGGCCACCTGCGCCGGGCCTGCGACCGGCTGGGTGTCACCGTCCTGGAGCACACCAGCGTCGAGGCCGTCGAAGCGACGCGGGTGTTGTGCGCCGACGGCACCGCCCTGGCGTCCGACGCAACCGTGTGGACGGCCGGGTTCGCGGTCAGCCCCATCGCGGCCGCCAGCGGGCTGGAGGTCACCGAGAACGGTCGGATCGTCGTCGATCGCACCATGCGGTCGGTCTCGCATCCGAACGTCTACGCCGCCGGCGACAGCGCCCACGCCATCGGTGACAACGGCCGACCGCTGCCGATGTCCTGCGCTTCGGCCGGCTTCACCGGCGGGCAGGCGATCCACGCGATCGTGGGACGCCTGATCGGCCGCAAGATTGCGAAGACCAAGTTGGTCTACTCCTACAACCACATCAGCCTCGGGCGACGGGACGGGATCCTGCAGATGGTCGACGACGAAGGGCAGGCAAAGCCGACTTATGTGGGCGGTCGGACGGCCGCGCGGGTCAAAGCGGGCATCCTCAAGGTCTCGCTGTGGGCCAACGCGCACCCGACGTTCGGCGTGCCCAAGCGCAGGCGCCGTCTGGCCGCCGTGCCGTATGTGTCCGCCGCGAAGGCGCTCGCGTAGCCGTCTGTCTAGGGTGGTCCGCGTGGACAGCACCGCCACTGATCGCTTCGACACCGGTCGGTTCGAGGCCAGTCGCAACCGGCTGGTCTCACTGGCTTACCGGCTGCTGGGCTCGGCCGCCGACGCCGAAGACGCCGTTCAGGATGCGTTCTTGCACTGGCAGGCCGCCGACCGGCAGCGGATCAAGGTGCCGGAGGCATGGCTGACCAAGGTCGTCACCAACCTGTGCCTCGACCGGCTCCGCTCGGCGCAAGCCCGCCGCGAACGCACCGCCGGCGCCTGGCTGCCCGAACCGCTCCTCGACGGCGACCCAATGCTCGGCCCGGCCGACACGTTCGAGCAGCGCGAATCGGTCTCCCTGGCCGTGCTGACTCTCATGGAGCGCCTGTCACCCCTGGAGCGGGCCGTCTACCTTCTGCGCGAAGCGTTCTCCCACAGCCACGCCGAGATCGCCGAGATCCTCGACATCACCGAGTCCGCGAGCCAGCAGCACCTCCACCGGGCCCGGCGCCGCATCACCGCCGCGCGCCGCCGCGGCGGCGAAGTCGATCCGGCATCCGCCCGCAGGATCGTCGAGGAGTTCCTCGCCGCCGCCGCCTCAGGCCGCACCGAACGACTGGCGGCGCTGCTCACCGACGACGCGACCGCGATCTCCGACGGCGCCGGCCTGACCCAGACGCTGCTGCGGTACGACACCGCGCAGCGCATCGCCGCGGTCGTACGGGCCGGCTTCAAATCCACACCCGCCAAACGGCGACTTGCCGGCGGCACGCCCGCCATCCACTACGCGCCCGTCAACGGCGCCCCCGCCATCCTCTTCGTGGTCGGCGACCAGGTCATCGGCACCGTGGCGTTCGACATCACCCACGGCAAGATCGCCACCGTGCGCGGCATCGCCGCCCCCACCCGCCTCGCCCGCCTCACCCAAGCCTGGCGGCAGCACGAACCGGACACGCCGCTCATCACCCGGTGGTGACCCCGACGCCGGCCGCGGCCAGGCGCAGCACCCGCGTTGCGTTGAACCGCTCCCGAATATCGGACGCCACCAGCCGCATGTGGACAGCGGGCAGCGGCCCGCGGCCGTCGGCTCTGCATTCGGTCCGGTTCCGCACCGCACAACACTGAGACGTTCTATGAGCAGAAACGGGACATCTGATGAATGACAGCACGCTCGCCGGCGCACGGATGCGCGCGATGAGCCCGCGATCCTGGGGCGGTCCGGAGGTCCTCACCGAAGTCGAAGTGGATCGCCCGAGCCCCGGTCCAACGGAGATCCTGGTCCGGGTGCACGCCGCCGAGGTCAACCCGGCCTACTGAAAGTCCCGGACCACAGCGTCGAAGCGCGGTGTGCTCGGATTGGTCAAATCGGCTGCCTTGGAACTGGGACCGGTCGGTATCCGAGTCAACGCGTTCCTGGCAGGCGAGAGCGCGTCGTTCATCGCGGGCAGCGTGTTCACCATCGATGGCGGCTGGCTGGCCGGCGGCACCGAACTCGGCCGACGCCGCGGCGGTGTCACCGCAAAGGCATGGACTGGACGCCGCCAAGCACTACGGCGAGGACCAGCTCACCGTCCTGATGTCCCTCATCGCCCTCATGAACACCGGGTGGTGCTCGTCGGTGACGCGGGCGTGACGCTGTATGCGGGAATGGGCGTCTCGACCGGGATGGCCGGAGCCGACCTGCTGGGCTCCATGCTGGCCCGCCACGCCGACAATGTGACCGAGGCGCTGACGCGATGGAGCGGCAGTTGCACCCCTCCATCGAGTACGTGCAAGGCAACGGCATGCAGATGCGCAACCGTCGGGCCGGTGACGAGCGGCTCGGGCAGCCTGCCGAGCATGTGGCAGGCGATGGCGAACGCTCGCGGGCCAGCTCGCGGGCCAGGTCCGAGGCGGACATGTCGGCTATTGCAATCCTGTGGTGAAGCCCGTGCGCCAGCTTGGATACTGCAGCGTCCAGTCCAGTTCGCGCTTGGTCTTCTCGCTGGAGATCCCGCGGGCGCGCGTCATCATGTCCACCGCGGCCGTACCGGCCAGCGCGCGCACGAGCCAGGCCGGTACGCGGCGCGGCGGCTTGGCGCCAAGTGCGCGGGCCAGGCCCGGGAGCCAGTCGCGCACGGGTGCCGGCTCGTCGTCGGCGACATGGTAGATCCCGGCCCGGCCGCGTTCGACGGCCGCGACCGTGGCCGACGCAGCGTCGGTGATGTGCACCAGCGACAACACCCCGCCGCCGTCACCGACGATCGGGGACTTCCGCTTGCGGACCTGCTCGGCCATCTCGGCGTCCGGCGCGCTGCTGATGCTGGTCCCCGGGCCGTAGAAACCGCCGTAGCGAAGCGCGATGCCCTCAGCCCAGGTGATGCCGGTCACCGAGTTCTCCAGGTAGCTCAGGGCGGCCACCGCCTCCGCCGCATCGGCAGGCGGGTTCGGCTCGATCCGGCCGTTCTCGCCGGCGACCGGCCCGCCGATGCGTTCCATCCACTGAGCGTTGCTCTGCGCCACGAACCTGCGGACACCGACGGCGCGCGCAGCGGCCAGCAGGTGGTCGGTGCCCTCGGTGCGCAGCCGGTTGGTCGCGGCCGCCATCAGCTTGTACTGCCGGAAGTTGATCGGTCCGCTCAGCGCGGTGAGCTGGTGCACGATCACCTCCGGCTCCGCCTTGGCCACCGCGTCGGCCACCGACTCACGGTCGAGCGCGTCGACGACGACCGGCTCGGCACCGAGTACGCGCAGAGCACCGGTCTTGGCGGCCGAGCGGGTCGTGCCTACGACCTCATGGCCGCGCGCCACGAGTTGGACAACGATCTGGCTGCCGATGGCACCGGATGCTCCGGCAAGGAAGATCTTCATGAGGTCTCCGTTCGTCGTGCTCACATGAAAAGACGAGACGCCCGGCCCTCCATGACCGGCTGCGATCCATTTCGCAGAGTGGAGCGTTCGTAGCCACCCGTGGCGGCGGAAGGCGTCTGATGTCGGGCCGGAGGTCCTCGCAGGAGGGATCAAGGGCTCCTACGTGCTCGCGCTGGCTCTGCATTACCGGGACCAGGGACTGAACCTGCGTGACACGGCATGCCCACCTCAGGGCAGGTGAGGCGCCGGTGGAGGGGTGACTGGTCGGTGTGCCCAGATCCCGGTTCGTCTTGCCTCCGGCTCGGATGAACTGGAGGCAAGCTCCGGCCTATGTCACCCCTCTCTTGACACGGACGCGTGGCCCGCCCGGGTAGGGCTTACTCCTGCACGATGGATAAGGCTCGGGATGGGCACAGGGTGACGGCGTGGCGTGCCTGGGCCGCGCTCTGGTCGTCGGGGTGGTCGGTCAGCAGGGTCACGAGGCCGTCGTCGTCCTGGTCGAAGACGGTCGGCTCGGTCAGGGTGCACTGGCCGGAGCCGACGCAGAGGTCGGTGTCCGCTTTGATCCGCATCATGTCCTGCTCACCAGGTGACCGGGAGTTCGTGGGCGCCGTAGATGACGGCGTCGTTCTTGAACGGCAGGTCATCGACCGGTACGGCGAGCCGCAGGGCAGGGATGCGGCGGAACAGCGTGTCGAAGACGATCTGCAGTTCCATCCGGGCCAGGTTCTGGCCGAGACACTGGTGCGGGCCGAAGCCGAAGGCGAGGTGGTGGCGGGCCCCGCGGTCGACGTCCAGGTCGGCCGGGTCCTTGAACGCCGCCGGGTCCCAGTTGGCCGACAGGGCCGAGACGATGACACCCTCGCCGGCCCGGATGCTCGCCCCGCCGATCTCCATGTCTTCGGTGGCGACCCGGGAGGTGACCCCGTCGGCGATGGTGAAGTAGCGCAGCAGTTCCTCCACGGCCATGGGCGTCCTGCCCGGGTCGGTCTTGATCAGGGCCAGTTGCTCGGGGTGGGTGAGCAGCCCGACCACGCCGAGCGAGATCATGTTCGCGGTGGTCTCGTGTCCGGCGGTCAGCAGCAGGAAGGCCAGGCTCACCAGGCCCGCGTGGTCGAGGGCGCCGTTCTGGCGTTGCCGGGCGATCTGCCGGCCGAACAGGTCGTCGCCGGGTTCGGCCTCCTTGCGGGTGACCAGGTCGTCGAGGTAGGCGCGCACTTCGGTGAAGGCCTGCCGGCGCTCCTGCGGTGAGGAGGTCCGGCTTACCATCATGGTGGTGCGGCTTTGGAAGAAGTCGTGGTCGGTGTAGGGGACGCCGAGCAGTTCGCAGATCACCAGGGACGGCACCGGCAGGGACAGCGCCTGCACCAGGTCGACCGGCCGCTGGTCGGTGGCGAGTAGGGCGTCGATGAAGTGGTCGACGATGTCCTGGATGCGCGGGCGCAGCGCGGCCAGGCGCTTGATGGTGAACTCGCCGATCACCGGGCGGCGGGCCGCGGCGTGTTCGCCGCCGTCCATGCCGATCATCAACTGTGGCTGGCTGCGCAGTTGCCGCAGGGTCGCCGCGTCGAGGTTGAAGAGCGGGAAGCCGTCCTTGCGCCGGTCGGAGGAGAAGCGGGGGTCGGCCAGGACGGTCCGGGCCTCCTCATGCCCGGACACCCACCATGCCTGGCCGCCGCTGGTCAGGCGGACCTTGCTGATCGGCGCCTGCTCGCGCAGTCGCTCGTAGGCGGCGGGCGGGGCGAACGGGCAGCCCCGCTCGACCGGCAGTTCCAGGCCGGCGAGTTCGCCGGCGACGCTCTTCGTCATCAAGGGCCTCCTGGTCATGGATCTGGCTGAGATGTGTTCGGCGTGGTCGATTCCGCCATCGGCGGGCTCGACCGTGCCGCGCAGCACGAGGTTCTGCGCGGTTGCGGGACGGGTTGTCACCGTGTTGATCGCAGGGTGAGCGGGGTTTCGGAGCCGATGCGGGTCAGCTTGGCCGGGTTGCGGACGTAGTAG
>NZ_JBFAIM010000142.1:0-9531 GCF_040654715.1 Nonomuraea sp. NPDC050643 | reverse complement strand
TATGAGGCCATCGTCAAGGGCGAGAACATCCCCGAGCCGGGCATCCCGGAGTCCTTCAAGGTCCTCATCAAGGAAATGCAGTCGCTGTGCCTGAATGTCGAGGTGCTCTCCAGCGACGGCATGTCCATCGAGATGCGCGACACCGACGAGGACGTCTTCCGCGCCGCGGAGGAGCTCGGTATCGACCTGTCCCGGCGTGAGCCGAGCAGCGTGGAAGAGGTGTAGCGCTGCCGATGCGCGACCCGCGGGTGCTGGCCGGAACGGTGCTGCTGGTGTCGGTGACGGCGTGCGGCGGGCAGGCCCCGGCCCGCCCCGCCTCACCGCCCTCGACTCCGGCCGTCACG
This sequence comes from Nonomuraea sp. NPDC050643, assembly GCF_040654715.1. NCBI lineage: Bacteria > Bacillati > Actinomycetota > Actinomycetes > Streptosporangiales > Streptosporangiaceae > Nonomuraea > Nonomuraea sp. NPDC050643. The sequence continues at coordinate 9,187 of NZ_JBFAIM010000142.1, read as the reverse complement.
GCGTCCAGCGTGCCGTCCACCTCGCCGTCCACCGACAAGGCGGGCCCGCGCAAGAGCGACATTTCGTGGAACGGTCAAGGAGACCCGTACAACGCCGAGGTCACGCTGGACGACGGGCGGCGGGTGGCCATGCACTATCGGCGCGGCAAGGGGCTCTTCGAGCAGCACTACGGCCCGGAGATCGGCTGGAGTGAGCCCCGGCTGGTCTACGGAACGAAGACGGAGGCGTGCCAGGGGGTCGAGCTGCGCGCCTTCGGTGCGACCGTCGCGGCCATCGCGGACTTCGGCCTCTACTGCTCGGACGGCGAGCCGCCGATGGAGTCGATCGCGGCCGTGGGCGTGGGCGACCTGAGCACCTGGGCACACCACCTGACCAGAAGCTTCGACGGCTGGCAGCGGGTGTCGGCGGGCGACGGCGGTGAGGTGGTCACCTTCCGGAACGGCTCCACGAAACTGCGGTGGAGCCGGGCCGGCGGGTTCTCCGAATAGGCCGCGCACGCCAGGCCGATCGTGCGGTTGGTGTCGGACCTGCCCTTGGCCTGTGGTGACTCCGGTGACGCAGGCTCGCGTGGTCGGGGCGATCCTGCCAAGGTGCCTACGGGGTCAGGGTTTCGGGGTGGGCGGCGAAGTAGTCGGCGATCGACGTGGGCTTGCGGCCGGTGAGCCGCTCGACCGCGTGTGTCGTCACGTCGAACCAGCCGGCCCGCTTGTACGTGCCCAGCCCCGTCCAGCCCTGGACGTACATCTCGGGGAGGCCGCGCCTGGTCAGCGCCGCGGCCAGGCCGGCGTCCGAGACCGGTTCGCAGCGGATCGTCCGGCCGGTGACCTCGGACAGGGCGGCGGCGACATCGGTGTCCGTCACCGCCGCCGGGCCCGTGACCTCGAGGAGCTGGCCCTCGTGGCCGCCTTCGGCCAGCACGGCCGCGGCGACGGCGGCGCTGTCGTCGCGGGTGATGTGGCCCACCCTGCCGTCGCCCGCGTTGCTGGGCAGCACCCCGGTGGCGACGGCGAGCGCGGGCACGCCGACGAGGTTCCACATCTCCGGCCACTGGTTGAAGCGCAGCGCCGTGAACGTCAGCCCCGACTCGGCCAGCAGCCGCTCGGTCTCCTTGTGGTTCTGGATGAGCGCCTGCGGCTGGCCGGGATCGCCCGCCCTGGTGAACGAGGTGTAGACGAGCCGGCCCACGCCGGCCTTGGCGGCCGCCTCGATGGCGTTGACGTGGCCGCGCGGCGCCCCGGTGAACGAGCCCATGCTGATCATCAGCAGCCGCTCGGCGCCCTCGAACGCGGCGGGCAGCCCGGCCGGGTCGTCGAAGTCGGCATGCCGGGTGGCCACGCCGAGCCCGGCGAGGGCATCGGGGTCACGGGACAGGGCCACCACGCGGGCGGCGTCCACCCGCTGGAGAAGGTGCTGGAGGGTGAGGCGGCCGAGCTGCCCGGACGCTCCGCTGACCATGATCACTACAGGTCCTCCGTAATCGGTCGATGTGCGTACCCTGATCCTTGGCCAGCAGGCGAACGGTTCGAAAGAAGGCACATTCATGTCCACTGCCGCCATCACCGTCCCCGTCACGGTGGACGATCACGAGGAGTGCCCCGCGACCAGGATGTTGCGGCGGGTGGGCGACAAGTGGAGCGTCCTGATCCTGTCGGTGCTGGAGGGCGGGCCACGCGGCTTCAACGAGCTGGACCGGTCGGTGGAGGGGCTGAGCCGCCGCATGCTCACCCGTACGCTGCGGGCGCTCGAAGAGGACGGGCTGCTCAGCCGCACGGTCCGGCCGGGCGTGCCGCCGCGCGTCGACTACGCGCTCACCGAGCTGGGCCGCTCGTTCCTGGAGCCGGTACGCGCCGTGGGGCTGTGGGCCCTCGCGCACCAGTCCGAGCTCGAGGCCGCACGCGCCCGGGGCCGATGACGTGACGGCGGCCCGGGGCCGATGGCGGCTTCGTAGGTCTCGGCCGGTGACGTCGCCGTAGGCCGGGGCCGATGAGGTCGCGGTGGGGCGTGGTCAGGGGGGCCGCTTCGTGAGACAAAGGTCGCGGAGCACCTCGCCGATCTCGTCAGGAGGCCTGCCATGTCAGCCGAGAGCCCCCGATCCACCGGCGGCGGACGGCGATTATCGTTCGTCCTGCGGGCGCTGGTGTGCGCCGTGGCGATCGTCCTGGCGGTTCCGGGTGTCGCCCACGCGGCTCCGCCGGCCGCGCTCGACGGGGTCGCGCCGGCGGCCGATCGTACGTACCAGCCGGCGTTCGACTACGACGGGGACGGGTGCTATCCCACGCCCGCCATCGGACGCGACGGCACCATCGCGCCGGGGCTGGCGCTGGGCGGCGCGGTCAACGGGCAGTGCCATGACCTGTCCGACCTGGACAACACCAATTCCTATTCGCGCTCGAAGTGCAACAACGGCTGGTGCGCGTACATGTACGGGCTCTACTTCGAAAAGGACCAGGCGCTGCCCGGCTGCTGCGGGCACCGGCACGACTGGGAGCACGTCGTGGTCTGGGTCCAGGGCGGCGGCGCGGAGTATGTGGCGGCGTCGGAGCACGGCAGGTACAACGTCCGCCCCCGGGCGCAGCTCCCCTGGGAGGGCACCCACCCGAAGATCATCTACCACAAGGACGGGCTCTCCACCCACGCGTTCCGCTTCGCGAGCGCGAGCGAGCAGCCGGAGAACCACAAGGGCACCTGGCAGTTCCCGCCGCTGGTCGGCTGGGACGACTACCCGCCCGGCCTGCGCGACCGGCTGGTGGCGCACAACTTCGGCTCGGCGAGCTTCGGGCTCAAGGACGCCTCGTTCGGCGCGGAACTGGCGAAGGCCAAGCCGGCCGGCATCCCGTTCGACCCTCACGCGTAGGAGGCGGGCCTGCCATTAGACTGCCCGATATGCGGCGATTGACCAGTACGGTGGTCGTGGTGGCGGGGGACGGCGCGGGCGACGTCGTGGCCGGGCTCGACGGCCTGCACAACGTGCGCGCGATCCCCCGGGGGGACCGCGCGCCGGCCGAGGTGACGGAGCTCGCGGGCCGGTCGGCGGCGACGTACGTGGTGCACGACGCCGACCCGCTGGCGGACGTGGCGGCGGCGTGGACCGCGTTCTTCGACGGCACCGGAATCGTCGGAGGGCTGGAGGTCGCCGTCGAGGCCGCGCTGGGCGACCTGCGCGCCGACCGGCTCACGCTGCCCGACTACTACCTGCTGCTGAACCCCGACGGACTGAGCGAGACCTGGCGGCACTGGTGGCTCGGGGTGCTGGCCGGGGCCGCCCCCGTACGGGTCGTGCCCGTGCCCGCCTCGGCCGGAGCGGTCGCGGAGGAGCTGGGCCGGCTGGCGGCGGGGCGGTGGTGGCCCGCGGACCTGGCGGCGTGGCTGCGCGACCTGCCCCGGGTGGTGCCCGATCGTGCCGGTCTGCCGGGTGGTGGCGTGGTGGTGTCCTAAACCACCGGTTGTCCCACGATAACCGCATGTGTCAGGTCGGATACGCCCTATGATCTTGCGATCGACTCCGCGAGGAAGAACGCGATCGACACCTCGAAGCCCGGCATCGCTCGCGCCTATGAGGTCGTGCTGCACGGTAAGGACGACTTCGAGGTCGATCGCGCCTTCGTCGCGGAGGTCGCCAAGGTGGTCCGGGGCTGCCGGCCGTGGGAGAACACCCACCAGGTCGCGCAGCGCGCGGACCCGGAGGCGCGCGTGGTCTACGTCGACAACGACCCAATGGTGCCGGCCCACGGCCGGGCGCTGCTGGCGGAGAGCGAGCACACCGCCGTGGTCACCTCGGACCTGCGCGACCCGGCGGCCATTCTCGGCGACGAGGCGGTCAAGCGGCTCATCGACGGAGCTCAGCGTGGGCCGGCGGCTCATGTACGGCGGCATCGCGCGCAAGCCCTGATCGGTCCGTGCCCACGGGGTGACGGCCGAGGTCAGGACAACTGGCAGGTGGCCACGGGGGTGAACCCGTTGGCCGGCTCCTCTCCCACGGCGTTGGCGTAACCGGGGTATTTCCACCGGCACAGCATCGTGGGGGTGACCGCCGGGCCGGATCCGTCGCAGCGCAGGTTGTACCAGGTTCCGCTGGCGGAGCCGTACCCCTGCGCCTGGCAGTAGGCGTTGCCGTCGTTCCACGAGACCGTGCCCGTGGTGGGCGGCAGCGGCGCCTTGGTGGTGGGTTTCTCGGTGGGGGAGGGCTTGGCGGCCGATCGGGTCGGGGTCGATCGGGGCGTCGCCGGGCCGACGGTCTGCCGGCGGCTCGGCGACGGGTCCTTGCGGCGCGGTGAGGTTGTGGCCGTGCGGGGCGGCTTGGCGGGGGAGGAGGCCGCGGGACTCCGGACGAGCTGGGCCACCTTGCCGGGGCCCGCCGTCGCGGAGGGCCTGGAGCCGGTGGGCGCCGGGCTCGTGGGCGCAGGGTTGGTCGGCGCGGGGGAGGAGGGCGCGGGGGAGGAGGGTGCGGGGGTGGCGGGTGCCAGGGCCGCCGCCTGGGGGTCCGCGGTGGCGGGCGGCAGGGCGTAGAAGAGGACGCCGCCGGTGACCGCCAGCGCGGCGGCCGCCAGGACGCCGGCCAGGGCACGACGACCGGCGGGCCGCCCGGACGAAGCGGCCTGCCAGGCCGGTACGGGCAGCGCCCGGAGCCGCTCGGCCACCTGGGCCGCGGTGGGTCGCCGGGCCGGGTCCTTGGCCAGGCACTCCTGCAGCAGCCGCCGGAACCGCCCGTCCAGCGGGCCCAGATCCGGCTCGGTGTGCAGGACCGCGTGCAGGGTGGCCGGGATCGACTCCCCGCCGAAGGCCCGCCGGCCCGTGGCCGCGTAGTACATGGTCGCGGCCCAGGTGAACAGGTCGGCGGCCGGTCCCACCGCGCCGCCCGCGATCTGCTCGGGCGCCATGTAGGCGGGGCTGCCGATCGGCTGGCTGGTGAGGACCGACTGGCTCAGGTCGAGGGCCTTGGCGATGCCGAAGTCGATCACCACGGGCCCGTCGGGGCCGAGCAGCACGTTGCCCGGCTTGAAGTCCCGGTGCACCACCCCGGCCGCGTGGATCGCCGCCAGCGCCGTCGCGGTGTTGATCGCCAGCCGCTGCAGCGCCGCCGCGCCGCGCGGCCCGCTCTCCCGGACCGAGTCCTGAAGGGAGGGCCCGTCCACGAACTCGCTGACGATGTACGGCCGGCCGCCGGCGAATCCGGAGTCCAGCAACTGGGCCGTGCAGAACGGCGCCACCCGCTTGGCCGTGCCCACCTCGCGCAGGAACCGGACGCACGCCTCGTCGTCGGCCATCAGGTGCGAGTGCAGCAGCTTGACCGCGACGAGCAGGCCGTCGGGACCCCGGCCCGCGTACACCTCGCCCTGGCCGCCCACCCCGAGCCGGCCCTCAAGACGGTACGGCCCGGCCGCGCGGGGGTCTTCGGGACGCAGAGTCACGTGACCGAGACCGGGATCGGCCCGCCGGGCGGGAGCTGGGCGACCAGTCCCGTGGCGGCGGCGGTGAGCATGAACACGAAGTAGTCCTCCGGTGTGTGGTCGGGAATGCCCGCCATCGCCTGCCGGAGGAGCGGCGAACCGGCCTTCAGGGGCATCAGCTCGTCGATGACCCTCGGGTCGTCGGCGCTCACGCGCTCCTGCTCGGCCACGGTGACGCCCAGGGCGATGGTGGCGATCACGGAGGCGATCACGGTGGCGGTGGCCGGGTCGTAGCCGCGCCGGCCCAGGGCGGTGATCTCCTGCTCGAGGAGCCGCAGGCCCGACGGCCCGCGCGGGAACAGCCGCTGGAGGTAGCGGGCCGTGCCCGGCCGTCCGAGCGTGAAGCTCCGCAGTTGCCCGGCGAAGCGGACCAGGTGGGCGACGGTGGGCTCGTCCGGGTCGTCGGTCAGATGCAGCTCGTCGAGGATCGCCTCGCCGACCAGGCGCTCCAGCGCCGAACGGCTCGGCACGTGGCGGTAGATCGCGGCCGTCGTCACGCCGAGCGCGTCGGCCACGCCCTGCACGGTCAGGTCCGTCAGGCCGATGCGCGTTCCCGCGTCGACGACGTCACGGAGCGTGAAGCTGGCCGTGCGCCCGCCGGTCTTCACCGAAGATCCTCCTCATAGTTACGGGGGATAACTTAGACAAGCGATCAATGCGGCGCAAGGGGGTCGTCATGGGATGAAGCCGGAGTCTTGCCTACGGCCGAAAGTGTACGTAGCGTACGTAAAGTACGTACTTGACGATGCTGACGGAGTTGCCGAATGGACCCACGGGAAAGCGAGTTCGTCGACCGCATGGGGTTGATCATGGAGCGGTTCGGCGGGACGCGGACCATGGGCCGGCTCTACGCGTGGCTGATGATCTGCGACCCCCCATACCAGTCGCTCACCGACCTGGCGACGCGGCTCGGTGTGAGCAAGACCGCGATCAGCACGGCCGCCCGGCAACTGGAGTCCGGCAGCATGATCGAGCACGTTCCGACCCCACACCGCCAGCACCGCTACCGCGTCGTGCCGGGCGGATGGGAGCAGGTCCTGCGGGACCAGCTGTCCCGGATACGGCCCGTCCTGGAGACGGCCGATTTCGGGCTGTCGGTCGTCGGCGACGATCGGGCGGATGCGCGGGCGCGCCTGGAGGAGTTCCGCGCGTTCTTCGTCTTCCTCGAACGCGACGCGGACGAACTGCTCCAGCGTTGGCGCGACTTTCGCCGGAGCGACATGAAGGACTGATCTCACACCACCGAGACCCGAGGAGTGGCGATGGCCGACATCGTCGAGCGGTACGACATCCCCGTACAGCACTTCTGGTTGCACGGCCCCCGATCGGGCCGTCCGGTCGAGCACGACCCCGCCGCCGGTCTGTGGAACGTCTACGGTCACCCCGAGGCGCACGACGTCTTCGGCGACCCCGCGACGTTCTCCTCCGACACCATGCGCGTCATCCCGAAGGAGATGCTGCCGAGCAACGACGAGTTCTCGCTGGAGGGCTTCATCACCCAGATCGACCCTCCGGAGCACGGCAAGCTGCGCAAGCTGGTCAGCGCCGCCTTCACCCGCAAGGTGGTCGCGGATCTCGAGCCCCGGATCGCCGCACTCACCCACGAGCTGCTCGACGCGGCGCGGGAGCGCGGCCGGCTGGAGCTGGTGACCGACCTGGCCTATCCGCTTCCGGTCATCGTCATCGCCGAGTTGCTGGGCGTGCCGAGCAGCGACCGGCCTCTGTTCAAGCAGTGGGCCGACGCGCTGTTCCAGCGTGACGGCAAGATCTCGCTCGCCGAGCAGAGCGAGGACCGCGCCGCCGAGATGCGGGCCGTGATGAAGCCGTGGGGGGAGATGACGGCCTACCTGGCCGGCCACGCCGCCGAACGCCGCCGCCGGCCGCGCGCCGACCTGCTCACCAAGCTGGTCGAGGCCGAGGTGGACGGTGACCACCTGCCCGACGAGCAGGTGGTCAACTTCGCGATCGTCCTCCTGCTCGCCGGGCACGTCACCACGACGATGCTGCTCGGCAACACGGTGCTCTGCCTGGACGCCTTCCCCGAGCAGCAGGAGAAGGTGCGGGCCGACCGCGCCGGGGTGCCGGCGGTCATCGAGGAGTCATTGCGCTTCCTCACCCCGTTCGCCGCCATCAGCCGCGCCACCACCCGGGAGACCGAGCTCGGCGGCGTGACGATCCCGGCCGACCAGGTGATCATGCTCTGGCTCGGCGCGGCGAACCGGGACCCCCGTCAGTTCCCCGACCCCGCGGTCTTCGACCCCGGCCGCGACCCCAACCCGCATCTCGGCTTCGGCCGCGGCATCCACTTCTGCCTGGGCGCGCCGCTGGCGCGGCTGGAGGGGCGGGTCGCGCTGAACGTTCTGCTCGACCGGTTCGGCGAGCTGCGCACCGATCCGGAGGACCCCGTGCGGTTCATCCCGACACCGACCATGACGGGGGTGCGCCGCCTTTCGCTGAAGTGACTGGCGGTTGCCCGTACACTGGCGGTTTCCCGTAACAAAGGCGGAGGAATCACTCAATAGCGCTGGTAGATCCCCCTGCATAGCTTCGACGGGTGCTCAGGAACACTCTCGCGGCGCTCTGCCTCGCGCTGCTGCCCGCCTCCGCTCCCGTACCGCCGCCCCACGGCATCACCCCCGCGCGGATCGACGCGTTCGTCGAGCGTTACCGCGCGGCGACGGGGGTGCCGGGGGTCGCGGTCGCGATCACCAAGGGGAAGGAGGTCGTCCACACCGCCGGGTACGGCCGCACCGCCTTGGGCGCCCCCATGACGGCGCGCACGCCCATGGCCGTCGCGTCGGTCAGCAAGTCGTTCACCTCGCTGGCCGTCCTGCGGCTGGTGGAGAAGGGGGCGGTCGAGCTCGACCGGCCGGTGCGCCGGTATCTGCCGGAGTTCACGATGGCCGACCCGCGGGCGGCGGCGATCACCGTACGGCAGTTGCTCCACCAGACCTCCGGCATGGCCGACTCGGCCTTCCACGAGAAGAGCCTGCCGCAGCCGCGTACGCTCCAGGGCGCCGTGGCCCGCCTCAAGGACACCGGGCTCGCCGCCGCCCCAGGGACCGTCTTCAGCTACCACAACACCAACTACCAGGTGGCCGCCCGGCTCGTCGAGGTGGTGAGCGGCCGGCCGTTCGCCGCGTACCTGCGCGAGCAGGTGTTCCTCCCGCTGGGCATGCGCGACAGCACCACCATCGACACCGACCGCGACCTGCCCGGCAGCGCCCGCGGCCACCTGTACGTGCTCGGCCGGGCCATCGCCCTGCCCGAGCCGGCCGGGTTCGGCAACGGCTCCGGCGGGGTCATCAGCACCGCCGGCGACCTGGCCCGGTGGCTGATCGCGCAGAACACCGGCGTCCTGTCGCCGGCCACGGTCAAGGAGTTGCGCACCCCCTCCCCGCAGGACCCCACGTACGCCCTGGGCTGGCACCTCGACACGACCAGGCGCGGCACCCCCGTCGTCGAGCACGGCGGCGACCTCTTCACCGCCACGGCCCGGCAACTGCTCATGCCGGAGTCCGGCTACGGCGTCGCGGTCATGGCGAACACCGGGATGGCCTTCGCCGACGCCGGCACCCTCATGGACGGGCTCGTCGCCCTGATCGAGGGGGACACGCCGTACGTGCCCTCGTCGCCGCCCACCCTGCTCACCGACCTGCTGTTCGTCCTGCTGGCCCTGGTGACGGCCGCGCTGGGCGTGCGCGGGGTGGCCCGCTCGCGGCGGTGGGCCGCCGTCCGC
>NZ_JBFAIM010000141.1:0-10540 GCF_040654715.1 Nonomuraea sp. NPDC050643 | reverse complement strand
CGCGGGGGGGGCCCCGCCCGCGCCCCCCCCCCCCCCCCCCGACCAGGGCGCCCCGCCCGCCAACCCCGCGTAAAAGGTGACCTGGGACAGATCCAGGACGAGCAGGCCGGTGCTGCGGTCGAGGGTGTCGATCAGTCGCTGGCGCAGCCGGCGTGAAGGGCGTCCAGGCGACCCCGCCGGATATTCCTTGGACTCGTCGCGTGAGCTTTCCCTCAGTTAAGGGCGGGGCGGCCGCTTCGGCTTCGGTGCCGGCTACCTAGGCCGGGCCACGGCATCGCCCCTATCGGGACGGGCGGATGCCAGACTGTGAGAAGTGGGCAACGCGATCCTGGAGCGAGAAGACGAACTGGCGGCGCTGGGCAGCTCCGTCCGCGACGCCGGTGACGGATCCGGCACGGTGGTCCTCATCTCCGGCGAAGCAGGGATCGGAAAGTCGAGCCTGGTCGAGGCCATCCGCGGAGTGCTGCCGGCCGAAGGCCGGCTCCTCGTCGGCTACTGCGACGACCTGGTGACGCCGCGGGTGCTCGGCCCGTTACGGGATCTCATCGGCAGCGTCGGCACGGTGCTGACCCGGGCGCTGGAGCGCGGTGACCGGGGCGAGGTGCTGGAAGCCCTGCGCGACGAACTCGGCTGGGCCGGCCACCCGACCGTACTCGCCGTCGAGGATGTGCACTGGGCCGACGAGGCGACCTTCGACGTGCTGCGCTACCTCGTCCGCCGGGCTGCGCAGCTGCCGCTGGTCCTGGTGCTGACCTACCGCGACGACGAGCTGAGCACTGACCATCCGCTGCGGCACCTGCTCGGACTGGCCTCGCGAGTCGGGCCGGTCCGCCGGCTGCGCCTGGCTCGGCTCACCGAGGCCGCGGTGCGCCGGTTGAGCGCCGCCGTGAACGCCGATTCCGATGAGGTCTTCGCGATAACCTCGGGCAACCCGTACTTCGTTGCCGAGGTCCTGGCCTCAGGCGACGCGACGACGGTGCCCCTCACGATCGCGGACGCCGTCCAGGCCCGGACAGCGCATCTCGACCCGGCCACCTTGGAGATCCTCGAACGGCTCGCCGTCGTACCGTCGGTCGTACAGCGCTGGCTCGTGGAGGTGCTCGTACCGGCGGGTCCGGCGGCACTCGCCCCGGCCGAGCAGCTCGGCCTGATCGCGGTCACGCCGAGCCGGGTGGGTTTCCGCCACGAGCTCACCCGGCGCGCGGTGGTGGACTCGATGCCGGCCGCGCGCCGGATGGCGGCCAATCGCAGCGTGCTCGCCGCGCTCCTGGCGGGGCCGGGAACCGACGTGTCCCGGGTGGTGCATCACGCGGCCCAGGCGGGCGACAGCGCCGTCATCGTCCACTACGGGCCGATCGCCGCCCGGGAGGCGTCGGCGGCTGGGGCGCACCGGGAAGCGGCGGCCCATCTGAGGCTGGTGCTCGACCAGCACCCGATCCTCGAGCCACGAGCCGAGGCGGAGCTGTGGGAGGGCTTCGCCATCGAGTGCTACACCATCGACGCTCCGGCTAGCGACGCGCTGGCGGCCCAGCGCAGGGCCGTCGAGCTGCGGCGCGGTGACGACCCACGTGTCTACGGGGCTTCCCTGCGCTGGCTGTCACGGATCTGCTGGTGGGCCGGTGACCCGGACGGGGCGGATACGGCGGCCGACGAGGCGATCGCCGTCCTGGCCGCCGCCGGCGACGACGGCCTGCTGGCGATGGCGCTCAGCGGCAAGGCGCAACTGCACGCGCTGGTGGGGCGCAACGCCGAGGCCATCGTCGTGGCCGAGCAGGCCATCGCGCTCGGCAAGGACACGCCCGCGACCCTGTCACACGCGCTCAACAATCTCGCCATGGCGCTCTGGGGGACCGGTGACGCCCGCGCGCGTTCCACCATGGAGGAGAGCCTGCGGATCGCGCTCGCCGCCGACGAGCCGGAACACGCCTGCCGCGCCTACGTGAATCTCATCCTGTACGACCTGGAACTCCTTCATCTCGACGACGCCAGGCGGCTGCTCCCCGAGGGCATCGAGTTCGCCGAGCGTTCCGACTTCGTGATGTTCACGCGATATCTTCAGGTGGCGTTGGGGGCGTTGCATTTCGCAAGCGCCGAGTGGGACCAGGTCGTGCCGGCTGCGGCGTACGCACTCGACAGCTCCCCGCCGGTGCGATGCGCCGCGATGACCCTGATCGGCCGTACCCGGCTGCGCCGCGGCGAACCCAGCGCGGTGGAGACGCTGCGTGAGGCGTGGCAGATCGCGCTACCCCTACGCGAGTGCCAGTGGATCGGCCCGGCCGCCGCGGCGCTGGCCGAGGCGGCCATGCTCGCCGGCGACGCCGGTGCCGCCGCCGCCGAATTGACCGAGGCGTACGAACTGGCCAGCCGGTTCGGCACGCCCGCCATCCGGGCGGAACTGGCCTACTGGCTGGGCCGCGCGGGCCGCCCCGTCGGCGGGAACGGGCTGGACCATCCGTACGCGCTGCTCGCCGACGGCCGCCGGCGGGAGGCCGCCGACGCGTGGCGGGCGGCCGGCTGCCGGTACGAATACGCGGCCGCCTTGGCCGACAGCCCCGAGACAGCGGACCAATTGACCGCTCTCGCCCTGCTGGACGAGCTGGGTGCCGAGCCGCTGGCCCGGCTGGTCCGGGCACGCCTGAGAAGCCTCGGCGTGACCCGGATCCCCCGCGGTCCGACACCGGCGACCCGGGTCAACCCGGCAGGGCTGACCGAACGCCAGAGCGAGGTCGTCCAGCTCCTCGCCCTGGGCATGACCAACGCCGAGATCGCCGCCCGGCTTGTCCTGTCGGTGCGTACCGTGGACAGTCACGTCGCGGCGGCGCTGGACAAGCTCGGCGTCCGCACCCGTAAGGAGGCGGTCGCCCGCGCCCGCGACCTCGGCGTCCTCGATCCGCGGCGATGAGCGCCGACAGCCGTTGAAGGGAGCCCGCCCGAATATCGGGCGGGCTCCTGCCCGGCGGAAGATCAGGTCAGGTCAGCCGGTGGGAAGGAAGCACTGCGCCAGGGCGACCAGCTTGGTGTCGCGGAGGCCATGGGAGTTTCCGCTGGCGACCCAGCCCTCGGCGCCCGGGAGTGAGTCGAGAATCCTTCCCTGCTGTTCGGTGCCGTCCGGCTTGGACAGGTACACGCCGCCCGAGATCATGGTGTACCCCGGCTGGCACGGAACGTGGACGATCTCCTCCCTGGCGGTGATAGGGAGCGGGATGGAGGTCTGCTCGACCTGCGCATCGCCCAGCGGTGCGCACTGCGTGGTGATGACGAGCTTCTCACTGAGACTCCCCGAGAAGACCTTCATGGTCCAGCCGGTGCCGTCAGCGGTCACCGTATTGGAGTACATCGCGTTGCCTTTGGTGCTGAGAGCGCCCTCCGGAGTCCGTAAGGAGCCACCACCGCCGAACGCGCGCATCCCGGACGGGCAGGTCACCACGCCCCGGCGATTGCCCCGCGCGTCGGGGAAGAAGTCCTGCGTGAGTGAGACCCAGCTAGACGAGCTCAGGCCGGGGACCTGGGCCGTCGGCAGACAGCCGACGACGATCTCCAGGAAGGCACGGCTGGCCGTACTTCTGAGACGGCCGACGGCCTCCGCTCCCGAGAAGTCCCGGAGCGGGGTGATGGCGGCGAGGCCAGCGTTGCCCGCGGCGGAGGAGACCATCCGGGTGCCACTTGGGCAGAGCGCCGTGCCGCTCACCACCGTGTCCGGCGCGCCGGAGAAGACACGCTTGATGTATTGGATCTGGAATGCCGCGGCCGCCGATGAGGCCGGAGCGGCGGAGGCCTGGCCGGCGACGAGCATTCCTGCGGCCGCGACCACCGCCGCAAGGACGATACGAACAAGGTTCATGACGCTTCCTTCAGGATTGGCACAGCGGGTTCATGCCGCGAAAGGAGTTCAGCACTTCGGTGCTCTGGTCAGGCTCTTGCGAAGGATTCGCTGAACGACATATCGCAACATGACCCGCTTCTTACATCGGCGAGTCTGCGGCCGGCGGACAGGTGCGACATCGGTAGTCGATACCGAGATCGGCCCCGGCGGCCACTGACCGCCAGGCCGCCCGCGGAGGCCATCGGGTTGTGGTCGTAGAGGCAAAGTCCCAGGGGCATCCACGAGTTGCCTTGGATCGGTGTTGGGCTGACCAAAGATGCGGGCGGTCGCTGGCCGCCGCCCTACTGGGATCGGTGTCGCCGATTTCAGCGGCGCCGCGTGCACGCAGATCGCGGCCAAGCGCAAGGAGCAGACGGGCATCTACGCCCCCTGCAAACAGGCCCAACGTCTTCCTCGGCCTTCCTCCCAAGCTCTACTGTCGTTTTCGTGTCGCAGCTTGCTGACACTCTCGGGCTCTGGCGCTGATCTTGTTGCGTTTCAGATGATCAAGACTCGTCGGCGGAGTAGGTCGAGGTTGGCTCGGCCGTACATGCTTCTCTTAATCATCTTCAGTCGGTTCACGGTGCCCTCCGTGGGGCCGTTGCTCCAGGGCAGGGTCAGGCCGGCGGTGACGGCGGCCTGATCGCGGGTGAGGCTGGTCGCGAAGCTGTGGAGGGCGGGCAGGCCGTCGGCCCGGACGGCATCGATCCAGGTCGGCAGCCTGTCTCCGTCAAGATTCTGGATCATGTTGGCGAAGCTGCCGACATGGTGGCGCGTGGCCTCCAGCTCGGGGCAGCGCGCGAGGATGTTCTTGAGCTGCACGGCAGCGCCCGCGGTCAGGTGGTCGGGATCGGACATGATCCAGCTGGCGACCTTGCGCGGTTTCGGGGGTGTCGGCGCGGTCGGTGGCGGGCCCGTCCGTTCACGCAGCTGGGCGACGTAGCGTTCGACGGTGCGCGGACTGCCGCGCCAGCCGAGGAGTTCGATCTCGCGGTGCAGCGCTCTGGCATTGTGGATCCCGTCAGCGAAGCGCTGGTGCAGGTGGTCCCTGAACCGGTCCAGACGGCTCGTACGGTTGTTGGCCCTGCCCAGGTGCTGCTCCAGGGGCGTGCCGGCGAAGCGGTAGACGGTGCGCGCGCTGATCCCGAGTTCGCGGGCGACCTGGGTACGGGAACGGCCCGCAGCCAGCAACTCGAGGATCGCGGCGTGGCGTTCTCGATGCCTGCGAGCCAGCGGGTACTCGATCGGCGGATCCGGCTCCGATGGCGGGCCGGCCTCGTCGCACCGTTCCTCGGTTACGAGGTCTTCTACCAGTGGCGGCTCGGGCAGGCAGGCAGCGTGGGCGGAGACCGTCTTCTCCACCGCCGCGCCCAGGTTCGCCCACAAGTGCCACCGGTCGGCTACCTCGATGGCATCTGGTGCGCCGACCCGGGCGCCGTTCGCGTACGACCCGGCACGGTCCCGGCAGATCACCTCCACGCCGGGACGGTCGGCCAACCATGCGGCCAGCGTTGCGGCGTCGCGGCCAGGGAAGATATCGATCGGCCGGTGGGTCGTCATGTCGATGATCAGAGTTCCGTACACGGCGCCCTTGCGTAGTGCGAAGTCGTCGACCCCGATCACCGTCGGCGCCGCCGCGGGTGGCTCGGGCAGTGCGCGGATCAGCCGGATCAGTGTGTCTCGGCAGGTCGGCATGCCCAGCTTCGCGGCCAGCCGGGATCCGGCGCGGCCGGCCAACGCCAGCGCGATCGCGGCCAGGCGGTCGGTCAGCCCGGCAGTGCGCCGCGCGAACGGCGCGGTCAGGCCGGGTATCTGCTCGGCAAACGTCGCCGCACCGCATCCGGGATCATCGCAGCGGAATCGTCGTACGTCGGCTTCGATCCGCACCGGCCGACCGGAGATCGGCAGATCGGCCAGCCTCCGGCGGTAGCCGCCGTGCGTCCTGGCCGATATGGTGCCGCAGCTCGGGCAGGTGGCTGTGGAGGCCCACCGCTCGGGTCCAATGGTGCGACGTTCGGCGGCGTCGTGCGTGGTGTGCGCGGTGGCCAGCTCTTGGTGGCGCTGGCGACGTACGGCCAGCAACAGCGTCACCGCGGCACCGACCCCGGCACCGGCCGCCAACGCGGTCCGCACCGCCTCGATCCGAGCCGACACCTGCTCGGCGAGGGTGGGCAGCTTGTCCAGGTCCTGCAGCAGCCAGGTGCTGATGCCCCAGACCGCCGCACCGACCAGCAGCGCCACGGGAAGAGCCCACCACCACATGGAGCGCCGCGGCCGTAGCTCGGGCGGACGCCCGGACGATGGGGAAGAGCGCCGAAAAAGGCCCATGCCCCCATTCCATCCGCCGGACATCCTCGTCGAGGCGAATTGCTCACATTGCTCAGCGCCTTCACCGTGACCTGCGCGACGCCGGTACCGCTCCCGGCGGCTGCTTGTTCATTTTGCCGTTCATCTTCGGCCGTCCCCTGCTACCGTTCAGGTACCTCGCGCGTGACGTTTGATGAACGGAGGTGCTTCGCCATGGCGCTCATCGGACTGGTCCGGGTCAGCACCGACAAGCAGAAGACCCAGCGGCAGCATGACGCCCTCGATCCGATCTGCCTGAAGGTCATCGAGGAGAAGGCCAGCGGCAAGCTCGCCACCAGTGACCGGCCCGACCTGCTCACCGCGCTGTCCTACATCCGCGAAGGCGACCTGCTGACCGTCCAGGAAGTCGACCGGCTCGGCCGCAACCTCCTGGAAGGACTGATCGTCCTCAACGACCTGTTCCAGCAAGGCATCGGCGTCAAGGTCCTGGAGGGCATCGGCACCGGCGAGCACACTGAACGCTCCTTCATCCTCGACCTGGCCCTCGCCCTGGCGGAGGACCGCCGCCGCGACATCGTCCGCAAGACCAAGAACGGCCTGGAGACGGCCCGAAAGCAAGGCAAGGTCGGAGGCCGCCGCCCCGTGGTCGACGACGACAAACGCGCCGCGATCCTCGACCGTCGCCGGCGCGGGGAATCCATCCGCACCATCGCCGCGGGGGTGAAGGTCTCCGTCGGCGTCGTCCACAAAACCCTCGCAGCCGCTGCTGAGGGCAACCTCACTGACCAGCCCCCGACTCCCTGAGGAGCACGCCGTGACGCTGCCGCAGATCACGTTCGACGACCCGCGCGTGCTGGCCCTGGCCAAGGCCCGCCAGCAGTTCGCCCACGACTGCACGTTTCTGCCGACATGGGAAGAACTGACCGAGGAGGAGCGGAAGAGCGCGCTGCCCGACGCTCGCAACTACCTGGTGGCAGCGATCAACGCCGGGCTCGTCCCAGCGGTGGAACTGATCCACACCGGTCCACTCGCCGACCTGGGCAACATCAACCGCGAGATCGAGCGGCAAGCCACCGCCATGGCCACCGCGGCCGCCGACCTTCCGCTGCTGCTCTACCG
This sequence comes from Nonomuraea sp. NPDC050643, assembly GCF_040654715.1. Classification (NCBI taxonomy): domain Bacteria; kingdom Bacillati; phylum Actinomycetota; class Actinomycetes; order Streptosporangiales; family Streptosporangiaceae; genus Nonomuraea; species Nonomuraea sp. NPDC050643. Next base: position 3,252 of record NZ_JBFAIM010000141.1, on the reverse strand, counting down.
GTTTCGCACAGCTCCCACCGGCGGGATGAGCGTCGGGACTGTGCTGAACAAGCTGGCCGAGACCGTCGAACACGTCGGCGAGTTCGCCCGCGAGTTCGGCGAACAGAACTGGGGCGACATGGACGAAGACGAGACCGCAGACTGGCGCAAGGTCCTCGCGGACCTGGAAGCCGCCGCCGCGACCTTCCGCCGCGCTGTGAACCTCATCGGGTAAGCCCAGGCGCGTTCCCTTTATGCGAGGCGGCCGAAGATGTGGTTGGCCGGGGATTCGGGATCGTCGCCGTAGAAGAACTCGGAGGAGGCCTTGTGATATTCGGCTCGTGACAGGGCTCCGGATGTGTCGAGGTCGAGCGCGTTGAACACCTCCGCGACTTCATCGTCGCCGGCCCGGCCAGTGCTGCCGAAGATGTGGATGAACTCGGTGAGGCTGATCGCGCCGTCGCCGTCACCGTCGGCCAGGTCGAAGAAGCGGTCGGCGACCGGCGCGAGCTCCTCGGGGTAGCGGGTACGGTCGGCGAAGGTGGTGGTGAACGTCTGAACGACCTCCGCCGAGGTCACCTTGTCGTCCTTGACGGCGTCGGCGGGGGCGAGCACCGACTCCCAGAACCGGTGCAAGGTCTCGTGCATCTCTCGTGCCTGAAGGGAGTCGGGGGGAATGCTCCTGGCCTGCAGATAGCGTTCGCCCATCAGAACGACGTCCTGTCGCGTGATCGCGCCGTCACCGTCGAGGTCCGCGGCGTGGAACCAGCGCTCGTACTTGCGTGTGCGCAGTTCGCTCATGGGGCTCACGGTAGATCGGCATCAGCGGTCCGGCCAGGCCTATTCCGTGGGCGCGCGCCGGCGCTCGCGCCTGGCTCCCGGCAGATTGTGATGGTAGTGGATGAGGCGCCGGACAGGGAGGAGGCCACACAACACCCTGTCGAGCGGCCACCCAAGGTCCTTCGACCTCTGGCCAGCCCGAAATGGTCAGGTTGCGCCGTGGCCGCAGACTGCCAGACGCACTCTCTTGCCAGCGATGGGGCATTGCCGGACACTCAAGGCCGCTGACAAGCTTCGCGGCAGGTCATCCTACAGCTAGGGACGTGATCGCATGCCCGATGAAAGCACCAGCCAGGACCAATCCCGCGCCGAGACCGACGCCCTCGCCGCTTGGCAGGCCGTGCCGTACTCCGTCTCCCGCGAGGAGGCGCAACGCATCTCCCAGGACTACCTGGACGCGGCCCGCAAGAAATTCGAGGAGCAGACCGGCCAGCTTCCTCACGCCAGGCAGAACACCGCCCGCCAGACCGAAATGCAGCTGAACGCCACCGGCGCGCAGGCCTACACCAACACCTATTGGTGGGGCTTCGAAATCGTCCTCAACGCCAAAGCCGCCGAAGCCGCCGCCGCCATCTCAGAGTTGGTGGGGGATCTCGTCGGGCTGTTCCTCCCCAAGAATGTCGCCTTGTTGGTGGAGAACGCCTGCAAGGTCCGCGCGGCGGTCATCCGGGTCATCGGCAAGGACTACGGCTGCCGGCTGGTATCGCCCTGGTTCTCCCCGCTGATGCTCATCCCCATCCCCCTGGCCCCCAAGCAGGACACCTCACTGTGGTGGACGGTCATGAACGCCGCCAACCGCTGGAGCCAGGACGAGAAATTCACCGGCCACCTGTCCAAGGCCAATCCGGCGCTGGCGGAGTTCCGCGGCAAGCTGTACTGCGTGCACCGCGGAGACGGGGACGACAAGCTGTGGTGGACCGTCTACGACCCCGAGCGCAACGACGGCTGGAGCACCGACACCGCCTTCCCCGGCCACTTCAGTGGCGACGGCCCGGCCCTGGCCGTCTACGGCGACCAACTGTTCTGCGTGCACCGCGGCGCCGGCAACGACAAGAGCCTGTGGTGGACCCGCTTCAACGGCACCAGCTGGAGCCCCGACACCCGGATGAACGGCGCGACCAGCCGAGGCCCGGCCCTGGCGACCTTCTGGGGCATTCTGTACTGCGTTTACAAGGACAGCAACAACGATCGGCTGTGGTACACCGGTTTCGGCGGCGCCAGCTGGGGTGACGACAGGTTGCTCGGCGCGCACAACACCGCCTCCAACCCCGCCCTGGCGGTCTACAACGACCGGCTGTACTGCGTGCACCGCGGCGGCGGCAACGACCAGAGCCTGTGGTGGACCCGCTTCGACGGCAACCACTGGGGCCCCGACACCCAGCTGCCCAACCATCAGAGCCGGGAGGGGACGGCCCTGGCCGTCTACAACAACTTCTTGTACTGCCTGCACCGCGGCGGCGGCAACGACCAGAATCTGTGGTGGACCCGCTTCAACGGCACCAGCTGGAACGCCGACACCCGGCTGCCCGGCCACATGAGCGCCCAAGGCCCCGCCATCGTCGCCTACAGCGATCCCAACGGCACCGAAACCCAGCTCTTCTGCGTCCACCGCGGTGCGTAGAAGCGCCGCTAAGCACCGGCACAGCGCCATCAGCGATCTCCTGACGCCTTGCTTCGTCTTGCCGTTGCACGAAGCGGGGCCAGAGCGCTGCCGCCGGACCACGCCCGCCTGACTCGAGTTCGGCCACCGACACCTCGGGCCGGAACGGTCGATGGCGGGCCACTTGCTCATCTGAGTATGTCTTCGGCTCCCCTTAAGAACCTGGCCTGGACAACGGGAAGAGGATCAATTTCAGGTCCAGCGACACCCTCTTACCGCCGATGTGAAGCAGGCTGCAGCGCCGCGCCGAGCGTGCCACCGGGAATGATCCTCCCGTTCGCGGCCAGTTGCACTGCGGTGGCCGCCGCCTGCAGCATTGCTTCCTGACGCGCCGGGCTCAGCCGCTCGTACGGCCGCCAGAGGTTCAGGCCCGGCCGGAGGCAGGGTCGACGTCGGCCGGCGGCAGGGGGACGCGGGCGCGCCGGTCGGTGAGGAACACCGGCCCACTTCGGCGGCCGTCCAGCAGGCGGGGCAGCAGGCGGGCGGTGGGCGTCTGCCAGACGATGACGTCGACGGCGCCGCCCTTGCGCTTGACCTTGGCGCGGCGGTTGCGCTGGTCGAGGTTGCCGGCGTCGAGGGCGAGGACCTCGGCGGCCCGGGCCGCCGATTCGTACAGCAGCCGAAAGAGCGTCCGCTCGCGCAGCGGCAGGCGCTGGCGGGTGAGCAGGGCCTCGATGAGGTCGCGGTCGAGGGCCTTGGTGCGGTCGGGGGTGCGGGCGCGGCGGCGGATGCGGCGCAGCGGGTCGCCGGTCAGCCAGTCCTGGTCGCGCCAC
>NZ_JBFAIM010000140.1:0-10881 GCF_040654715.1 Nonomuraea sp. NPDC050643 | reverse complement strand
CCGGCTCGTCGCCGCGCTGGCCGCCGCGGTGGTCGTGCTCCTGCTCGCCACGGCGGGCCTGGTGTTCATGAACGTGAACGCCGGCGACGCGAGCGAACGCGCCCGAGCCGAACGCGACCTCGCGCTCGGCCACCGGCTGCTCGCCACCGGCGAGACCCTCGCGCTCACCGACCCGCGACTCGCCAGACTGCTCGCGATCGCCGCCACCCGCCTCATGCCGTCCTCCGCGGAGGCGCGGGCCGCCGTCCGGGCGGCGGTCGCGCGGCCGCAGCTCGCCGTGCTGGGCGGATTCCCCGGCGAGGTGCGGTCCGTCGCCTTCAGCCCCGACGGCGCGATCCTCGCCGCCACCGGTCACGGCGAGCCGCTGCGGCTGTGGGACACGGCCCGGCTCGCGCCCGTCACCTGGCCCGTCACTCGGTCCGGGGCCGGCGACCGGACCGGCGGCATGTCGGTGGCCTACAGCCACGACGGCGGCCGGCTCGCCATGGCGGACGCCGCCGGGCGGGTCACGGTCTGGGACACGGCCACCCGCGAGCACTGGACCGGAGGCGAGCGCACCCCGTCCACCCGCCGCTGGACGGCGTTCAGCCCCGACGGGACGTTGCTGGTCACGGCGGCCGGCACCGGTGGCGCGTCCCGGTTGTGGGACGCCGCCTCCGGCGCGCCCCTGGCCGACCTGCACTCGTCCGAGGGCGAACCCGGGCCCGTCGTGTTCAGCCCCGACGGAGCCCTCATCGCCGCCGCCTACCCCGGCGGCCCGATCCGTACGTTCGAGGTCGCGACGGGACGGCTGACGGGCGACCCGATCGAACCGGCCGCCGGGACCGTCGCCCCCGAGCCTCCCGAGGAGGTCGCCGCCCTCGCGTTCAGCCCCGACGGCGCCCTCCTGGCCGGCACCACCGGCAGCGAGCGCATCCAGCTCTGGGACGTCGCCACCCGGCGGCCCGCGCGCCGCCCGCTCACCGGCCACACGGGCCTGATCACCTCGGCGGCCTTCAGCCCGGACGGCGGCGTGCTGGCCACCGGGAGTCAGGACCGCACGATCAGGCTCTGGGACGTCCGCACCGGCCGGGCGCTCGGCGAGCCGCTGGCCGGGCACACGCAGGCGGTCAACGCCGTCGCCTTCAGCCCTGACGGCACCCTGCTGGCCAGCGCGGGCGCCGACCTGACCGTACGCCTCTGGCAGGTCCCCAGGGGCACCCGCCGCCTGCTCACCCTGCCGGGCCCCGGCGAGACCGGCGAGGTCCCGGCCGACCGGGCCGCCACGGCGCGCTGGTACGAGCGGCCCGACACCACCCGCGCCGTGCTGAGCGCGGACGCGGCCCGCCTCGTGGTCCAGCCGTACACCCCCGGCCACGCCGGCGCCGGCCGCCTGTGGTCGTGGGACGTGACGTCGGTCCGCCGCCTCGGCGAGCGGCTGGCGATCCGGCCCGGCGCGCTGGTGGACGGCCTGGCCCTGAGCCCGGACGGCCGCTCACTGGCGGCCTCCGGCGTCGACGACGCGGCCGACGGCCGGACCACCACCCTCCTCAGCGATCCTGATGGCGGTCCCGGTGGTGTTCGTGGCCGTCCTCTCGCCTACAACCGGGACGGCACCCTCCTGGCCACCGTGACGGGTTCCCCGCCGGCCGTTCGGCTCTGGACCCTGCCCGGCGGCACCCCCACGGGCAACCCCCTGCCCACCGGCCCGGCCGAGGTGACGGCCGCCGCCTTCAGCGCCGGCGGCGCCTTCCTCGCCGCCGGGACCGCCGACGGCTCGCTGATCGTCTGGGACGTGGCGACCGGCCGCCGTCGCGGCGCGCCGACCGGCCACGCCGAGCGCGTCACCTCCCTGGCCTTCGCCCCCACCGGAGCCCTGCTCCTGTCCGGATCCGCCGACCGGACCGCCCGCCTCTGGGACGCGGCCTCCGCCCGCCCCCACGGGGCCCCGCTCACCGGCCACACGAAACCGGTCCACGCCGTGGCGTTCGGCCCGGACGGCACGGCGATCGCCACCGGGAGCGACGACCGTACCGTCCGCCTGTGGGACACCGCCACGGGCCGGGCTCTGGGACCGCCGCTCGCCGGGCACGGCGGCGGCGTCAGGGCGCTGGCGTTCACCGGGGACGGCAGGCGGCTGGTGGCCGTGGCCGCCGACCTCCCCCAGGTCACCGGCGACGCCTACGCCGTGTGGGACTGGGACACGACCGCGCTCGCCGCCGACCCCACCGCCGTCGCCTGCGCCCAGGCGGCCCGCGATCTCACCCGGCGGGAATGGGCGTGGTACGTCCCCGGCCTTCCGTTCCGTGGGGTCTGCCGCTGAGAGCCGGCCCGGGAAACGTCCGGGAAACATCACCTTGACAATCCGGGCGCGCGGCGGTGACAGTGAAGGGCATCTGACTACGTAGTCAGACGCGAGGAGCCACCCTGATGTCCGAGCCCAGGCGCAGGCCGCCCGGAAGCGTCGACGTCGCCCGCCAGGCGGGCGTATCGCAGAAGACCGTGTCCCGGGTGATGAACGGCGAGCAGTACGTCAGCGCGGAGGTCCGCGAGCGCGTGCTGCGGGCCGCCCGCGAGCTCGGCTACCGGCGCAACACCGCCGCCCGCGCGCTCAACCTGGGCCGCTTCCACCGCATCGGCGTCGCCTCACTGGGCAGTTCCCTCTACGGCCCGGCCTCCATGCTCGTCGAGCTCGAACGGGGCGCCCGCGAGATCGGCTACGCGCTCAGCGTCGTCAACACCCCCGAAGGCGAGGCCGGCCACGTCATGGCCGCCGTCGAATCCCTGCTCGACCAGGGCGTGGACGGCATCGTGCTGTCGGAGCCCATAGACGAGGGGCAACCGCTGCGCATCGACCCCGACGTGCCCGTGCTCAGCTTCAGCCAGGTCCCCGGTGTGGCCGGGCCGCGCGTGGTGATCGGCGGCGCCTCCGGCGTCGACTCCGGCCGCCTGGCCACCGAGCACCTGCTGGAGCTCGGGCACCGCACCGTCTGGCACGTCGCCGGCCCCGGCCGCTGGTTCACCGCCCGCGACCGGCTGCGCGGCTGGCAGGAGGCGCTGGCCGCCGCCGGCGCCGCCGAGCCGCCGCCGCTCTCGGGCGACTGGACGCCCGCCTCCGGCTACGCGGCGGGCCGCGTCCTGGCCGCCGACCCCGAGGTCACGGCGGTGTTCGTGGCCAACGACGACATGGCGATCGGCCTGCTGCGCGCGATGGCGGAGGCCGGCCGGCCGGTGCCGCAGGAGGTGAGCGTCGTGGGCATGGACGACATCCCGTCGGCCGCCTACCTGTCGCCGCCGCTGACCACCGTCCGCCAGGACTTCGAGGCGATCGCCGCCCACGGCCTCGCCCTGCTGGTCGACGAGATCGAGAACCTCTCGGGCACCGCCGTCCGCGACGACCCGCCGGCGCGGCTCATCGTGCGTCAGTCCACCGCATCCCCCAAGGAGTAAGCCATGACCATGCCACGTACCCGGTGGCTCGCCTCGGGCGCCGCCGCCGTCCTGTTCCTCGCGGGCTGCGGTGGAGGAGGCGGGGAGAGCGCCCCGGCCGAGCCCGCGGCCTCCGTCGGCCAGGCCGACGTCGACAAGGCCCTGCAGACCCCCACCGAGCTCACCTTCTGGACCTGGGTCCCGGAGATCGAGAAGGAGGTGGCGCTGTTCGAGAAGAAATACCCGGCGATCAACGTCAACGTGGTCAACGCCGGTCAGGGCGAACCCCAGTACACCAAGCTGCGCACCGCGCTGAAGGCCGGCAGCGGCGCGCCGGACGTCGTGCAGATCGAGTTCCAGTACATCCCGACCTTCACCATCACCGGGAGCCTGCTCGACCTGCGGCCCTACGGCGCCGGCGCGCTCAAGGACAAGTTCGTCGACTGGACCTGGAGCCAGGTCACCGGGCGGAACGGCGAGGTGTGGGGCATCCCGCAGGACACCGGGCCCATGGGCATGCTCTACCGCAAGGACATCTTCGACAAGCACGGCATCGAACCGCCCCGGACGTGGGAGGAGTTCGCGGCGGCCGCCCGCAAGCTGCACGCCGCCGACCCCGGCGTCTACCTGACGAACCTGGCCTCCAACCAGAACGGCGCCTGGATGGGCCTGCTGTGGCAGGCCGGCGGGAAGCCGTTCCAGATGGCGAGTTCCGATCAGATCGATGTTAGCGTTAACGACGAGGTCTCCAAGAAGCTGGGCACGTTCTGGGGCGGGCTCGTCAAGGAGGGCGTCGTCTCGACCGACCCCGACTTCACCGACCAGTGGTACCAAGGGCTCAACAGGGGCAAGTACGCCACCTGGCTGACCGCCGCCTGGGGCCCGGTGTTCCTGTCGGCCAACGCCAAGGACACCAGCGGCAAGTGGCGGGCCGCGCCGCTGCCGCAGTGGGCCGCCGGGGAGAACAAGGCCGGCAACTGGGGCGGCTCCACCAGCGCCGTGATCAAGAGTACGAAGAACCCGATCGCCGCCGCCAAGCTCGCCGAGTTCCTCAACACCGACCCCGAGTCGACGACGATGATGGCGAACGAGCAGTTCCTGTTCCCGCCGACCAAGGCGCTGCTGTCGGACAAGGCGTTCGTCGACGGCAAGCCCGAGTTCTACGGCGGCCAGACCGTCAACCAGGTCTTCGCCGAGATCAGCGACACCGTGGCCAAGGACTTCACCTGGCCCCCGTTCCTCGACCAGACGGTCAACGACTGGGACGAGACCGTGGGCAAGTCCCTGGCGGACAAGAGCGACCCGGCCGCCGCGCTCGACCAGTGGCAGCAGCGGATCACCACGTACGCCGAGAGCCAGGGCTTCAAGGTCGCCAAGTGAACCGGAAGAGGGCCAGGGCCGGCTACGTCTTCGTGGCGCCCTTCATGATCGTGTTCGTGGCGATGCTGGTGGTGCCGCTCGCGTACGCCGCCTATCTGAGCCTGTTCAAGGAGCAGCTCATCGGCGGCACCACGTTCGTCGGCCTGGACAACTACGTGCGGGCGCTCACCGACGAGCGGCTGCTCGGCGGCGTGGTCCGGGTGGGGGAGTTCTTCCTCATCCAGGTGCCGCTGATGCTGCTGCTCGGCCTGTTCTTCGCGCTGGCGCTGGACAGCGGCATGCTGTGGCTGTCGCGCTTCATCCGGCTGGGCATCTTCGTCCCGTACGCGGTGCCCAGCGTGGTGGCGGCGCTGATGTGGGGCTACCTGTACGGCCCCGAGTTCGGCCCCATCGCCCAGCTCGCCGGCACGCTCGGCCTGCCCGGCCCCAACCTGCTCGGCGGCGACCTCATGCTCGGCTCCCTGGCGAACATCGTCACCTGGGAGTTCGCCGGCTACAACATGATCATCCTGTACGCCGCGCTGCGCGCCGTCCCGTCCGAGCTGTACGAGGCCGCCGCCGTCGACGGAGCCGGAGCCTGGCGGACCGCCTGGAGCGTCAAGATCCCCGCCCTGCGCCCGGCGCTGCTCATGGCGCTCATCTTCTCGGTCATCGGCAGCTTCCAGCTCTTCAACGAGCCACAGCTCATGCAGCGCCTGGCCCCGAACGTCATCGACAGCGCCTACACCCCCAACCTGTACGCCTACTCCCTGGCCTTCACCAGCCAGGACCTCAACTACGCGGCGGCCGTGTCGTTCCTGCTCGGCCTGGTCATCGTCGTGGTCTCCTACACCGTCCAGCTCGCCCTCACCCGGAGAGGGACATGACCGCCGTCCAGCCCATCACCCGGCGGCCCGCCGCCCGCCGCAGCCCCCTGCTGACCCTGGGCATGCTGGCGTTCCTCATCTACTTCCTGCTGCCGCTGTTCTGGCTGGTGGTGGCCTCGACGAAGACCACCGGCGACCTGTTCTCCAGCTTCGGGCTGTGGTTCGCCGACGACTTCGCGCTGGCCGGCAACGTACGGCGGGTGTTCACCGCCCAGGACGGCGTCTACGGGCAGTGGCTGCTCAACACCGCGATCTACTCCCTGGCCAGCGCGGGCGGCGCGGCGCTGCTGTGCGCGCTCGGCGGCTACGGGTTCGCCAAGTTCCCCTTCCGCGGCAACAGGCTGATGTTCGGCCTGGTGCTGGGCGCGATCATGGTGCCGAGCACGGCGCTGGCCATCCCCACGTACCTGATCTTCGCGCAGGTCGGGCTGGTCAACACGCCGTGGGCGATCATCCTGCCGTCGCTGGTCAACCCGTTCGGCCTCTACCTGATGCGGGTCTACGCCGAGGACGCGGTGCCGGACAGCCTGCTGGAGGCCGCCCGCATCGACGGCGCGGGCGAACTGCGCGTCTTCCGTCAGGTCGTGATGCGGCTGCTCGCGCCCGGCTTCGTCACCGTGCTGCTGTTCACGCTGGTGGCGACCTGGAACAACTACTTCCTGCCGCTGATCATGCTCAACAACCCGTCGCTCTACCCGGTCACCGTGGGCCTGGCCAACTGGGCCGGGCAGGCCACGGTCGCCGGCGGCGGGAGCGGCGACGTCATCCCGCTCGTCGTCACCGGCTCCCTGGTGTCGATCGTCCCGCTGGTCCTGGCCTTCCTCCTGCTGCAGCGCTACTGGCAGAGCGGCCTGACCACCGGCGGGGTCAAACAATGAAAGGATCTTCTGTGTCGCGTGTGCTGTTCGGTGCCGCCTACTACCCCGAATACCATCCCGCCGAGCTGCTGAAGACCGACCTCGACCTGATGGCCGAGGCCCGCTTCTCGGTGATCCGGGTGGGTGAGTCGGTGTGGTCCACCTGGGAGCCCGAGAACGGCCGGTTCGACCTCGACTGGCTGCGGCCCACCCTGGACGGGGCGCACGAGCGCGGCATCGGCGTCATCCTGGGCACACCGACGTACGCGGTGCCGCCGTGGCTGGCCCGGCTGCACCCGGAGATCGCGGGCGAGCGGGGCACGGGTGAGCGCATCGGCTGGGGCGCCCGTCAGGAGATGGACTTCACCCACCCGGCCTTCCTCTTCCACGCCGAGCGGATCATCCGCAAGGTCGTCGGCCACTACGCCGATCACCCGGGGATCATCGGCTACCAGGTCGACAACGAGCCCGGCCTGCACCTGCTGCACAACCACGGCGTCTTCCAGCGCTTCACCGACTGGCTGCGCGCCAGGTACGGCGACGTCGAGACGCTGAACGAGGAGTGGGGCCTGGTCTACTGGTCCCACCGCCTGTCGGACTGGGCCGACCTGTGGACGCCCGACGGCAACGCCCAGCCGCAGTACGAGCAGGCGTGGCGGCGCTTCCAGGCCGACCAGGTCACCGACTTCATCGCCTGGCAGGCCGGCATCGTCCGCGAGTACGCCAAGCCCGGCCGGTTCGTCACCACGTGCATCTCCTACGACCGCCCGGCCGTGGCGGACGAGGACCTGACGCGCCGGCTCGACGTCACCGCGGGCAACCCCTACTACGTCATGCAGGACGGCCTCGCCCTGCCGGCCGGGCAGGACGCCTCGCAGCACTGGATGACGCACGACACGTGGGCGTTCTACCTCATGGCCGACCGCATGTTCTCCTCCCGGCAGGAGCCGTTCCTCGTCACCGAGACCAACGCGCAGGCCATCGGCGGCTCCTGGCACAACTGGCCGGCCTACGACGGGCAGTGGCGGCAGGCCGCGTGGGCGCTCGTGTCGCGCGGGGCGAGCATGATCGAGTACTGGCAGTGGCGGACGCTGGTGTTCGGGGCCGAGACGTACTGGGGCGGCGTGCTGCCGCACAGCGGGCGGCCGGGACGCACGTACCGGGAGCTGGCCCGGATCGGCGCCGAGCTGGAGCGCGCGGCCGGCCTCGTCGCGGGCCTCACCCCCGACGCCGACGTCCTGATGATCTACTCCAACCCCAGCAAATGGGCGCTGACCGCCCAGCCCGCGCTCGGGGCGCCCGCCGGCGGGCCCGACCAGCGGTCCTACCAGGGCCTGTTCGACCCGTTCTACCGCAGCGCGTTCGACGCCGGGCTCCAGGTGCGCGTGCTGCACGCCGCGCAGGCGCTCGAGTCGGACCCGGCCGAGGTCGCGGCGCGGCAGCCGGTGCTGGTGGCCGCCGGGCTGTACATCGCCGACGACGCCACGCTGGAGTGGCTGCGGGCGTACGCGGCGGCGGGCGGCCACCTGGTGCTCGGGCCCCGCTCCTGCTACGCCGACCACGAGGCCCGCGCCCGGCGCGAGGTCCAGCCCGCCGGGCTCGCCGAGGCCGCCGGCGCCTGGTACGACGAGTTCAGCAACCTGGCCACCGACCTGCCCGTCACCGCGCCCGAGGGCTCGCCCCTGGCCGTGCCCGCCGCGGCGGCGGGCACCCGCTGGGCGGACGGGCTGCACGCCGAGGAGGCCGACGTGCTCGCCGGCTACGAGCACCCGCACCACGGCCGGTTCGCCGCCGTCACCACCCGGGCGCACGGCCGGGGCCGCATCACCTACGTCGGCACCGTCCCGAACGCGGCGCTGGGCGAGGCCCTGTTCCGCTGGCTGGCCCCGGACCCCGGCCCGTGGGCGCCGGCGCCGGCGGGCGTCACCTCGACCGGAGCCACGGCGGCGGACGGGCGGCGGGTGCGCTTCGTGCACAACTGGACGTGGAACGAGAGCACGGTCACGGCGCCCGTCCCCGTACGGGACGTCCTGGACGACACCCGCCACGCCGCCGGCGCGGAGCTGCGGCTCGGCCCGTGGGACGTGCGGGTGCTGGAGGAGACCGGCTGATCCACCACGGACAGGGCCCCTGCCAGAGGAGGCCCTGTCCGTCGGCTCAGCCCCACACCATCGCCGCGGTCTCCACCACGTGGGCCAGCTTGCGGCGCTGCTCGTCCACCGTGAGCAGGTTGCCCCGCGCGGTGGAGGCGAAGCCGCACTGCGGGCTGATCGCCAGGTTCTCCAGCGGCACGTACGTGGCGGCCTCGTCGATGCGGCGGCGCAGCTCGTCCTGCGGCTCCAGCCGGGGCACCTTGGAGGAGACCAGCCCGAGGACGACGGTCGTGCCGTGGGGGACGAAGCGCAGCGGCTCGAAGCCGCCCGCCCGCTCGGTGTCGTACTCCAGCAGGAACCGGTCCACCGGCACCTCGCCGAACAGCCGCTCGGCGACCGGCTCGTAGCCGCCCTGGGACATCCACGCGCTGCGGTTGTTGCCCCTGCAGATGTGCATGCCGACGGTGACCTCGGGGTTCATCCGCTTGGCCGCCCGGACCAGCTCGGCGTCGATCGAGACCGTCATGTCGAGCAGGCTCTCCGGGCCCGGCGCGTCGGGGCCCAGCAGGCGGCCGCGGAAGTCCGGGTCGATCACGAAGTTGTAGCTCAGCGAGTCGAGCTGGATCCAGCCCACGCCGCGCTCCAGGAGGCCCTCGATCTCCTTGATCCGCAGGGCGACCAGGTCGCGCAGCAGGTGGGCGGGCGTGGGATAGACCTCCCGGCTGAGGTCGGGACGCCACAGGAGGTTGCCCATCGACGAGCTCATCATGGTGATCTTGCACGGGCCGGGCGCGTGCCTGACCAGGAAGTCCGCCTCGATCGCCGTGAGGTTCGTCTTCTGGGTGAGCCGGCCGTTCGCGGCCACCATGTCGAAGGAGGTCTCCTCGGGTGCCACCTCCTCGCCGTCGTTCCTGAACCAGGCGGTGGAGGGCGGCTCCACGGGCACCACCCCGCCGAGCGACTCCAGCAGGCCGGCCATCCACGTGGCCCGGCGTACCTCGCCGTCGGTGAAGACCTCGATGCCGGCCTCGCGCTGGAGCCCGATCGCGGCCAGCGCCGCGTCGTCCTCCAGCTTCGCCAGCTCCTCGCCGCTCATCTCGCCGCGTTCGCGCGCCTGCCGGGCCTGCAGCAGCTCGGGCGGGCGCAGGAGGCTGCCGACGTGTTCGGCGTGGTGTGTCGCGGGCATGCTTCCTCCTCGGTGTGCGGGCATCTCGGAGTTTCAAGAGCCACTCTGCGCCGCCCGCCGGGCAGCGTCCACCCCCGCCTCACTCGTGGTGCAGCACCGCGGCGATCTGGAGCCGGGCCGCCGAGCGGGCCGGCGCGTACGCGCCCAGCACCGCGATCACCACGCCCGCCAGCGCGAGCGCCCCCAGCACCGGCCCGTCCCAGACCTCCATCATGAACGCCGGCAGCGTCACACCCGCGGCCTCGCCCATGGCCGGCACGATCAGGCGGTGCGCGGCCACGCCGACCGGGATGCCGAGCAGCCCGCCGGCCAGCCCCAGCGCCGCCATGGAGGTCACCATCATCACCGTGACCTGGCGCGGCGTCATCCCGATGGACTTCAGCACGCCGATGTCCCTGCGCCGCTCCCGGGCGTCGAGCACGACCGTGTTGAACACGCCCAGCGCCGAGATCGTGCCCAGCAGCAGGGTGAGCAGGCCCGCGGAGCCGATGACGGCCACCGCGGTCTCGTCGGTGGTGTTCTTGGCCACCGGGTAGAGGCCGGGGTCGGCCGCCCTGACCGCCGCGTGGTAGGTCTCGAGGTCGGTGCCCTCGGCCAGGCGCACCTCGTACTGGGTGGCCCTGGCGTCGGGGGTGAGCGCGGTCAGCGTGCCCCAGCCGGCCTGGACGAGGTCGGGGGAGCCGTCCATGGTCCGGCCGACGACGGTGGCCTCCGTACGGCCGCGGCCCAGGGAGAGGGAGAGCCGGTCGCCCACCGCCAGGCCGTACGTGTCCAGGAACCCCGACGGCGCCACCACCTCGCCGGGGCCCCTGAACCAGCGGCCCTCGACGACGATCTCGCCCAGCGTCGCCGAGTCCCCGCGCAGGAACCGGCCCATGATCGGCTGCGGGTGGCCCGTGACGTTCAGGTCGATCCAGGCGTCGGCGGTCACGTGGACGGTGCCGGGCAGGGCCCGCAGCAGCGCCTCGATCTCGGCGTCACCGTGCCGGGGCGGGGTCTGGCGCGTGCGGGCCTGGCCCGCGTGCACGATCGTGTGGACGTGGCCGGCGCGCTGCGCGGCCTGGCCGTACGCGGCCATCGTGCTCGACAAC
>NZ_JBFAIM010000139.1:0-11372 GCF_040654715.1 Nonomuraea sp. NPDC050643 | reverse complement strand
TCGCCGATCAGCACCGGGTTGTTCTTGGTCCTGCGCGACAGGACCTGCATCACCCGCTCGATCTCCTTCTCACGACCGATCACCGGATCCAGCTTGCCCTCACGGGCGGCCTGGGTCAGGTTACGGCCGAACTGGTCGAGCACCAGGGAGGTCGACGGGGCCGAGGCGGACGACGGCGAGTCATCGGCCGCGCTCGCGCCGGTGCGCTCCTGCCCGCCCTGGTGTCCTTGCAACATCTGGACGACCTGCCGGCGGACGCGATTCGGCTCGGCTCCGAGTTTGACCAGCACCTGGACCGCCACACCGTCGCCCTCGCGGATGAGCCCGAGCAGCATGTGCTCGGTGCCGATGTAGTCGTGACCCAACTGCAGAGCCTCACGGAGCGACAGCCCGAGGACCTGCTTGGCTCTCGGGGTGAAGGGGATGTGCCCCTCCGGAGGCGTCGCACCCTGGCCGATGACCTCCTCGACCTGCCGGCGTACAGCTTCAAGACCGATGCCGAGGCTCTCCAGAGCCTTGGCGGCCACACCCTCACCCTCAGAGAGCAGCCCGAGCAGAACGTGCTCAGTGCCGATGTAGTGGTGGTTGAGCATCTTGGCCTCCTCATGGGCCAGGACGACAACACGCCTCGCTCGGTCGGTGAACCTCTCGAACATCAGATCTCCTGTCGGGGCTGAGCCCGGAAAGCGAGCACGACCAGGTCATCGGGGTCGGCGGCGATGGTCGAAGCCACACCGTCGGGACGTACGGCATAGGCCCGGGGCGGGCCGGTCGGCTCCCACGCGGCGCTGATGATCGTCGCGGTCGCGCCGGTGTGGGGCCCGGCGGCGATCCGCACCCGTGTGCCGGGCGCGTGGCCGTCTTCGGCCATCACCAGCAGGGCGTCGAGGATCTGCCCGGCACCGTCGAAGACGCCGTCGAGGCGGAGCCGCTCCCAGCGCCGGGGAATGTGCGGGGTCACCATCGCGGACAGGCGTTCGGCATGGTCGCGGGCGGCGGGGTGTGGGGAGACACGGGCGGCGGCCAGCGCGGTGGTCGCCTGCTCACGCAGGACCGACAGATCCTGGTCGAGCATCAGGCGGGCCGTGCGATCCAGCAGGGAGCAGACGATGTCGACGGCGGTCTCCTGGCCCAGCTCGGCCGCCCAGGCGAGCTCGCGGAGCGAGGGCACCAGGCTCCGCGCCTGCTCGGCGATCATGGTGTAGATCAGGGCCAGCACGTCAAGCCGCGCCTCGCCGTGGTAGAGCGCGCCGACACCGCTGCCGCTCTCGCCCCGGGTGGGCGGGAACCGCTCGACCAGATGCCGCGCCCGCCCCCAGGGCACGTCGGCCGCCACCCGGGTGTCATGGATCCGCTGCTCGACCGTGCGGCCCGCCCGGCGGGCGATCAGCATGCGCCGATGCCCGTCCGTGCTCGGCGGATAGATGGTGCGCCCCTGGCTGGCCGGCCCTTCGAACGCACCCTCCGGGAAGGCGTCGAGCAGGCGTCTGGCAACGGAGTAGGGCACACCCGTGAGTGCCGCTTGCGCCCGGATCGCCCGCCTGCGCGCCCGGCCGGACACGGGACGGCGCCATGGCCGCCCGTCGTAGGATTGAGCGCCTGCCCCGTGGTGCTGATCTTCTGCCATCATGCCTCCGGCAGGACCCCACGCCTCCCACCGATCAGGCGGCACGATCAGGCCGCACACACGGGTCCCGCGCGCTGAGTCGGCGACTCTTGGCCATCATGCGCGGTCCGCGTGGGAAACCGCGCCAGGCGCCGGCGGGCGCTCCGCCTACCGACACCATAACTCCAGCTGGTCTCGGCTTGGCGGGATTAAGCCAGTAGCCAAACTCGGAGCCCGATCTCAGCGAGGGAGAGGGCCGCCCCGCATGAACAGGGCCCGTTAAGCGGGCCCGCACGACCGGCGCCCGTTAGGCGGGCCGCACGACCGGGGTCCGGGAAGCGGGCGTGCTCGACCCGAGCCCGTTAGGCGGGCCCGCACGACCAGGTCCCGGGAGACGGGCCCGCACGACCAGGGCCGGTGAAGCGGGCGTGCTCGACCTGGGCGCCGTCGCTGTCGCGCCGTGAACGATGCGGGCTAGAGTCGCTCCATGGTGACCGATGCCCTGATCGCATGGCTCAGCGACTCGGATCCGGCCTTGCGCTGGCAGGTCGAGCGCGATCTTGCGGGCGAGCCTCCCGAGGTGTGGCAGGCTACGCGGGCGAAGATCGCGACCGAGGGCTTCGGCGCGCGCCTCCTCGCCCTCCAGGACCCGGACGGCCAGTGGGCGGGCGGGGCGTACTTCCCCGCGGACTTCGACTTCCACGGCTCTGAGGCGGGCGAAGCGGCCAGTCAGCCCTGGACGGCGACGACGTGGACGCTCAACACGCTGCGGGAGTGGGGGCTGGACTCCGCCGTCCTGCGCGAACGCCGTACGGCCGGACTTCTCGCCGAGAACAGCCATTGGGAGTACGACGACCTGCCGTACTGGGGCGGCGAGGTCGACTGCTGCATCAACGCCTACACGGTCGCGAACGGTGTGTGGCTCGGCGCCGACATCACCGGCATCGTCGACTGGTTCCTCGAGCATCGGCTGCCCGACGGCGGCTGGAACTGCGAGTGGGTCGAAGGCTCGACGCGATCGTCGTTCCACTCGACGCTCAACTCCCTGAAGGGGCTGCTCGCCTACGACGTCGCCACCGGAGGCACGGACGCGACCCGCGCCGCACGGCGGTCCGGTGAGGAGTATCTCCTGCGGCGGAGGCTTTTCCGGCGTCTGTCCACGGGCGAGCCGGTGGGGCCGTGGGCGGACCATTTCGCTTACCCGTTCCGGTGGTTCTACAGCGTGCTCAACGCGGCCGAGTACTTCCGGCAGGCTCGTCTGCATGACGGTGCGGCGCCGGATCCGCGCATGAGCGAGGCGATCGAGATCGTCCGCGCCGCCAGGCAGCCGGACGGTGCCTGGATTCAGGCTCGGCGGCACCCCGGGCGGGTGTGGTTCGAGGTCGACGTACCGGCGGGGGAGCCGTCGAAGTGGCTGACGTTGTACGGGACGCGGGTGCTCGGCTGGTGGGACTCCCGGGAGCAGGACGTTCCGCCTCGGCGTGCCGCGGGCGGATGACGCGCCGGGTCGCCACATCGGTGCCCATGCTGCTTCGGGGTTCCAGCCTGCACGGCTGATGGGGGTTTGCCCATGCTCTAGGCGGACTCCGATGCGGCTTGCCCGTGCTCAAGGCGGACGCCGATGCGGCTTGCCCGTGCTCAAGGCGGGCGCTGGACGTCGCAGGGGTCGTGGGTGCGGTGCGGGTGGGCGGTGGCCGTCCTGTTGGTGGGCTGCTATCTGCCCAGGCAGGCGGCGTGGGCGCCGTGGAGTGCGCTTTCCTTGTCGACGGCCCCTATCAGCGCGTCGGGCTGCATGGCGGAGGCCGCATGGACGAGTTGCCAGGCGACGTCGCTCCAATCGCCCTGCAGATGTTGTACGTGCAAGGCTGCGGCCTCCAATGACGCCTGATGCTTCGCCTGCCAGCGGTCCGACGGCCGCACGGGGTGGGCCAGCTCCGTTTGGAGGGTCCGGTCGTTGTCCTGGTCGGCGCTCGCCATGGCGTCCTCGTAGGCGGGGATGAAGACGCGGCACGCTTCGATGATCTCGGTCGGCGGTCGCTCGGTGGTCAGCATGCCCGCCGCCACGAGGATGCCGACGACGACGGCCGCGGTGATGACGACCGTTGAGGCGGCCGCGATCGCAGGCTTCATCTGATCCCTTTCCGAAGGTTTCCCTGCCTGGGCATCCGGTTGACGGGCGGGGAGGTTGGGCTTGTGGTCGGTCCCGGGCGGGCGGCCAGGGGGGCGAGGACCGGGCGGGCGGTTGATCTCATCGGCGCCAGTGGCCGGCGCGGCAGACGTAGGTGCGGCCGTTGGACGCGACGCCGACCGCGCCGGGCGTGCCGCAGAAGCCTCCCGGGTGTGCCTTCGCGAGCGGGGCCGGCTCGGACTTCGGCTCGGCCCTGGTCGGCTTCGGGGTCGGGGTTCGCTTGGGCTTGCGCTTCCCCTTGCTCGGGTCCTGGTCGTCGCGGTCTGTGGCCCGGGTGACGCCGTCGCCGTCGGCGTCGGTGTCCCGGCGGTCTTCGATGCCGTCCTCGTCGAGGTCATCAATGGCTTCGGGCTGCCGGGTGACCGTGGGTGTGGTCGTGGCCGGGACCGGTGTGGTCGTGGCGATGGCCGGGGCCGGTGCGGGCGTGGCGCCTCCGCCGAACAGGACGTTACAGCCGCCGATGATGAGCAGGACGGTCACGAGGAGGCAGCCGCATCCTTTGGCCTGGTCGCGGGTGCCGGCGGTCTTGGCGCTGGGCATGGGGCCTCCTCGGGGCGAGCACGGTCTGTAAGTGTGACGCTGCCGCGAGTGATGTGGTTGGCGTGGGGGTGACGACAGATCCGCATACAGCGGGTGGGGGCGATCGTCAGAGACCGTCCAGGGGGTTCTGTCGCGAAGTCCCGCCGGTGGAGCCGGGCGTGCGCGCTCGGGCGGGATGCCGGGGTCGGTGAAGGCGCCCAGGGTCGGTGAAGGTGCCGGGGTCCGTGAATACGCGGCGACGTCGATTTGAATACGCACGGTGATTCACTGGCCGGGCAACGGACGGGCGGGACGGCTGATTGCGGGGGACCGTTATGAACATCGATCGAGCGTGCGCACCACACGAGACCGTCCTGCGGGCCGACCGGTCGCCGGCCGGCGGGTACGACCGGTTGCGGTCAGTGATCGGCACCGACCCGCTCCTGCGCCTCTACGCGGCGCTCCCAGGCGACTCCCCCGGTACGACCTGGCCGGCCCATCCGGGCTTCCCGGACGGCACCACGACCGTATCGATCGCCACCATGACCGCGAGCCCCGCCCGCTTCCAGGCGACGACCGGCGACCGCTGGCAGTGGCCCGTCCACCCCTTGTGGGCCTTCACCGAGTACGTGATCCGCCCCCTGATGACGGCCTTCCGGGTCGCGCTGGACCGCTACGACACCCTGCTGGACACCGACCCGCGTCACCTCGCGCTCGAGGTCACCGGAGCCGGCCGGGCCACCGGGCGGGTGGTGGTCACGGGAGTGGTCGCGCCCTCGGCGGGAGACGTGCACCGGGCCGCCCGGGACCTGGCCAACGCCCTCGGCCTGCTGACCGAGTCCGCGACCGCGACGCTCCCCCGCTGGCAGCTCCCCCGTCACGTGCACGCGCACGTCTGGCGGATCGTCGAGCAGGAGCTGCGCTTCCTCCGCCCGGAGACGGCGGCGCTGCTGCGCGGCGGCCATCCGTTGGGTCAGTACGTCCACAGCGTGCCGGACCAGCACGATCACGCGCTGCGTCAGGTGCTCAAGCTGGTCGCGGAGCGTGACCTGCGCCGGCGTACCGACCCGGCCCTGCCTCCACCGGCGGTGCTGGTGAATCTCGACGGCTCCCTGCCCGCCGGTCTCGGCCGGTTCGTCCGCGATGTGGAGGACCACGGCGGGACCGTGACGTTCGGCGCAGCGGCCCACCAGCGCGAGCGGATCAAGGACGCTCTGGCCCAGTGCGGCCTGCCGCGCCCGCTCCTGTTAACCGGGGCGCGGCGCGTCGAGGATTTCGCGGCCGTCGTCGACCGTCCCGACACGCTGGAGCGCAACCCGCACCCGTCCGGCCCGCCGCACGATTGCCGGCTCTCGCACGGTCATTCGATCGCCGAACTGCCCGTCGGTGACCTGCGGGTGCGGCCGGTGGTCGCCGAGCACGCCGTGCGCCTGTCGGCCGCCGACTCCGCGGCCCTGGTGGACGGCCTGGTTCGGGGGGCGCGGGAGGCGGCGCACGGCACGGCCGAACGCGCGCTCCGTACACCCGCGCCCGCCGGGGAGACGTCTCACGAGCGCGCGCTCCGGCTCGTCTGCCACATCCTTACGCGCAAGCAGTTCCGGCGGGGCAGCCGCGGCGCGTACCCGATGGCGGTGGCGGCGCGCGACATGATGCCGGCGATCCGCCGCGGCGAGCCGATCCGGATGGTGCTGCCGGCCTTCCCGGTCAAGCAGGCCGACAGCGGTCTCAAGGCGTTCGGCACGCTGCCCGACCTGGCCGAGCTCGCGCTGCTGGTCCGGCTGCTGGAGCTGGGCACCGCTCTGGCCGGGGTCTATCCGCCCGGCGCGCGGATCACGCTGCTCACCGACGGCAACCACTTCCGGGTGCGGCCGCGGGCGCTCACCGGGGCCTACCTCCGGCGGATCGCCGGCTACCTCCGCCTGATCGGCGGCGAGCCGATCATGGAGTTGGAGGACGTCGACCTCGCGGCCGCACGACTGCTCGGAGCGGACGCCGTGCGGGCGCGGCCGGGCCTGCTGACGACCCATCGCAGGGCGCTGGAGCACGCGTACCGGGACCTGGACATCACCGAGGACCCGGTCGGCGTGCTGGCCCGCAGCCGGGCGCTGGATCCGGCGGGGCCGGGCGCGTCCGGGGTGACGGTCGCCGACATGTGCCGTTCGCTGGTGCATTCGGTACGGGTCCAGCCGCCCTACGGCACCGACCGCCGGGAGTGGTCCGCGCTGCTCTACGCCGACCTGTACAACGTCGGCGACGCGGTCGCCCCGATGGTGGCCCAGGGGCGCCGCGAGATCCTCAGGGGCGCCTGGGCGGCCGCCCTCCGCTACGTGGCCGTCAACCGGACCGACCAGGATCTGGGTTACGACCGGATGTTCGCGCCCAGGGTGCGGCTCACGCTGAGCACGTCCGTGCCCGGGCGGTGCGGGTTCGCGGGCCTGGGCGGGTCGGCGGTGCCGCCGTGGCAGGGTACGGCGGCGGTGGACGCGCACGGTCACGTGTCCACCGATTTCGCGATCCATCTCCTGGATCAGGGCTTCGTGCCGGTCCACTCGCCGCTGCAGGGCGGCGACCAGCCGTGGTTCATGGCTCCGGTGACCGCGCTCCGGCCCGCCGCTCCCGCCCGTCTGGAGCCCGGCCACCTCGACCGGGTACGCCTGCGCAGCCGCTGAGCGGTCAGACGGTCAAGGCGCGGGCGCTGGGAGCGGTCAGGCCACTTCCGGCGTGCCCATCAGCCTGCCCAGGTCGCTGATCGCCGCCCGCAGTTGCCCGGTCAGCGGCCCGGTGTCGTCCGTGGACCAGCCGAGGGCGTAGCCGGCCCTGGCCCAGTTCGCGGTCAGCGGCGCGAGGCGGCAGCCGGCCTGCGCGAGCTGCCTGACGATCTTGACGTACGGCCGCCCGGCGGTCACCTCCACCGGGGAGACGGTCCGGCGTACGGTGCCGGAGGCCAGCAGGAACCGCACCTCCGCCCTCCGGGCGCGGGCCGGCCGGTCCGCCGTGAGCGGCCGGCCCAGGGCCAGGCGGGCCTGGTCGAGGTAGAGGTCGCGGCCGTGCACCGCGGCCACCAGTTCGGTGATGAAGTCGCCGGCCGGGCGTACGGTCGCCTCCAGCAGGACGAACCGGGCGTCGTCCACCTTCAGCTCGACGTGCAGGACGGCCGACTCGACCTCCCACGCGGTGACGAGCCGGTCGACCAGCGCGCTCACCTCGGCGCCGGGACGGTCGGCCTGGCCGGTGGCGTGGGCGACCTCGAGAAAGCCGGTGGGCCCGCCGGTCTCCTTGCGGGTCAGCGACGTGAAGACGACCTCGCCGCCGCGTACCACCGCCTCGACGCTCACCTCCGCGCCGGGCAGGTACTCCTCCACGATGCCGGTACGGCTCGGCGAGGTCGCGCGCACCCGCGGCCACCGGTCCAGCGCCTCGTCAAGGGTGTGCACCGCGACCACGGCGGCGCTTCCCGCGCTGTCCAGCGGCTTCAGCACGGCGCCCGCGCGACCGGCGGCGAAGAACCGGCCCAGATCCTCGGGACCTCTGACCGCCGCGTACCGGGGCCCGGCCAGGCCGTGCCGCGCGCCGATCTCGCGCTGGCGGACCTTGCTGCGGGCGGTGCGGGCGGCGTGGACGCCCGGACCGGGCAGGCCCAGTTTCCGCGCCACCGTGGCGGCGGTGACCAGCGCCCCCTCCGCCAGCGTGGTCACGCCGTCGTGTCCGGCCGCCATGCGGACGAGCCATTCGGTGTCCGCGTTCTCGTCGCGGACCTCGATCGGGTGGAAACGGTCGACCACGTGCTCGTAGCCGCCGGCGCTCACCCCGTCGGCGAGGGTGACCGACAGGCCGGCCCGCGCCCATGTGGCGAACGCCCGCTCGCGGTGCGGGTCCGCGCCGATGACGAACAACCTCACGGGGCCATCCTCCGTACGAACCAGTCGAGATGGGACGTGGTGCTCTCCCAGAGCGCGGCGACGTCCGCCGCGCCGTACCGCTCGGGCTTGTACCGCAGCGTGGCGCTCAGGCCGCCGTCGTCCCGCTCGGTCCAGTACGACAGCAGGGAGCCCTCCTGCCGGCCGAGGTTGACCGGCAGTTCGCTCACCTCGGTGCCGGCGAACGGCAGCGGCCGCAGGGCGGTGCGCATCCGCAGCGGTTGCGCGTTGAACGCCAGGTACGGCAGCGACAGCGGCCGGCTGAACAGGTGCGGGACCGCGTCGCCCACCGCCAGCGGCCACGGCACCCGGGCCGCGTCGAGCGCCGCCACCATCCCCGCGTGGAACGAGCGCAGATGGTCGCGCGGATCGGCGTGCCTGGCCGGGGTGACCACGGCGACCTGGCTGGAGAACCAGCCCACCGCCCCGTGCAGGTCGGCCCGGGGCCGGCCGGCGACCACCATGGTGGCCGCCTTCGGGAAGTGCCCACCGAGGTCGGCCAGCGCCGCGTCCAGGGCGGCCAGGACGACCTGCGTCCGCGTCAGCCGGACGTTCCTGGCCACCCCGAGCAGCCTCCCGTAGGAGTCGGCGTCGAGCTCCCGCGTCACCGGCACGGTACGGCCCACCACGGCGGTGTCCGGACCGGGCGGGACGATCTGTCCCGCGACCTTCCGGCGCATCCGCAGGCCGGGCCCCGACTCCAGATAGTCGTTCTGCCGCTCGACGAAGGCGGCGAAGCCGCCCTGGGCCGGTGCCGGCTCCTCGACGCCGGCGCCGATCTCCCGGTCGTAGAGCAGGCGAAGGTCGCGGACGAGGAGCCGCCGGGACCAGGCGTCGCACACCAGGTGGTCGGCGATCAGTCCGAGCAGGATCTCCGTCGTCTCCGGTCGCGAGATCGCCACGAGTCTGGCCAGCGGCCCGCGCTCGGCGTCGAAGGGCCGTTCGGCCTGCCGTACGAGCACCTGCCGGGCGTCGTCGGCGTCCCGCGGCGCGGTGTGGAGCTCCAGGTCCGCCGGCTCCGCGGGGTCGAGGTGCCACAGCGGCTTCTCGCGGTCGAACGAGGTGAGCAGGACCGGGTGCCGCCGTTGCAGGTGGTGCCAGGCCCGGTCGAGCGCCGCCAGGTCCAGCCCGCCGCGTACGCGCAGCGCGGACACCGAGTGGAACGCCCGATAGACCCCCGCCCGCTCGTCCTCCACCTGCTGCAGCAGCCGGGCCCGCTGGCTCCACGACGGGGTGATCGGGCCGCTCATGCCAGGCCCCGGTGCACCAGATAGCGGGAGATGTCCTCCACCGTG
Source organism: Nonomuraea sp. NPDC050643 (assembly GCF_040654715.1). Taxonomy (NCBI): domain Bacteria; kingdom Bacillati; phylum Actinomycetota; class Actinomycetes; order Streptosporangiales; family Streptosporangiaceae; genus Nonomuraea; species Nonomuraea sp. NPDC050643. The sequence goes on along the minus strand of NZ_JBFAIM010000139.1, from coordinate 1,847 downwards.
GGATGGTCGAAGACCAGGCCGAGCGGGATCTCCCCGCCCAGCAGGTCCTCCAGGCGCGCGGCGATCTCCATCGCGGACATCGAATCGACTCCGAGCTCGAACAGGTCCGCGGTGACCGGGACCGCTTCGACACCGAGGACCCGCCGGCAGGTCTCGACGACCAGCGCGTTCCCGTCGCCGGGCGGGGCGTCGACCGGCTTGGCGGGGGCGCGGGTGCCGGCCTGCTCGCGCAGGTCCGTGCGGTCCACCTTGCCGTTGGGCAGCAGCGGCAGATCGGTGAGCAGGACGAACTCGTCGGGCACCGCCGCGGCCGGCAGCTCCCGCACGATCGCCTCCCGCAGGTCGCGGACCGGTGGCAGCGCCGGGCCGGCCACGAGGAAGCCGACCAGGCGGACGCTCCCGTGCTCGTCCGCCGCGTCGACGACGGCCGCCTCCCGGACGCCGGGCACGCCGCGCAGCACCCGCTCGACCTCCGGCGGCCGCAGGCGCACGCCGCGCACCTTGACCTGCTGGTCCAGGCGTCCGAGCAGGTGCAGCAGCCCGCGCTCGTCCCACCGTCCCACGTCGCCGGTGCGGTACGCCGGCTCCCCCGCCGGGGTCGTCGCGAACGTGCTCGCGCCCGTGCCGAGGTAGCCGAGCGAGCGGTACGGCGTGGTCAGCACCACCTCACCGGGCTCCCCCGGCGAGGTGGGGTGCCACGAGCCCGGCCGCACGACGCTCGCGGAGCACCCGGGCAGCGTCCGCCCCACGGGCAGCGGGCCGGCCTCGGGCTCGGGCGGCACCTCGTAGAAGCACTGCGCCAGGGTGGTCTCGGTGGGACCGTACAGGTTGACCACCCGGGAGCCGGGCGCCACCCGCCGTCGCCAGTCGCCGACCAGGTCCGTGTGCAGCGGCTCGCCGGCGAAGAAGGCCACCCGCAGGGTCGGCACCCCGGTCTGCGCGGCGTCGGCCGCCAGCCATCGGCGTGCCAGGGAGGGCACCACGTGGAGCAGCGTGATCGCGTACGTCCGGGCGAACGCGAAGACGCGCTCGGCGTCGCGTGACCGCGACCCGGGCAGGCAGAGCGTGGCGCCGCTCACCAGCGGGGTGAACAGGTCGCGCAGCACCACGTCGAAGGACCAGCTCGTGAGCTGCGCCATCCGGTCGCCGTGGCCCACCTCGAAGGTGTCGCGCTGCCAGCGCAGGAAGTGGGCGAGCGAGTCGTGCGCGCCCAGCACCGCCTTCGGGCGGCCGGTGCTGCCGGAGGTGAAGCAGACGTACGCGGGCGCCCGCGGGTCGAGGCCGGCCGGTGCGGCCAGGGGGCTCGGCCGGTCCGGGAGCGGCACCCTGCGGCCCGGGTCGGACACCCGCCACTCACCGTCGTCCGCCCGCACGAGGAACCTGGCCCGCGCCGCGTCGATCATGGTGTCGCGCAGCTCCGGCGACAGCGCGGGGTCGATGGGCAGGATCACGCATCCGGCGTACAGGGCGCCCGTGAGGGCGGTCACCGCCGCCGGTGTCCCGGCGCCTTCGACGGCCACCACCTCGCCGGGCGCGGCGCCCAGTTCGCGAAGCAGGCCGGCGAACGTACGCGTCCGGCCGAGCAGTTCCCCGTACGACAGGGCGCCCCTCGGACCGTCGATCGCCACCGCCTCGGGCTGCTCGGACGCGACCGTTTCGATCAGGTGCGGAAGAAGATCCATCGTTCATATCCGTCCGTCGGTGTCATGTCTCCTGGCCCGCCGCGCCTGCAGCGTCAGCACGGCCCCCGCCACCGCCGCCCAGCCCAGGCCGACCGCGGCCTCGGCGGCGGCGTGCCCCTGCTCCTGTGACCACCGCGGAGTTCCACAGGTAGTAGCCGAAGGGAT
>NZ_JBFAIM010000138.1:0-11380 GCF_040654715.1 Nonomuraea sp. NPDC050643 | reverse complement strand
CCGCACTCATCGCCACCCACCGAACTCGCCGGGATGCTCATGCAACCCTGGAACCCCTGGGCGGATCAAGCCCCGGAGCTCCTTACATGACCCGGGATGCCGACCCGCCGGGATGATCACGACGGTGCTGAGGCCAGCGAACACGCGGGCGCGTTTCTGCGGCGTTTCCGCTCCGGCATGCCCTGTGCGGTCTCTCAGGTCAAGGCCGGGGGCCGGTCGGGGTGATCCCGCATGGTGGTGGGCGGGCGTCACGGAAAGGCTTGGGGCCATGACATTCGCGAACTCAGCGCGTGCCGCCGTGGCGATTACCGGCGTGACCCTGCTCACCGCTGTGACCCTGGCGGCTCCGGCGCAGGCTCGAACGTACGGTCAGGAACGGTTGCAGCGCGACGTGGACGCACTCAAAGCCACCGGCGCCAGCGGCGTACTGGCAGAAGTGCGCCTTTCCTCCCGTACGTTAACCGCCCGCGCGGGCGTCTCCGACCTCGGGACCGGCGAACCCGTCGACTGGAACGCCTACCACCGGATCGGCAGCACCACCAAGACGTTCGTGGCCACCGTCGTCCTGCAACTGGCGGGCGAGGGCCGGCTCAGCCTGGACGACACGGTGGACCGGTGGTTGCCCGGCCTGGTGGAGGGGGGCGCGGAGGTCACGGTGCGGCAGTTGCTCGGCCACACCAGCGGCCTGCCGGACTACGCCGACGACGTACCCCTGGAGAGGGCGACCACGGAGGAGGAGTTCCGGCGTGAGCGCTTCCGCACCTACGGCCCCGGGCAGCTCGTCGCGATGGCGATGCGGCACCGTCCCGTGTTCCCGCCCGGCACGGGTTGGGCCTACTCCAACACCAACTACGTCCTCGCCTCGATGATCATCGAGAAGGTCACCGGCACCCCCTGGCAGCAGCAGCTCCACGAACGCGTCATCGAACCCCTCGGCCTGCGGCACACCTTCACCCCCGGCACGTCACCCTTCCTGCCCCGCCCCCACCTCAGGACCTACAGGCGGCTCACCCCGGGCGGCCCGGCGGTGGACGTGACGGTCTACGCCGCCGGGCAGGCCGACGGCTCGGTCATCAGCACGCCGCACGACGTCAACCGCTTCTACGGCGCCCTGCTCGGCGGCCGTCTCCTGCGGCCGGCGCAGCTCGCGGAGATGAAGGAGACGGTGCCCGCCGCGCCGTACAAGGAGTTCTGGCGCGAGGCGGGCTACGGGCTCGGGCTGATGAAACGCCGGCTGTCCTGCGGGGACTGGGTCTGGTTCCACGCGGGCGGCGGCTGGAACGCCGTCACCGACAACGCCGTCACCACGGACGGCCGCAGGAGCGCCGTCGTCGCCTACGCCACCACCCTCGGCCCGGACCAGTCCCCGCTCCAGCAGATCAAGACGTCGGCCGCCCTGATCGACCGCGCCCTCTGCGCGGATCGCCCCTGAGTCCCCAAGGCAGGTGAACAGGGGCCGTGGCACCGGCTTGACGGGGGCGAAGCGGGGCGATAGGTGTGACGCCCCGCTCCCCCGCGATTTGGATCTTCGGTGTCGAAACTCTCCGTGCCCGCCTTATCCGTCCTGGCGATCCTGCTGCCGCTCGCGCCCGCCGCCATCGAGCCCACCGGGCCGACCGCGATCGCGGGGGCGGCCGTCGCGGCCGTCCTGGTCGTTCCGGCCGTGGTGCTGCGGCGCCGGCGATGGGTGCTCCGGGTGAGTGCGGCGCTGCTGTTCCTCCTCGCCGCGTCCGCGTTCGCACCGCCGCTCACCGGGCTCGGCCGGCCCAGCCGGGAGGAGATCATCACGAGCTTCACCATCGACCGGGGTCGCCGACTCCTCGACGACGCCGCCTCCACGTTCCCGCCCTTTGACGACAACGCGCTGCTGCTGCTCGGAGCGGCCTTCGCCGCGAGCGCGGGCGCGCTGCTCGGCGGCGCGCGGTCGGAGCGGGGGGCGGTGCCGCCGATACGGTGGCGGACCTCGCTGGCGCTGTGGGGCGCCGCCCTGGTGCTGGTGAGCGTTCCGTACGCGATGGCCCTGCTCTTCCCGGTCCCGGCCCCGGCCGCGATCGGGCACGGCATGGTCGCGATGGAGGGCGACTGCCTGGGCTTCGGCGCCTACCAGCGGCTCGGCCCGCTGCTGTCCCCCTTGCTCCTGCTGCCGCAACCCGTGGTGGTCGCGGCGGGATTCGCGGTGTGGGCGCCGCTGGCGATGACCTGCTCGTCGCCGCCCTGATCATCCTCGCGGGTACGGGTGCGGCGGGTGCCTCGTACGGGCCGGGGTGCCGTGCTCACGTGAGGAGGGCGGAGCTGAGCCCGAGGATGGCCGTGACGAGGTCGTCCCCCAGCCCGCGCCAGGACCGCTCCGCGTCGGCCGGGTCGACGCGGCCGGCGGCCAGGTCGGTCTCCAGTTCGGCGCTCATGTGCACGATCAGCAGGCGGATCATGGCGGCGTGGCGTTCGACCAGCTCGGGGTCGCGGTCGTGGGCGCGTGACGGCCGGAGCTGGTGCAGGCGGCGCCACGACGGCGTGTTCAGGTGGGCCTGGACGGCGTGCTCGCGCAGCGACGGCTCCACGACGGCCTGGGCGAGGAAGCGGCCGTACCAGGAGGGGGTGCCGAGCTCGATGTGGTGTTCGATGCTGGGCGCGATGACGCACGTGATCCAGTCGTGGACCGCCACCTCACCCGTGGCGCCGAGGGCGGAGACCATCGGCGCCCGGTGCTGCTCGATGGCGGTCGCGTGGCGGGTCAGGATCGCCTGGATGAGGTCGTCGCGGGTGCTGAAGTGGTATTGGACGGCGGACTTGTTACGCTGGCCCGCCGCCTCGCGGATCATCCTGATGGAGACGTTCGCGAAGCCGTGCTCGGCATAGAGGCGCTCGGCGGTGTGCATGAGCTTGTCTCTGGCACGCAGCGAGCGGGGAGACGGCGTGGAGACAGCCGTGCCGACGTTCAATGCACCGAATCCCGATCTTGTGTTTCCGCACCGTCTCCCGTCGATTATGGCCGGTACACGGTCACCACGTGACCCAGACGTCCTGCAGCCCGCCGGACATCCCTCCGACACGCAGCTTGAGATCGTCCGCGGAGTCCCGCAGCCGCAGCTCCGGCAGCCGCCGGGTCAGCGTGCCCAGCACGACCTGGAGCTCGACCCTGGCCAGCGGCTGGCCCAGGCAGTAGTGCTTGCCCGCGCCGAACGTGAGGTGCTGGGCGTTGTTCTCGCGCCGCGGGTCGAAGCGGTCGGGGTCGGGGAACTTGCCGGGGTCGCGGTTCGCGGCCGGGATGTTGGGGATCAGCGTGGTGCCCGCGGGCACCCTGACCTCGCTCAGCTCGACCTCCTCGGTGAGGAAGCGGGGCACTCCGCCGATGACCGACAGTGTGCTGTCCAGGCGCAGCACCTCCTCGACGGTGCCGGGGATCAGGTCGGGGTCGTCGATCACGTCCTCGAAGCGGCTCCGGTCGGCAAGCAGCATCGCCGTCATGATGGCGATCATGTTGGAGGTCGTCTCGTGGCCGGCCAGGAGCAGGCCGCGTACGGTGGCGATGAGCTCGCCCTGGCTGAGCCGGCCGTCCTCGGTGTCGGTGATCTGGGTCAGCTCGCTGAGCAGGTCGTCGCCGGGGTCGGCGCGGTTGCGGTCGACGAGGTCGGACACGTACGCGTTGAACTCCCGGTACGCCTGGTCGACCTCCTCCTGCGTGAACCGCGTCAGCGTCAGCATGACGCGCGACCAGTGCGCGAACTTGTCCTGGTCCTCACTCGGCGCGCCGACCAGGGCGCAGATGACGCGTACGGGCAGCGGCAGGGCGAGCCCGGCCGACAGGTTGCCCGGGGAGCCCTTGGCGAGCATGGCGTCCAGCAGATCGTCGGTCATCGCCTGGACCCGGGGCCGCCAGACCTCCATTTTGCGGGCGGTGAACCAGCGGCTGAGCAGGCGCCGCCACCGCATGTGGCCCTGCCCCTCGCCGATCTCCATGGCGCCTTCCCGGCGCCGGCCGAAGAGGCCGCCGTCCTTGGTGGTGGCCAGCCGGGCGGCGCCCTCCCTGGCCAGGTTGCGGCTGAACCGGGGGTCGGCCATCACCGCGCGGGCGTCGTCGTACCTGGTCACCAGGGTGGCCACGTCGCCGCTCGGCAGGCGTACGTGCGACACCGGGCAGCGTTCGCGCAGCTCGGCGAGCTGCGGCGGAGGCTCCAGAGCCGTGGGGCGGTCGAACGGGAATTCGGGGATCGCGTCGGCGGTCAACAGGTCCTCCAAACTCGGAGTCAGTCCGGCCTTACGAATATAAGGTGATCACCTTATTAAGGCAATCGCCTTGAAATACCGTTCGGTGTTGACGCCGACGAGTCAGGCGTCGACGATCTTGATCCGGGTCACGTCGTAGTCGCGGAGCCTCGCGGTGGCGAAGGTGGCGCCGGTGAAACGCGCCGCGGAGCGTGTCAGTGTTCTTGTCGTACCGCGTCGCCATTGTGATCGTGTAAGCCGCGATGTAAAGGGCCGCGAGCCGGGCTGGGAGAGCCATGGAGTTCAGGGTGCTGGGGCCGGTGGAGATCTGGCGCGACGGGCGTAACGTGCCGATCGTCGGTGAGAAGCTGCGTACGCTGCTCGCGATCCTCGTCCTGCGGGCCGGCCAGGTCGTCCGGCACGACGAGCTCGCGCACGCGCTCTGGGGGGAGCGGCCACCCGCGACCGGCCGCCGTGCCCTGCACAGCCAGCTCTGGTCCCTGCGCCGGCTCCTCACCCAGGAGAGCGCGCTCTCCACCAGCTCCGGCGGCTACGCCTTGCACGTCCCCGATCGGGGCTCGGACCTGGCGGTGTTCAGGGCGGCGGTCGCCGCCGCGCAGGTCGCGCGCTCGATGGGTGACGTGGCGCAGGCGGCGCAGGAGTTGAGGAGCGCGCTGGTCCTGTGGCGGGGGCCCGCGCTCGGAGGCACGCGCCCGGAGTTCCAGCTCGTGGAGGGGCATCCGCTGGAGGAGCTGCGGCTGGCCGCGCTCACCGATCGCATCGACGCCGACCTGGCGCTCGGCCGGCACGCCGAGCTCATCGGCGAGCTCAGGCAGGCGACCGCCGCCGCGCCGCTGCACGAGCGCTTACGAGGCCAGCTCATGCTCGCCCTCTACCGGGACGGGCGGCGGGCCGAGGCGCTGGAGCAGTACACGCTGGCCCGCCGCTGCTTCAGGGACGAGCTGGGCCTGGAGCCCGGCGACGAGCTGGCGAGGCTGCAGCGGGCCGTCCTCGACGGGGACCCGGAGCTGCTGGGCGAGGGCCGCGCCACCCCGGCGGGCTCCCCGCGTCAGGTGCCACGGCAGTTGCCGGCCGACGTCCCGCGGTTCACCGGGCGCGGAAAGGACCTCGGCACGCTCGACACGCTGCTGGGCTCGGTCCTGGTGATCTCGGCCATCGCGGGCACGGCCGGCGTGGGCAAGACGGCGCTGGCCACCCACTGGGCGCAGAGCCGTACCGAGCGTTTTCCCGACGGCCAGGTCTACCTGGATCTCCACGGCTACTCGCCGCGCAGCCCGGTCGCCCCGGGCCAGGCGCTGGAGCGGCTGCTGCGGGTGCTCGGCGTGCCCGCCGGCGAGATCCCGCACGACGTGGACGAGAGGGCGGCCCTGTACCGCTCCCTGCTCTCCGGCCGCGAGATGCTGATCTTCCTCGACAACGCGGCGACCGCCGACCAGGTGCGCCCGCTGCTGCCCGGATCGTCGCCGAGCAGGGTCCTGATCACCAGCAGAGACTCGCTGCGCGGCCTGGCCGCCACCCACGACGTGGGCTTCGTCGAGCTGGACGTGCTGACCGCCGAGGAGGCGGAGGCGCTGCTCCACGCGCTGCTCGGCGGCGGGCAGGCGCCGGGGCCGATCAGCGCGCTGGCCGCGCTCTGCGGCCACCTGCCGCTCGCGCTGCGCCTGGCCGCCGCCCACCTGCACGCCACCCGCGAGCCGGCCGCCGCGCTGGTGGCGCGCATGCGGGCGGGCGGGCGGCTGGAGGCCCTGCACTTCACCGAGGATCCGCACGTCGGCGTCCGTGCCGCGTTCGCGCTGTCCTACCGCGCGCTGCCGCTGGTCACGCGGCTGGTGTTCCGGATCGCGAGCCTGCACCCGGGCGGCGCCGTCGGCCTCGACGCGCTGGCGGCCATGACGGAACTGAGCGCGCCGGCGACCCATCAGGCGGTGGCCGAGCTCGTACGCGCCCATCTGGTGCAGCTCGACGAGCACGGGCTGATCGTCATGCACGACCTGGTCCGCGAGTACGCCAGAGAACGCGCCGCGGCGGAGGACGACGAACTCGATGCGGTCACCCGGCTGCTCGACTGGCAGGCCCACACCGCCCGCGCCGCCATGGGCTTCATCGATCCGGACGCGAAGCTGCTGCGCCCCTCCGTCGATCAGCCCGCGGTGACCAGGGAGTTCGGCGACCGCGAAAGCGCCCTGGCCTGGCTGAACGTCGAGCACCACAACAGCGTCGCGCTGATCGCGTACGCCTCCCGCCACGGCCGGCCGGCCCACGCCTGGCAGCTCGCCTACATCATGGCCTACCACTTCTACCAGGCCGGCCACATCGACGACTGGCTCGCCACCCAGCGCACGGCCCTCGATGCGGTACGCGACGTGGGCGACGTCCGCGGCGAGGCCATGGTCCTGACCACGCTCGGCCACGCCCTGATGGCGACCGACCAGTACGGCGACTTCCTGACCTGCCAGCGTCGGGCGGCGGAGCTGGCCCAGGTGGCCGGCGACCGGCGCATGCACGCGGAGGCGCTCTACTACGTGGCCCACGGCCTCTACCGGACCGGCGAGCTGGCCGACGCGCTGGAGGTCAACGAGCAGGCCCGGCTGCTGTACGTCGAGCAGGGCGACGAGGCGGGCCGGCTCGCGGCCCTGTACGCCGAAGGGATGATCGACATCCGGCTGGGCAAGATGCGTCACGCCCTCGAATGCCTCGACATCGTCCTGCCCTCCCTGAGGGAGCGCGAGCGGCGGCACGACGAGGCGTACCTCCTCATCGACATGGGCATGGCGCACGCGGGTCTCGACGACCTGGCCGCCGCCGCGAGCTGCCATGAGCAGGCGCTGCGCATCGCGCGCGAGTTCGGGGACCGGCTGATGGAGGCCGACGCGCTCTGCCACGTCGGCCACATCGCGATGAGGAGCGGCGACTTCGAGGCGGCGATCCGCCATCAGGAGGAGGCGCTGGCCCATGCCCGGCGCCTGCCCAGCCGCCTCATCGAGAGCCGGGTGCTCAACGGCCTGGGCGAGACCCATTCCGCGCGTGGCGATCAGGAGCGGGCCCGGCGGTGCTGGACGGACGCGCTGGAGATCGCCCTCCGGATCAAGGATCCGTACGAGGCCGAGACCGCCCGCACCGGATTGGCCCACTTGCCATGAATCCCGAAAAAGTCGTACCGGACCTTCTGCCATCGGAGAACGTCGTACCGGACCTTCCGCCATTGGAGAACGTCGTGCCGGACCTTCGCATCGCCGTCATCGGGGCGGGCCGTATCGCCCAGGCCGCCCACCTCCCGGCGCTGGCGCGCGCCGACGGCGTCCGCCTCGTCGCCCTCAGCGACCCCTCCCCCGTGCTCGCCGAACGGGTCGCGAGCCGTTACGAGGTCACCGGCTACCGGAGCACGGACGAACTGCTGGCTCACCCCGGCCTGGAGGCGGTGATCATCGCCGTGCCCGACAGGCTGCACCTCCCGCTGGCCACGCGGGCCCTGCGGGCCGGCAAGCACGTCCTGGTCGAGAAACCGCTGGCGGACACGGTGGCCGACGGCGAGAAGCTGCGCGACCTGGCCGCCGAGACCGGCCTGCACCTACAGGTCGGCGCGATGAAGCGGTACGACCCGGGAGTGCAGTATGCCGCCGAGGCCGTCAGGAACACGATCGGCCGGGTGCTGTCGGCCACGATCTGGTACCGCGTGATGGGCCGCCTGCGCCCGACCACCGAGGCCACGTTGTTCCCCCCGCGGATCGTGGACGAGAACGTGCTCGTGGGCGAGGCGGCGTACAAGGCGGACCGGCGGCGCTACCTGCTGACCACGCACGGCGCCCACGTCCTCGACGGCCTGCGGTTCCTCCTGGGCGATCCGACCCGCATCAGCGCCCAGGCGTCGAGCCATGGCGGCGACCACACCTGGCACGGCGTGGCCAACCTGAGCGACGGCGGGCTGGCGAGCTTCGAGATCAGCGCGGACGTGCACGCCGAATGGTCGGAGGGCGCCGACATCTACGGCGAGAAGGGACACGTCAAACTGCGCACCCACTTCCCGTTCACGTTGCGGGCCGGCGACGTCGAGGTGTTCGACGAGGAGACCTGCACCACCGCCCGGCCGGTGTTCGGTGACACCAACGCCTACGAGCGGCAGATCGAGGGGTTCGCCCGCGCCATCCGTCTCGAACTGCCCGACAGTCCGAGCGCCGACGACGGCGTGGCCGCGCTCAAGCTGATCGCCGCCGTGGCCGAGTCAGCGGCCGCGAACGGGGCCGGGGTCCGCCTGTGACCGAACTCGGGATCTTCGCCCGTTCGTTCCCGAGCGGCCGGGCGGCGAACGTGGCCGCGGCGTTCCTGCGCCTTCACGCCGCATCCCGCGGTTGATGGTTCGCGTATTTCGCCGAATCCTCGTTGAATTGCAGGCGTCCTATATTCTTGAATAGCGACCGGCACATTTACAGCCGTTTGTCGTGATGGTAATGTCCGGGAGTGTCGCAGGAAAAGATATCGCCACCTGGAACAATGCAACAAGACCTTGCCGTGGCTCTTTTATTATCCGCACGACATCCCGCCGGCGGGTGATTTCGCGAGATTCCCTTGCGGCCGGCGAGATCGTTCGCGGTGACGGCCGCATCGAGCCCGAGCACCTCCAGGGAGGCGAGCATGTGGCGCGTCGGTGTGCTGTCCGGGACGGGCACGGCCCGCAAGCGGACGATCCCCGCCCTGCTCGGCTCGGACCTGTGCCGGGTGACCGTCGTGCACGGGCGCGACGAGGAGCGTCTGGCCCAGATCGCCGAGCTGGACCCGGGCATCGAGCGGACCACGAGCGAGCAGGGCTTCGCGGGGCTGCGCGGGCGCTATGACGTCGTCTACATCGCCTCGCCGCCGTTCCTGCACCCGTCGCACCTGCGGCTGGTGGTCGGGCTCGGCCTGCCGGTCATCTGCGAGAAGCCCCTGGTCGTGCGGCGGCATGAGCTGGAGCCGCTGGAGCGGCTGCTGTCGGACGCCGCCCTCCCGTTCATGCTGGCCCACCACGTACGCCACCAGCCGGCCGTCGCCTTCATCGCCGAGGTCCTCAGATCGCGCCGCTACGGCACCCCGGTGTCGGCGAGCCTGCAGTGGTGCTTCGACCTGGACCACGGATCCCGCAACGCCCGCTGGAAGCTCGATCCGGAGCTGGGCGGCTCGAACGCCCTGTTCGACGTCGGGTCACACGCGATCGACCTGGCCCTGCACCTGTTCGGCACGCCGCCGGGGGTGTGCGCCACCGGCCACCGGATCCGGAGCACGACCACGTTCGACCTGGTGACCGCGGTCCTCGGTTATCGCGATCATCCCGTGACGGTCACGGCGGGGCAGTCCGGCAGCGACCGTGCGAACGACCTGCGGATCACGTTCCCCTCGGCCGTGCTGCGGGCGCCGGGGCTGCTCGGCGAGAAGCCGGTCGTCGCGATCGAGATCGAGAGCGCGGTGGGGACCGAGGTGCGGGCCTTCGAGCCGGTGAACCTGTATCTGGCCGAGGTGGAGGACTTCTGCCGCGCGCTGGGCGGGCCGGAGCCCGCGGGCGCGACGGTGGCGGACGCCGTGGCCGGGGCGCGCGTCATGTTCGCGGCGGAGGAGTCGCTGCACAGCGGCGGCTCGGTCATCGAGCTGCGGGAGATCGCGTAAGGGGCGGGACGCGGTTCTGGACGCCCGCGTATGGGATTGAGCGGACCGGCCATGGACCGTCCACATCCTCGGGGATCACGATATGACCATGCAGATACTCGCCTTGATCACCCTCGTGCTGCACGGCTCCCTCACCGGCCTGTTCTACACCTTCTCCATGTCCGTCATCCCGGGCCTCAACGCCATCGAACCCGCCCAGGCCGAGGCGGCGATGCGCGGCATCAACAAGAAGATCCTCAACCCGTGGCTCTACCTCGTGTTCCTCGGCTCACCGATCGCCGCGCTGGTGGCCGGGTTCCTCGCGGACGCCCCCGCGGCCATCTGGTTCTTCGCCGCCGCCGCGGTCAGTTTCGTCGGCTCGTTCCTCGTCACCATGGCCGTCAACGTGCCCATGAACAACGCCATCGACGCCGGGACGATGTCCTGGAAGGACTACGCGCCCAGGTGGACCGCCTGGAACACGCTGCGGGCGGTGGCGAGCGCCGCCGGGCTTGTCCTGGTCGGAATCGGCCTGATCAATCTGTAGGTCTTACGCCTGGCTTATTCCCGTGGGAGTCCAATCGAACAAATCTACGTGGAGGACAAGGTGACGCCCACGAATGCCGATCAACCACCCGAGGAACTGTCATTCGGCCCGGACGAGCCACGCCGGCACGTCCCACGACCGCTGATCATCGCCGCCGCCGCCGCGCTGGTCGCGGCGAGCGGGATCGGAGTGGCCGCGGCGGCGTCGGCGAGAACACCGACGCCCAGCCAGACGCCCACAGAAACACCCACAGAAGCACCCACGGAAACACCGACTGAGACACCTACAGAGACCCCTACCGCCACACCAACGGAGACGCCTACTGACACACCCACCCCGACATCTCCTCCGGATCTCGCGCCGATCAACCCGTGGGGGTTCGTCGGCGCCATGCACGGGGAGTTCACAGTGGCGACCAAGGACGGTTGCGGGACCGCCACCCTGCTCGCCCAGACCGGGCAGGCGACCGCCGTCGCGGAGGACTCCATCACCGTGCGGAGCCAGGACGGCTTCGAGAAAACGTACGCGATCGACGACACCACCCGCACGATCGCGGGTCGTCGCGGCACCAGTGAGGTGCGGCAGGACGACTGGGTGTCCGTGACCGCGACCACCGACGGCCAGAACGCCACGGCCGTCCACGTCTACGACCTGTCGCGGCCGGGCAAGCGCATCTGGTCCTACCAGGGCTGGAAGCGTTCCTGGCAGTGGTGGGCGGGTCCGCCCCGCTGGCAGACCCCCACCTCGTGCCCCACGCCGACACAGACCGTGACGCCTACCGAAGTACCGACCGAAACACCTACTCAGACACCGACCGAGACACCGACTTCCGAGCCGACGCCGTCGGTTTCTGACACCCCGAGTCCGTGAGCCCTCTGTCCCGAGCGGCTCCTCGTGGGGACTTTAGTAGATGCGGTACTTCTTGCCGCAGTTGTCGAACTTGCCGGCCCAGCAGGTGAAGGTGTAGACCTTCTTGATCCCGTGGCCGTTCCAGGC
>NZ_JBFAIM010000137.1:0-11451 GCF_040654715.1 Nonomuraea sp. NPDC050643 | reverse complement strand
GGGTACTTCCTGGGGGCTGGCATCGCGTGTGTTTCTCCCTTCCGCCAGCACGATCATGCTGGCTTCAGGGTCTCCAAGAAAGCCGGAGCGGTTCAGTCCTGAGCCGGACCGATGAGATCGGAACCCAGCCCGATCCGTACTCCGGCCTCCTTGGCGACAGCGAGCGCCTCCGCCATCCGCTCACGGACACCGATCACACGATCGCGGGTCGACTCGCCGAGGCCGGCTCCAGCGCTGTCATGCAGCAGTTGCTCGACGACAGCGAACGTAGGCACAAGGGCAACCCCGCGAGTGGCCATCAGGGTGGCCGTGGACTCGTCGAGGTCGGTGCCATGCTCGACACAGCGCACCCCGGCCTCGACGGCGTTCCGAATGCCGTCGTCGTTGTGGGCGTGAACCGTCACATAGGTGCCCCGTGCCGCGGCTTCCTGGACAGCGACGGCGATCTCCTCAACGGTGAACTGGGTGTCGGTCAGCCGGTCGTGCGCCCCAACCACCCCGCCGGTCACACAGAGCTTCAGGAAGGAGGCTCCGCGACGGAAGGCCTCGCGCACGTTGCTCCGCAGCTCGTCTGCGTTGCCCGACATCATGGACAGAGCGCACAGACCCGGAATGTGATGGCTGCTCCACAGCTCGGTGGGTTCCCAGTCGGCTCCGTAGTAGCCGTGCCCACCGATCTGGCACTGAACCGGTCCGCACGACAGGACACGCGGCCCCCTGACCTTGCCCTTCGCGATCGTGGTGACGAGGCCGCCGTCGACCCCGCCGGTGTCCCGAACGGTCGTGAAGCCGGCATCGAGCGTCGCGCCGGCCGTGGCGAAGATGTCCGCCGCGAGCTCAGCGGCACTGATCTGAAACGAGAACTGCGGCTGGATCAGGCTCGACAAACCCAGGTGAACGTGAGCGTCGATCAAGCCAGGCGTCATCGTCAGCCCCTCGGCATCGAGGCGCTCGCCGTGTGCGGCCGCGGCACCAAGCTCGGTGATACGCCCGTCTTCGATGGTGACGTTGACGTCGCTGGGGTCGCGACCTGATCCGTCGACGACCGCCGCGCCGACTACCTGAACACGTCCCACGAGTCGTTCCCTCCGCCGTTGCGAGCAGGCTGCGACCATGTGTGACGTAACCCGGCACTGGCAGCGCTTCTTTTCCAATGGATAAACTGTGGGGGTGATCCTGTCAAGCACAGAACGCAAGAGCGACGCACGGGAGCGTCTCCTCGCTCGGCTTCTCGACGCCTTCGGCGAGGGCCTGCCCGCACCGGAAGTGTCGCTCCGTGAGATCGCCGCCAGGACCGAGACCAGCCACGCCCTCTTGCGATACCACTTCGGGTCACTCCCGGGTGTCTTGGCGGCCATGCTCAAGGCACAGCGATCCCGTGACAACGAGGCACTGCTCGAGGTCGCCCAGCAGGGCACCTTCGACGACCTCGTCATGGCGATCTGGCGGGCCTACACCCGCCCGGAGCAGCTGTCGCGTGTCCGCGGCTTCTTTCACGTCGTAGGACTGGCCGCGTACAGCCCAGAGGACTTTCGTGAGTTCATCGACTCGCTCGACGACCTGACCAAGGTGCTGGCCTCGCGCGCGGAACGTGGAGGGGTCGACACCGAGGAGGCGCTGACTTTGGCCACCGTAACCATTGCCGCGATCCGTGGCCTGCTCTTACAGGAGGTTCTGACTCCAACAGCTCACTCGGAGGACGCGGTCGTCCTGATCCTGCGCATGAGCAAGGCCCAATCCGTTCCACGGACACGCCCGGGGCATTGAACAGGGCGTCAGGTTCAGCCGCCGTCCGGCCCATCCAGCGGACCGCTCGCCGCGGTGAGGTGCAGGAGCATGTGCAACTCCAGCGCCCGCTGCGGCGAACGTCAGCCCTCGCTGAGCAGGCGGTCGGCTGCGGCCAGTCGCTGGTAGAGCGTGTTGACGTGGATCGCCAATGCGGTGGCTGCCGGGCGGGCGCGGAAAGACCCGACTGGCGATCCGCTGTATGACGAGGAGCTGTATCGCGGCTGGCACCGCTACATCTTGGAGGCCAGTACCAGCCAGGGCGGGCAATGGGAGAGCCGTACCGAAGCGCTGTTGGTGGTCCAACCCGCCCCCGGAACGCCCACGAGGCCCTGTTCGACCCGCGTAACGAAACTCCCGCACCCAATCCCACGCCAGCGGGAGCATGTAACGAAACGCCGAGGCCCCGCAACCCCGCGAACACGCCGAATCAGCCCATCTGTCCGCTATCGCCGAGGAACACACTCGTGACGCTGATGAGGTTGAGCGTCACCCGTGCCCGCGATGCGCTGTCGCGCCGGGTTCGCCGTGCCGGTCGCGTTCGGGCGCGGTGGCCGGCACCTACCACACCGGCCGCTTCACCAAGATCCCCCGGCTGGCCAAGCTGCTGCGGGTGATCACCCCGGCCGACCGCGGGCCCGGGCAGCCGTGGCGGCCGGGCACGCCGCCGCCCGCACCGCTGCGTGACGATGGGCCCTCCGCCGACATCCGGATCGGCTACGCCCGCTGCTCCGCCCTCACCCAGGAACTGCAGTCACAACTGGACGCGCTGGCCGCGCACGGGATTCCGCGGGAGAAGATCTTCGCCGAGAAAGATCTCAACTCGGGTGAAGGTGCGCCCACAATTCGAGGCGGCGCTCGCGCTGGCCCGGCAGATCAAGGCGCACGCCCCGCACTGCCGGGTCATCCTGACGGTGTATGAGATGAAACGGCTGGGCCGCGACGCCGCCGAACTCACCGCCCTGGCCGACCACCTGACCGCGCACGGCCTGGTCCTGGAGATGCTCGCCGGGCCGCCGGCCGGGATCTACGATCCGTCCGGGCCGGGCCGGATGCTGTTCGCCTTCTTCGCCGCGATGGCCGAGACCGAACGCGAGGCCATCCGCGAGTCCACGCTGGAGGGCCTGGACGCCGCCGCCCGCAAGGGCAAGCACGGCGGCCGCCCCCCGGTGATCCTCGACGACATGCTGCACACCGTGCTGCGCCGCAAGGCCGCCGGGGAACGCGTCGAAGACATCCGCAAGAATCTGATCATCCCGACAGGGAAACGCAGGGGCGAGAACCCGTCCCTGGCCAGCATCTACCGGGCCCTCGCCGAGCATGACAAGACCCAGACCTACCCCGAAGCCGTCGAGGCGGCCCACGCCGACTTCGCCCTCCTGCAAGGCGACGACATCCCCCGACCCCGCCCGGCCCGCATCCGACGCCCGGGCCAGGCGCTGACAGCGGAGGAAGCCGAACTTCGCCATCGCCTGCAGAGCCAACCTCACCCGGACGCGGAGCTCCGATAGCTCGCGCGATCAGTCCCGGCGCTGTCAGCCGATCAAAACCCGCAAGAGGCGTTCGCGCTGCTGCTCGTTCAGCGCGCCGACACGTTGTTTCTCTGCCACCCCGCAGGTGGCCATCAACGCCGCGACCTGGGCCGGCCCATACCCGGGAACGGCCCGCAGCACCGCAACCACCCGTGTCCTGCCGATGAGATCCTGCCCGCTGCGCTCGAACACCTCCGCCACACTCACCGCGCCGCGGGCCACCTCAGCCAGCAGCGCACGACGCGCCGTACGCACCTCGGCCGCCTTCGCCAACGCCTTCGCACGCTGCTCCGCCGTCATCGCCGGCAGGGCCATCAGGCACCTCTCCTGCAGAGATATCGGCTGGTCAGCAACTCCCGCCAGAGATCACGACGAAGCCGCCGTCGATCATCATCCCGCACAGCTTCACAACATGTGACACCAAACCCGGTTCACCGTTCCACTCCTACTGGCAGGCCAGGTTCTGGCCCGGGACGTGGTCTGCCTCCTGGACGTGCCCACCCACAAGACCGGCACCGCGTTCACCAAACCGGTCGATCCGTTGCTGGGCAAGGCGATCGAGGCATGGGAGGCCACTCGGCCAAGCCAGCCGACCCTGACGGACCGCAAGACCGGCGACCAGGTGCACCTGCTGTTCGCGCTGCGGGCCACGCGATGGACACGACCTACATCAACAGGACGATCATCCCCGCCCTATGCCGCAAGGCCGGAGTTCTCGCCGCGGACGCGCGGGGCGCCATCACCAGCCACCGGGCGCGGTCCACGATCGCCAGCCAGCTCTACAACGCCAAAGAGCCGATGACCCTGTTCGAGCTGCAGGCATGGCTCGGACACCGAAGCCCGGAGTCGACCCAGCACTACGCCAAGCTCACGCCGAACACGCTGGCCAGAGCCTACAACGACGCCGGCTACTTCGAACGCAACGTGCGCACCATCGAGGTCCTCGTCGACCGGGACGCCGTCACCTCCGGCGCCGCCGCGAATGGCGAGCCGTGGCAGTACTACGACCTTGGACACGGCTACTGCACCTACACCTTCTTCGAGCAGTGCCCACACCGAATGGCCTGCGCCCGCTGTGACTTCTACACGCCGAAGACGTCCAGCAAGGGCCAGCATCCGCTGGAGGCCAAGGACAACCTCCAGCGGATGCTGGCCAACGTTCCACTCACCGACGATGAACGAGCGGCCGTCGACGATGGCCAGGCCGCCCTTGACCAGCTTCTGGAACGTCTCGCCGACGTCCCCACGCCGTCCGGTGCGACCCCGCGCCAGATCAGCGCCCCGGCCCAGGCGACCCTGCTGCCGGTCATCGAGATCAACCGAAGGCCGACCTAATCGGGCTACGTGCCACAGCTCAGTTGGTGCCGCACCCATTCTGGATGGGTGTCGCCGACCTCGATGCTGTTCTCGTCGAGAGCGTTGGCGATGTGGAAGTGACCCACATCGAAGACGAACTCCACCGCAAGGGTGCCGGCCGCCATGTCACGACCTGATGGCTGCCATCCAAGGAGAGCAACCTCGCGCAGTTCCTGGCCGACGAACGGCTCAAGCCGTTCGTCGGTGCTGGACCACACCGGGGTGAGCTCGTCATCCTCCTCCCAGCCGGTGATCGCAGCCGTTGTGTCGATGGTGTTCCAGCCGATCGACAGCTCATCGAACTTCGAGTGGCTGACCTCTACTTGAACACCGTCGAAGTCGAGGACGACGGGACAGTCGGCATACCAGTCCCCGTCCTCGACGAAACGCACGAGCGCGAAACCAATCAGACGCCGACCACCAAGCGCGGCCAAGCCCTGCCCGTGTTCATCGTGGATAGCTCGGAGTCCGACAAGAAAGGTCGGCTCGAAGCCGGAGATACCCATCACAACAGGCGATTGTCCAGGTTCAACGCGGCACCGGCCAGTCGATATCGACTGCCGAGCCGTAGTGCCACGCTTGACAAATCAGATTCCACATAATGCGGGGCAGCACGACGAAGCCGCTCAGGTCGTCGCTGCGTCGCACGATCGACACGGCCAGGCCCAGCACCTTCCCGGCCCAGGTCACCAGCCGTCCGGCGTAGCCGCCGTCGGCCCAGACCAGACCGATCGTGGAGAACTTCTGGCGCAGCAGCGCCAGCACCGGATGTGCACCGTACGGTCCTGCACCGACGCGGCGGTGACCATCACGCACAACAGCAGCCCGAGCGTGTCGACCACGACATGCCGCTTCTGCCCCTTCAGCTTCTTGCCCGCGTCATACCCGCAGGCCGCCGCCCCGACGGTCTCGGCCGCCCGGACCGTCTGTGAGTCCACGCAACCGGCCGTCGGCAGCTCACCCCGTCCCACCAGAACGCGCAGACGACCACGTAGCCGCCCGGCCAGCCGTTCGGGCAGACCACGCCGGGACCAGCGCATGAAGAACGCATATATCGCCTCGTGCGGCGGGAAATCGACCGGCAGGGCCCGCCACTCGATCCCGTACCGGGTCACGTGGTTGATCGCGTCCAGCATTGCGCGCAGGTCATGCACCATCGGCCGGCCCGTGAGGGCGACCAGCTCGGCCATCACGCCTCGCGCCTCAGGCTCCAGCACCTGCCATTCGATGTCGGTGAGATCCGACGGGTATGCCGGTTTCCGGTCGCGACATGCGCATCCGGGTGAGGCGCAACCGCTGGCGTTCACGGCTGCGGGCGTGTAGACAGACAACCACGGGCTCCTGGCCGCTGAGCTGCTTAGACAACACCTCAGCTACCAGGAGCCCGCTCCCGTTCACCGGTCAACGGCCCAATGATGACCGCACCTCGACGCTCTCGTGACTTGAGCCTCGACACCAAAGCCCTTTGTCAGCAGGCTCTTACACAGCGAGCGGCGGCATTGACCCTGGTCACTGGGATCCGTCAGATGGCGCCGCTGCGACACACCGTCTGACAGCGACGAGGTTGTTGACCTTGTACGCACCCTTCTTGGTGCAGTCGTTGCACAGACCGCCTCACATCGGCGGGTGCTATCTCGTCATAGGGGTATGAACAGGATAAAACTCCGGCACGCCAGTCTCGGCCTCTTGGCCGTGACCGCGCTGTACACAGGTATCTGGGCCTATTTCTCGCCGGAGGGCTGGCATGCGAGTTTCCCCGGCTTCGGACGGAGCTGGCTGCCGCAGCTGGCCCCTACAACGAGCACCTGGCCAAGGACGCCGGGGCGATGTTCCTGGCGCTGGCCGTCTTGACGATCATCACCGTGCGCTACGTACGCAATGACCGGGTCGTGCAGATGACGGGTGCGGTGTGGCTGGTCTTCAACGTGCTGCACCTGATCTACCACATGCAGCATCTCCACATGTACGAGACGAGCGACCAGGTACTCAACGTCATCGCCCTGTCCTCGCTGGTGGTGCTGTCGCTCGTCCTTCTGGTGCCGTCACTCCCTGGACGGCGAGACGACACACGATGACGGACCGCAACAAGCGGGCAGGGGGAGGCGCGGCATGCGTGTAGCAGTGGCAGGCGGAACCGGGCTGGTCGGCCGCTACGTGGTCGAGGAACTGGCCGCGGCGGGACAAGAGCCGGTGGTGCTGTCCAGATCACGAGGCGTGGACCTGGTGACGGGCGCGCGACTCGATGCGGCCATAGCGGGTGTGGAGGCGGTCGTCGACGTGAGCAACGTGACGACCATGAACGCCAAGAAGGCGCTGTCGTTCTTCGACGGCGTCGGCCGCACCCTCCTGGACGCCGGTGAGCGAGCCGGCGGCGCCGACTCGCCGTGGGAGCTCGCGAGCGCGCGGGTGTGTTCTGCAGCCGAGTGATGGCCGGAGCCGCGGCTGATGGGTGTGCCGCGGTGTGGCCTGGTCAGCGCGGGCCCGGGAACTCGCCGAGACCAGGCCGCAGAGCAGCGAAGCCGTCGGCGTTAGTGTCCGGCCGAGCGTTCGCGGCCGCGCTCGCGTTCGTAGGCGGCGTTGATGCGCAGCGCTTCGGCGAGCTGGTCTTCCAAGATGATGATCCGGCAGGCGGCTTCCACGGGGGTGCCCTGGTCGACGAGTTCTCGGGCGCGGGCGGCCAGGCGCAGCTGGTAGCGGGAGTAGCGGCGGTGCCCGCCGCTGGAGCGTTTCGGTTCGATCAGATGGGCGGTGCCCAGAGCCCGCAGGAACGTGGCGGTGACGCCGAGCATCTCGGCGGCCGCGCCCATGCTGTAGGCGGGGTAGTCCTCATCGTCGAACCGGTCTTCGGCCGTGGCTGCGGCCGTATCCGTGATCCTGCCATGAGCGAGCGTGTCACCCTCGGCAGCCGAGCGACGTTGATCCATGCATTCCCTTCTCATCACGCGTACAGGGGCCCCGGCACATGCTGCGCCGGGGCCCGAAGAGTTCAACACCATCTACCGGCCATCGGCCGGCTTACTGTTGTGCGCATCCACCCTGTTGTGCGGCGTTGATGCGCGGATCGCGGATGCGTGACCGTAGACCACCTTCCCATCTGTGGAACTGCGGTACCCGAGCGGCGAGACTTCAGCCGGCGACGGGCGATCCTGATGGCGTCAACACTCCCTTCATCTCTCTTGCGGACCACTTTCCAACTTCACTTCGGCAGCGCGTCCACGCTCTGGGCCCCTTACCACTGCGCTGGCCCGTCACGTCCGACCTTCTGCCGTCAATCTTCACCTTCGGCCTGCTCCGGGCAGTTCGTCGTCATGCCGTTGATTACTTCTGCTGCCCGGTGGATCCGTTCCTTGCGATGTCAGAAACCATAGTACCCACACTCGCGAATGTCTACCATGGCGAAAGTATATTTTCGGCTCCGGGCGTGGCAGCCTTCCGGCCTGAGTGGTACCTGTGCACAGGCATGACAGATGCATGAGCGCCGCGATACGGGGGAAGGCCAGCGGGAGAGGTGAGACGCGGTGGACGACGCCGAGTACGGCTACAACCTGAACGTCACGATCAGCGACCACGGCCACTGCGCGGCCCTGACCGTCTGCGGCGCACCAGGGCGCTCCTGACCTCCTGCGGGACCACGCTCGGCTTGGTGAGCCATCACCGCCATGGCGATGACCGTCGGCCAGGCCGTCGAAGCGTTGGCTCCTGGAACAGCAGCGTGGCCGACCAGGCAGGACCGCGATCCGCTCTTCGGTGGGCCCGCCGCCCCAGGCTCCTACCAGCGGGTAATAGCGCGGCGGAAGGGCGGTCAATCGCCGCCCGCCCGCCAGGGGCAGCGCTTGTCAGGGCCCGCGCCCTTGGTCGCCTCGCTGACGTGCTGCCGTTTTCCAGCCATGGCCGAGAAAGAACTTCCTCTGGAGAAGTCACCATCCACTCAGACCCGCGGCGACGTACACAGGAGAGCAGAACCGTGGAGAGGTCCGAGAGCTTTCCGGATTACCGGCGAAGCTGGGCAGTGATCACCTTCAAGGGCCCGTTTGACCCGGCGACGGTGACCGACCTGCGACACGAAGCGCACCAACTACTGGAGGAGGAGGGGTCGCGGCTCATCATGGAGGTGAGCCGGCTGGACGGTCTCGGCCCCATCGGCGTCAGCGTTCTGGCCGACCTGTCACACCGGATACGGGCTCGCGGCGGCCGGCTGGCCTTGGCCGGCGCCCAAGAACCCGTCCGACAGGTCCTTTGCGAGAACGGGGTGACCGGCCTGATTCTGGCGTTCGGCTCGGTGGCCGAGGCCGTGCTCAGTCTTGACCGTGTCGGCCAGGACGAAGCTGAGGAGGGGCCGGGAAGCGAGCTTGATGCCTGAACAACGGCTTCCGCTCGCAGCGCGGCCTGCCGATGGCTACGTCGAGCGTGGATGTCGGGCTGGAGGTTAGATCTTGCCCGGTGGTGGGCTCTGGCCGAAGGTGAGCCCTGCGGGTCCGCCACCGCGGCGGTCTGCCGGTCAGGCGCTTGCCTCCAGCCGGGTCAGGGCCGCCCTGCGCCGATCCTGGGCCGGCCGGCCGGTCGGATGCGGCGGCCCGCCGGGTGGCGGCGGCTGATCGTTCTTTCTCGGCTGGAGGAGTCGCGGTCGTCGCGGCGGTGTTGCTCGCCCGTGATGCCGGTTGCCGTGCGCCGGTTGCCGTGTGCCGCAGTGGCGTGGCGTCAGCGCTCCATCGTGCTGAGCGGTTCAGCCTTTGGTGTTGACATTCGCGGTTGGTGGTTTCTTATAATCCGAGTTGCAGGTTTCCTCGTACAGGAGGGACAAGGAAGTTCGAGCCGAAGAGCGGCTCGAAGGTCTTCGGAGGTGACGATGATGCTGCTGACGTCGATCGACCCGTTCGTGCAGGAGTTCGAGCGTCAGTTCAACCGACTGACCCGCGAGGCCGCCGCGCAGAGCAACGGCGCGGCCATGCCGATGGACGGGATCCGCCGCGCCGACGATGTGGTGCTGCGCTTCGATCTGCCCGGCATCGATCCCGACTCCATCGAAGTCACCGTCGATCGCGGAGTGCTGTCGGTGACCGCCCGCCGCGAAGAGGAGTACGGCGAGGAAGAGCGGCTGTTCGTCCGCGAACGGGTGATGGGATCCTTCACCCGGCGCGTCTACCTGTCCGAGCACCTGGACGCCGACGCGATCGAGGCCGGCTATTCCAACGGCGTCCTGGCCGTGCGCATCCCGGTGCTCGAGCGCGCCAAGCCGCGCAAGGTGACCATCCAGCAGGGCGGCGACACCCCCAGGGCGATCAAGCGCTGACGCCCACCCGGGAACAGCGCAGCCCTCAGCGATACCAACGCTACGACGGGCGCGATCCCTCTCCGCGGCGCAGAGCACGAGCGCGGAGAGGGATGCCGCACCCGTCCGATGCCCGCCGGCATCACCACCCGGGCGAAGGGAGCCCCGATGAGCTTGCCCATCGATGACCAGCACGCGGCCCTGTTCACCGTGGGTCAGGTGGCGAGCATGCTCCAGGTGCAGCAGGCTTTCCTGCGCCGCATCGACGACCACCACCTGGTCTCCCCGCACCGCTCCACCGGCGGGCAACGCCGCTACAGCCGCCACGAGATCGAGCGCATCCAGCAAGTGGTCACCATGAAGGAGGCCGGCATGACGCTGCCCGCCATCCGCCACATCCTCGAACTCCAGCATCAGCTCGCCCAGATCACCCGCGAACGAGACGACCTGGCCCGCCGCCTGATCGATCTCCAGGACGACACGCAAGTGTGAGGAGCACCCGTGCGCCAGCGGCGAGCGGCAGTTATGAGCAGGCGTTCGGGACGCGGGGCCACCTCGCCCGGGCGGCGACGTCAGTCATCGGGGCGATGACCGATCCGTCATCTGATGGCATCGCGGGCATCAATGCCATTCAGCCGGCACGGTTCATCGAGCGGTGAGTGGCTCAAAGTGCTCAACTCCGTCATTGGCCTGCGGAAGCACTCTCAACTTGGGGGCATCGCGCCAGCCTGTGCGGAGGCTTGCAGGCGCTTCGCCACGGTCGCGATCTGGCTGGGCGCCGGTCCCCTCGTGCTGGTCGTGGCGGGCCGCGCAGGACCGGCACCACGCGGCGCGATCCAGCGGGTGGACAGGTGGCAGTAATCAGACCGGAATCGCCGACGCCGAACGCGCCGGTGCCGGAACCCGAGCGGCGCGACAGGCCGCCGACGCAGTCCTGGCCGAACTGATCCGCGCGGTGCACGCCGATTTCGACGGCACCTACGGTTCCCCGAGCATCACGGCCGAACTCCGTGACAAGGGCATGACGATCAACGAGAAACGCGTCGCGCGGGTGATGCGGACGTACGCCATCGCCGGTCCTCGACCAGCTCTAACCCTCCACCAGCCCTTCAGCAAGGAACCATCTATGCGCGCCATCATCATCGGAGCCGGCATCGCCGGCCTGGCCGCCGCCCTGCGGCTGTCCCAGATCGGCTGGGACATCCTGATCATCGAACGCGTCCCCACCCGGCGCAGCGGCGGCTACGCCGTCACCTTCGACAGCTCGTCCTGCTCATCGAGCTCCGTCAAGGACTTCCCGACGTCATCGACCACCCGCTCCTGAAGGGCAGGGTCGACGCCGAGCAGAACCGCATGACCCTGAAGAATCCCAACTTCATGGGCGCCAAACACGTCGCCGACATCACCCGGGCCGTCATCGGGGTGTGTCAGAGAAAATGCACCAGATAGGGCTAAAAACACCTATCAGTCACGAGAGGGGTTATAGGGGATCCTGGCGTAGTTCGCGCC
>NZ_JBFAIM010000136.1:0-11786 GCF_040654715.1 Nonomuraea sp. NPDC050643 | reverse complement strand
AGCCGCCGTTCGCGCACCGACACCGACACCGGCACCGCATCGTTCGACCTGACCGTGGCCCACGCACTCGCGATCGTGGGGGGAAGACCTATCGCTCGCCTTCCTGCGGTCGGCCCTCGACGCCGGCGCCGGCGACCAGGCCCAGACGCTGTTCCCCGAGGGCTACCTCTTCCTGCACGCCCTGTACGGCCTGGCCTGGGTCGAGCTCGGCCTGCGCGAGCCCCCGGGCGAACGGGCGGACGCGCTGCGGGAGGCGCGGTGGGCGCTGGCCCGGCTGGACGCGCCGCCCGGCCGGGCCCCGTTCAGCCCGGAGCTGACCCCGCCGTACGGCGTCTTCTACCGGGGATGGTGCAACTGGCTGCGCGGCGGGGCGCTCAGCCTGCAGCCGCAGGGGCGGCGCGACCAGGCCGAGCTGCGCCGGTTCGCCGCCGACTCGGCCGCGCTGGGCGCGGCGTTCGACGGCTCCGGGTCGCCCTACCTGGCGGCCTACCCGGGGCAGGCCTGGCCGGTCGACTCGACCGTGGCGGTGGCCTCGCTGCGGCTGCACGACACGCTGCTCCCGCCCCGGTACGCGGCCACCACCGCCCGCTGGCTCGGCCAGGTACGCGGCCGGCTCGACCCGCGGACGGGCCTGCTCCCGCACAGCGCGGACCCGGCCACCGGCGAGCCCGCCGAGGTGGCCCGGGGCTCCTCGCAGAGCCTGATCCAGCGTTTCCTGGTGGACATCGACCCGGTGTTCGCCGCCGAGCAGTACACCCGCTTCCGTGACCGCTATGTCGTCACCCCGCTCGGCCTCGGGCCCGCTGTGCGGGAGTACCCCGGCGGCATGGACGGCCCGGCCGATGTGGACTCGGGCCCGCTCCCGCTCGGCGTGAGCCTGTCGGCCACGGCGGTCACGCTGGGCGCGGCCCAGGCCCACGGCGACGCGGCGCTCGCCGGGGCGCTGGCCAACTACGGCGAGCTGGCCGGGCTGCCCGTCGGCACCCCGTGGACCAAGCGCTACGCCTTCGGCCTGCTGCCGATCGGCGACGCCTTCCTGGCCTGGTCGAAGACGGCCCGGCCGTGGGTGGGAACGCCGTCCCCGCCCGCGCCGAGCGTCTCGTGGTGGTGGCGGGCGCCGCTGCTGACCCTGCTGGCCCTGCTGGGCGCCGCGCCGTGGCTGCCCGCCCTGCGCCGCCGCCGGCCGGGGGAGCGCCCGGTGGCACTGACTTCCCCGCCTGACGCCTGCTCTCCGGGCCCGGCGGCCGTCAGGCCGCCCCCAGACGGTGCGCCAGCCGGTCCAGGGCCAGGTTGATGACGATGAAGATGGCCGCGATGAGGATGGCCGCCGGGATCACGTTGGAGAAGTTGGCCGCGATCCCGTTCAGCCCGCGGTCCACCAGCTCGTCGTAGCCCACGATCAGGCCCAGCGCCGAGTCCTTCAGCAGCACGATGAACTGGCTCACCAGGGCGGGCAGCATGGCCCGCAGCGCCTGCGGCATCAGGACGAGCCGCATGACCTGGTTCTTGCGCATGCCGACCGCGTACGCCGCCTCCCGCTGCCCCTTGGGCAGGCTCAGCACCCCGGCCCTGATGATCTCCGCGATCACCGAGCCGTTGTAGAGCGTGAGCCCGAACACCACCGCCGCGAACGCCGAGATGTTCACGCCGATGAGCACGTACGACCCGAAGAACGCGAAGAAGATCAGCAGCAGCAGCGGCACGGACCGGAAGAACTCCACCACCGTGGCCGCCGGCACCCGGATCCACCGGTGGTCCGACAGGCGGGCGGCGGCGAACACGAGCCCGAACAGCCCGGCCAGCACCACCCCGACCACGGCCGCGCTCAACGTCCCGATCAGGCCGGGCAGGATGAACGTGGCCCAGACGTCGCCGCGCAGCAGCGGGGTCCACTTGTCGGCGGCCCACTGGTCCTTCGCGTCGAAGCGGACGACGACGAAGGCCGCCACCGCCAGCAGGACGGCCCCGACCGCGGCCGCCAGGACCCGGTTGCGGCGGATCCCGCGCGGCCCCGGGGCCTCGTACAGGTTCGCGTAGCTCATCGGCTCACTTCCTGGAGAGCGGTCATCGGGCCACCGCCAGCCGCCGCTGCAGCCAGCCGAACAGCAGGCCCATGGGCAGGCACAGCAGGACGAAGCCGGCGGCGAAGCCGAGGAAGATCTGGATGACCTGGTCCCCGTACGTCTCGATCATCTCCCGCATCCGCACCGACGCCTCGCTCACACCCACGACCAGCGCGATCGTGGTGTTCTTGGTCAGCGCGATGAGGATGCTGCCCAGCGGCGCCACCACGGCGCGGAACGCCTGCGGCAGCGTGATGAGCCCCAGCGTCTTGACGAAGCCCAGCCCCAGCGAGCGGGCGGCCTCCGCCTGCCCCACGGGCACCGTGTTGAGCCCGGAGCGCAGGGCCTCGCAGACGAACGCCGAGGTGTAGGCAGTGAGCCCGATGACGGCGAGCCAGAAGTTGTTGGTCGCGATGTCGTCGGACAGCTCCAGCCCCAGATTCGCCCCGATGCCCAGGCCGGTGAACAGCAGCACCAGCGTGAGGGGCGTGTTGCGGGCCACGGTCACGTAGGCGGTCGCGGCGGCGCGCAGGGAGCCCAGGGGGGCCACCCGCATGGCGGTCAGCAGCGTGCCCAGCACCAGGGAGCCGAGCGCGCTGACCGCGGTCAGCCGTACCGTCATCCAGAAGGCGGCCAGGATCGTGCCGCCCTCTGTCAGCAGTGCGTCCATCGGGCCTCAGTACCGCTCGAGCTGCGGGGCCTGCGGCACGGAGAAGCCGGAGGCGCCCACGCTGGCCTGCAGCGCCTTGGTCCAGCTCCCGTCGGAGAACATCTTCTCCAGGGCGTCGTTGACGGCCTTGCGCCCGGCGGTGTCGTCCTTCTTCAGGCCGATGCCGTACTTCTCGGTGCTGAACGGCTTGCCGACGACCTTGAGCTTGCCCCCGTGCTGCGCGGCGTAGCCGGCCAGGATCACGTTGTCGGTGGTGAGGGCGTCGATCTGGCCGCCGAGCACGCGGTCCACGCACGCCGAGTACGTGCGCTCCTCCTGGAGCTGCACCTCCTTGGCGTACTCCGTCTTGACCTTCTGCGCCGGGGTCGAGCCGGCCACCGAGCACAGCTTCTTGCCGTTGAGCGTCTCCGGCCCCGTCAGCACCCCGTCGTCCGCGCGGACCAGCAGGTCCTGCCCGGCCACGAAGTACGGCCCGGCGAACGACACCTTCTGCTTACGGGCGTCGGTGATCGAGTACGTCGCCACGACCAGGTCCACCTGGCCCTGCTCGATGAACGCCTCCCGGTTGGCCGACACGGTCTCCTTGAACGTGATGTCCTTGGCCTCGACCCCGAGCGCCTTGGCCACGTACTTGGCCACCTCGATGTCGAACCCGGCGAACGAGCCGTCAGGGGTGCGCAGGCCCAGCCCCGGCTGGTCGGCCTTCACGCCGATGACCAGCTTCTTGTCGTTCTTGGCCTTGTCCACCACGGAGGCGTAGCTCCCCCCGCCACTCCCACAGGCGGTGGCGGTGACGGCGACCACGGCGAACACGGCGTAAAGGGATCTGCCGAACATGACACTCCTTAATGGGTGAGGATCTTGGCGAGGAAGGACTGGGCGCGGTCGCTGCTGGGCGCGCCGAAGAAGGCGTCGGGGACGTTCTGCTCGACGATCTCGCCGTCCGCCATGAACACGACCCGGTCGGCCGCACGGCGGGCGAAGCCCATCTCGTGGGTGACGACGACCATGGTCATGCCGTCGCGGGCGAGCGAGGTCATCACCTCGAGCACCTCGTTGACCATCTCCGGGTCCAGCGCGGAGGTGGGCTCGTCGAAGAGGATCACCTTCGGATCCATGGCCAGCGCCCGCGCGATGGCCACCCGCTGCTGCTGCCCGCCGGAGAGCTGGGCGGGGAACTTGGCCGCCTGACCGCCGATGCCGACGCGGTCGAGCAGCTCACGGGCCTTACGTTCGGCCTCGGCCCTGGACCGCTTCAGCACGTGGACCTGACCCAGGACGACGTTGTCCAGGACGGTCTTGTGCGCGAAGAGGTTGAAGGACTGGAACACCATGCCCACTTCGGCGCGCAGCCGGGCCAGTTCCCGGCCCTCGGCCGGCAGCGGCGTGCCGTCCAGGCTGATCGTGCCGGAGTCGATGGTCTCCAGCCGGTTGATCGCGCGGCACAGGGTGGACTTGCCCGCCCCGGACGGGCCGATGATCACCACGACCTCGCCCTGCCGGACCGTCAGGTCGATGTCGCGCAGCACCCGGTGATCGCCGTAGCGCTTGTTGACCTGGTCCAGGACGATCAGGTCCGCCTGCGTCATGCGTCACGCTCCTTGTCTCGGTCAGCGTTGGCGTAACCGTAGGAGCCGCATGAGTCCTGGAAAGGCTAAAGATCGTTCTGCTCAGCGATTGGGCGGTTTGGAGGAATCGGAGGTGGCGCCGGTGACCCCGATCGTGGCCATGTAGGCGCGATCCCACTGCCCGTCGCGCAGCCAGCGGGTGATCAGGCCGTTGAGGTACTCGCGGAAGGCCGTGTCCTGCTTGCGGATGCCCATCCCGTACGGCTCGCGCCCGAACGGCTTGCCGACCAGCCGCAGCGTGTCGGGGTTCTGGGCGAGCAGGCCGAGCAGGATCGTGTCGTCGGTGCTGAGGGCGTCCACCCGCCCGGCCAGCAGCGCGGGCACACAGACGCTGTAGGCGTCCACGATCTCCAGCTCGGCCTCGGGCACCTTCTCGCGCAGCCGGTCGACGGAGGTCGAGCCGGTGGCCGTGCACACGGTCTTGCCGTCCAGGTCCGTGACCCCGTCGATGGTGGAGTCGCCGGCCCGCACCAGCATGTCCTGCCCGGCGTAGTAGTACGGATCGGTGAACGAGACCCGTTTGGCGCGCGCCTCGGTGATCGAGTAGGTGGCGATGACGAGGTCCACCACGCCCTGGGCCAGGAAATTCTCCCGCTCGCGCGAGACGGTCTCGACGAAGCGGATGCTGCGCTCGCTGCCGGTGAGGTCCTTGGCGATGAGCCGGGCCATCTCCGCGTCGAAGCCGGTGATCCGCCCGCTGGCCGGATCCTTGTAGCCGAACATGGGCTGGTCGAACTTGATGCCCACGGTCAGCACGCCGCGCTCCCGGATGCGCGCCATGGTGGAGTCGGCGGGGAACGCCTCCGCCTCGCCGCAGCCCGCGGGCAGGAGGCAGACCAGCGCCGCCGCGACCAGCGCCCGGAGCGCTCTCACCGGACCCGGTACCGGTGCTGCGGCCGCCCGGTCGGCCCGTACCGCGGGCGGCCCTCGACCAGCCCGCGCTCGGCCAGGTGCTCCAGGTAGCGGCGCGCGGTGGCGCGGCTGACGCCGATCATCCCGGCCAGCTCGTGCGCCGAGGCGTCCTCCTCGACCTCGGACAGCGCGTCCAGCACCGCCTGCTCGGTGGCCGGCGAGATGCTCTTCGGGCGGGGGCCCTGGTCGAGGTGGAGCGAGCGGAAGATCCGGTCGATCTCCTGCTGCTCGGCGAACTTGTCGCCCGACTCGAGCTGTTTGGCCGTGGCCGCGTACCGCGTCAGGGTCTGCTCGAGCGTGCCCGCCCGGATGGGCTTGACCAGGTAGTACAGGGCGCCGCGCTGGATGGCCGCGCGGACCGCCGCCGACTCCTGGCGGCCGGAGATGACGATGATGTCGGTGGGCGGCTGATCGGAGCGGCGCAACCGGTGCGCCACCTCCAGTCCGGGCAGGTCCGGCAGGTGCAGATCGAGCAGGACGAGCCGGGGCGCGAAGCGGCCGGCCGCGGCCAGCGCCGCCTGCCCGGTGTGCGCGATCCCCACCACCCTGAACCCGAGCACCCGGTTCACCTGCGCGTGCAGCGCCGCGGTCACGACCGGGTCGTCGTCCACGATGAGAACGGTGATGTCCCTTGCCTCAGGCATCGCCACGCTCCTCGTTCAACAGGCAGATCTTTGCAGCTTAGGCGGCTTTTATCACAAAAGATCGACTTTTGCTCGTTCTGCTCACCGGGAACCCGCACACACGCCCGTTCCCTCCTAATCTGGACCCCGACGACTGGGGGGAGGGACGACGCCCGTGCGATGGCTGCTCGCGGTGACGGCCCTGTGGACGTTGCTCGGCATGCTGCCCCTGGCACTGCTCACCTCCTCCAGCATCTCCCTGTCGGAGCACGCGGTGAAGGACGAGGTCCAAGACCGCGTCAAGACCACCGCGTCGGTGAGCCGGGTCGTGGTGGAGCAGCAGATGGACTCGCTCAAGCAGCTCGTCACCGCGTTCGCGCAGCGGCCCCAGGTCCGCGAGGCGGTCGGCGTCAGCGACGCCGCCACCCTGCGCGACTGGCTGGGCGAGCTGCAGCGGCTGCGCGACGGCGTCAGCGGCCTGATCATGATCTCGCCCGAGGGCGACATGCTGGGCGCCGAACCGCCCTCGGTGCTGCCCCAGGACATCACCAGCACCGACTGGTACCGCGCCGTGCGCGACCAGCAGCAGGCCCACGTCTCGCAGGCGTACACGCCCACGATGGTCGGCGTGTCCAGGGCCGTCGCGGTGGCCGCGCGCATCCCGAGCGCCGACGGCGTACGCATGCTCGGCATGCTCGCGGTCGTCTACAGCCTGGACGCCATCCAGGAGTTCGCCGAGGAGGCCGCCGAGGCGCAGGACATCCGGCTGCTGATCACCGACCGGGCCGGCGTGCTCGTCGCCGACTACAACAGGAAGCTGTACGCCCTCACCTCCCTGCGCGAGGACCCCCGCGTGGACGCCGCACTCGCCGGGCAGACCTGGAACGGCGAGTACCGCGGCATCGACGGCCCGGTGCTGTCGGCCTCCGAACCCATCCCGAGCATCGGCTGGACGGTCACCGCCGAGGTGCCCGCGGCGGCCGCGCTGGCCTCGGCCGAGCGGCTGCGGACCAACGTGCTCACCGTCGCCGCCCTGCTTGCCCTGCTCATCCTCATCGGCCTGGGCCTGCAGATCCACAGCACCCACGGCCGCCGCCGCGCCCAGGCCACGCTCGCCCGGTACGCCGCCGAGCTCGCCGCCGCCAGGGACGAGGCGGTCAGCGCCTCCAGCGCCAAGTCCGAGTTCGTGGCCAAGATCAGCCACGAGATCCGCACCCCGATCAACGGCGTCCTCGGCATGAACTCCCTGCTCATGGGCACCCGCCTGGACGACGAGCAGCGCCACTACTCCAGCACCGCCCAGGAGTCGGCCCAGAACGTGCTGCGGCTGCTCGACGACTTCCTCGACCTGTCCCGGATCGAGGCCGGCCACCTTCAGGTGGACGAGGTGCCGTTCGACCTGCCGCGGCTGTGCGACGAGGCGGTGGCGCCGTTCGCGCCCTACGCCTACGAGCAGGGGCTCTGGCTCACGCTGCGGCTCGACGAGAACGTCCCCAGGCAGGTCGAGGGCGACCCGGCGCGGCTGCGCCAGGTGCTGACGAACCTGCTCGGCAACGCGCTGAAGTTCACCTTCCAGGGCGGCGTGGACCTGCACGTCACCCTCGACGAGGGCGAGCCGGGAGAGGACCGCGTGGTGCTCAGGTTCGCCGTCGCCGACACCGGCATCGGGGTGGGCCCCGGCGACCGGGAGCGGGTCTTCGGCGTCTTCCGCCAGGTCGACTCGCCCATCACGCGCAGGACCGGCGGCAGCGGGCTCGGCCTGGCCATCAGCAGGCAGCTCATCGAGCTCATGGGCGGGCGGATCGGGCTGGACAGCGTGGAGGGGGTGGGCAGCCGCTTCTGGGCGACGCTGCCGGTGGAGGTGCTGACCTGGTCCGAACCGGGATCCGAGGCCGGGGCGCTGGACGGACGGCGCGCGATCGTCGCCGACTCGCGCCCCGAGGACCGCGGCCTGGCCGGGCGCTTCCTGACCCAGGCCGGGCTCGTCGTGGCGGAGGCCGAGGACGAGGACGCGGCCCTGGCCCTCCTGCGCTCGGCCGCCGCGGACGGGGAGCCGTACGAGCTGGCCGTCGTCGCCCTCGACCTGGGCACCACGACGGAGGAGCCCGAGGACCACTCGCTCGCGCACACCATCCTCACCGACCCCCTGCTCCAGGCCACCAGCGTCATCGTCGTGGTCACCCCCGGCCGCGCCGGCTTCGCCTGGCCGGTCGCCGCCGGGGACCGGGCCGTCCAGTCGATCACCCGGCCGCTCAGCCGCCGCCGCCTGATCGCCGCCGTGGAGAACGCCCTGGGCACCGGCGAATGCCAGGGCGAGCCGCGCGAGGGCGCGCAGGCCGTGGGCAGAGCCGGGGGAGCGCGCATCCTGGTGGCCGAGGACGACGAGGTGAGCCGCCAGGTGGCGATGCTCATCCTGAGCCAGGCCGGGCACGCGGTCGAGGTGGTCGACAACGGCGAGCAGGCCGTACGCGCCGTGCTGGGCGGCGGCTACGACCTGGTGTTCATGGACTGCCAGCTCCCCGTGCTCGACGGCCTGGCCGCCACCGAGGAGATCCGGAACCGGGAGGAGACGCACACCCCGATCATCGCGATGACCGCCGCGGCCATGCCGGACGACCGGATCCGGTGCCTGGAGGCGGGCATGGACGACCACCTGGCCAAGCCGGTGGACTGGCCGCGCCTGCTGGCCAGGATCCCGGAGTGGACGGCCTCGGCCGGGCTCCCGCCCGAGCTGGCCGGCCTGCCCGCGGAGGCGCTGGCGGACGTGGCGCGGGCGTACCTGACGACGGCCGGGCGCACGTTCGAGGAGCTCCGGCGGTCCGTGAGGGACGGTGACCTGGAGACGGCGGCCGGGCTCGCGCACCGGCTGAAGAGCTCCTGCGCCACGGTCGGCGCCGCCCGCGAGGCCGAGCTGTGCCGGCGGGCCGAGGACCTGGCGCGGACCGGGAACGCGGTGGACGAGGATCTTCTCGAGGAGCTGGACGCCCTGATCAAGGAGACCCCGCCCTGGATGAACGGATCCTCTCCCTCCTGAACCAGCCCCTCTGACACTGGACCAGCCCTTCTGGAACGACGCCGGCCGTCCCGGGCTGGCAAGCTTGGGCCGTGCGTGTCATGTTGCTGGGTCCGTTCGAGGTGCGCGACGACGAGGGCCGCCGGGTCGAGATCTCCGGCACCAGGCTGTGCGCCCTGCTCGCCAGGCTGGCACTCGAGGCGGGCCGGGTGGTGCCCGTCGAGGTGCTGATCACGGCCATCTGGGGCGAGCGGCCCCCGGCCGGCGTCGCCAACGCCCTGCAGTCCCTGGTCTCCCGCACCCGGCGGCTGGCCGGCCACGCGGCGATCGAGTCGCAGCCGGCCGGCTACCGGCTGGCGATCGACCCCGGCGACGTCGACGCGCTCCGGTTCGAGCGGCTGGCCGGCGAGGGCGGGCTGACCGCGCTGCGGGAGGCCGAGGCCCTGTGGCGGGGGCCCGCGCTCGCCGACCTGACCGGGCTGCCGTTCGCCGCCAACGCCGCCGTACGGCTGGAGGAGCTGCGGCTGTCGGCCGCCGAGGACCGGCTGGAGCTGGAGCTCGGCGCGGGCAACGACGTCCTGGCCGAGCTGCGGCCGCTGGCCGGGGCGCACCCGTTGCGCGAGCGGCTGCAGGGCCTGCTCATGCGGGCCCTCTACACGGCCGGCCGCCAGGCCGACGCGCTCGACGCCTACGAGCGCACCCGCGACACGCTGGCCGAGGAACTCGGCGTGGACCCGTCGGCCGAGCTGGCCGAGCTACACCTGGCGATCCTCCGGCACGATCCGCAGCGGCAGGACCGGCGCCGCGTCCGCCGTACCAACCTGCGCGCCCAGGTGACCGGCTTCGTCGGCCGCGAGCAGGAGCTCGCCCAGCTCGGCAAGGCGCTGGAGATCGGCAGGCTCGTCACCGTCGTCGGCCCTGGCGGGGCCGGCAAGACCCGGCTGGCGGCCGAGGCCGCCGGGCGCGCCGCCGGGCTGGCCCCCGACGGCGTCTGGCTGGCCGAGCTGGCGGCCGTGAGCGACCCCGGCGACGTGCCCAACGCGGTGCTCACCGCCATCGGCGCCCGGGACGGCGCCTGGTTCGAGGCCGCCGCCGGCGGCTCGCGCGACGCCGTGAGCCGCCTGGCCGACCTCTTCGGCGCGGGACGCGTGCTGCTCGTGCTGGACAACTGCGAGCACGTCGTGTCGGCCGCCGCCGAGCTGGCCGACCGGCTGCTGGGCGCCTGCCCCGGGCTGCGCGTGCTGGCCACGAGCCGCGAGTCCCTGGCCATCGCCGGCGAGAGCCTCCTCCCCGTCCCGCCCCTCGACTGGCCCGACGGCTCGGGCGGCGACCCCCTCGCCTACTCCGCGGTCCGGCTGTTCGCCGAGCGCGCCGCGGCCGTGCGCCCCGACTTCGCGCTCGACGACACCACGACCGCCCCTGTCGTCGAGATCTGCCGGCGGCTCGACGGCATGCCGCTGGCCATCGAACTGGCCGCCGCCAGGATGCGCGCCCTGGGCGTCGAGCAGATCGCCGCCAAGCTCGACGACCGCTTCCGGCTGCTCAGCAGCGGCAGCCGGACGGCGCTGCCCCGGCACCGCACGCTGCAGGCGGTCGTCGACTGGAGCTGGGACCTGCTGTCGGCGGGGGAGCGGGAGCTGGCCACCCGGCTCGCGGTGTTCGCGGGCGGCGCCACGCTCGACGCGCTCGAGGCGGTCAGCGGCCTCGACCCGCTCGACGCCCTCACCGGGCTGGTGGACAAGTCCCTGGCCGAGCTGTCCGGCGGACGCTACCGCATGCAGGAGACCGTCCGGTCGTACGGGATGGCCCGCCTCGCGGAGTCCGGCGAGGACCGGGCCGTCCGCGACGCGCACGCCCGCCACTTCCTGCACCTGGCCGAGACCGCCGACCCCGGCCTGCGCGGCCCCGACCAGCTCCGCTGGCTGGCCACGCTGCGCGCCGAGCACGACAACATCGTGGCCGCCCTGCGCCACGCGGCCGACGCCGGGGACGCCGAGCTGGGCGTGCGGCTGCTGGCGGCCGTGTGGTGGTTCTGGTACCTGCGGGGCATGCGCATCGAGGGCGTCCACCGGACCCGGGGCGTGATAGACCTGCCCGGCGAGGTGCCCGCCGCGCACCGCCCGGCCCGGCTGGTCCTGCGCGGCCTGCTCCACCACGAGCTGGGCGAGCACGAAGCCGCCCGGCGCGACGTGCGGGCGGCCCTCGAATCCCCCGGGGAGAAGGGCTTCCTGCTGCTGCTGGCCCCGGTCGTGCTGGGCGACCCGGCGCAGGCGGCCCGCGTGGCCGGCCGGGAGCTGCCGCGGCTCGCCGGGTGGGAGCGGGCCCTGGCCCTGGCGCTGACGTCGATCGGCGCCGACCTCGAAGGCGAGGTGGACCGCGCGTTCACGCTGGCCGGCCAGGCCCTGCACGACCTGGAGGGGCTGGGCGAGCGCTGGGCCCTGTCGTCGGTGCTGCGGCTGCTGGCCGAGCACCACGCCCTCAGGGGCGACCTGAACGCCTCGATCGAGGCCAGGTCGCGGGCGCTGCGGCTGGCCGGCGAGCTGGGCATGCTCGACGACCAGGCCGAGGTGCTGGGCCGGCTGGCGGTCTCGTACGCGCGGGCGGGCGA
Source organism: Nonomuraea sp. NPDC050643 (assembly GCF_040654715.1). Classification (NCBI taxonomy): domain Bacteria; kingdom Bacillati; phylum Actinomycetota; class Actinomycetes; order Streptosporangiales; family Streptosporangiaceae; genus Nonomuraea; species Nonomuraea sp. NPDC050643. Next base: position 269 of record NZ_JBFAIM010000136.1, on the reverse strand, counting down.
GCCGGAGCGGGCGCGGGCGTACATGGAGGCGGCCTGGGACTGCGTGGAGCGGATGCGGCAGCGCGAAGGCGTCGAGTACGTCCGGCTGGCCCAGGCCGAGATCCTGCTGAGGAGCGGCGAGCGCGCGGCGGCGCTGCGCGAGCTGGAGGCCGCCGCGGACCCGGCCTGCCCCGCCCACGTCCGCGCCTGGGCCGCCTGCCTCCGCCGATCAGCATGACCACCGGAGTGATCAGCACGATGGCCGTGAGCAGCCGGGCGACCATCACCTT
>NZ_JBFAIM010000135.1:0-12227 GCF_040654715.1 Nonomuraea sp. NPDC050643 | reverse complement strand
GCGGCTCACCGGGCCGCAGCTTGCGGTAGATGTCGAGCAGGGCGTCATCCTGGCCGGCCGTGTGGTCCTTCTCCAGGGTGGCCCGCATGGACTCGAACTGGCCGAACCGCTCGGTGATCTGCTCGCTGGTCCACCCCAGCGCCTTGAGAAGCACGGTGACAGGCTGCTTGCGCTTACGGTCGACGCGTACGCCGACGCTGTCGCGCTTGTCGATCTCGAACTCCAGCCAGGCACCCCTGGACGGGATGACCTTGCAGCTGAACAGGTCCTTGTCCGAGGTCTTGTCGATGTTGCGCTCGTAGTAGACCCCGGGCGAGCGGACGAGCTGCGAGACCACGACACGCTCGGTGCCGTTGACGATGAACGTGCCCTTCGGCGTCATGAGCGGGAAATCGCCCATGAACACCGTCTGGCTCTTGATCTCACCGGTGGTGTTGTTGATGAACTCCGCCGTCACGAACATCGGGGCGGAGAAGGTCATGTCCTTGTCCTTGCACTCGTCTACCGAGTGCTTCGGCGGCTCGAACCGGTGGTCGCGGAACGACAGGGACATGGTCCCGGAATAGTCTTCGATGGGACTGATCTCTTCGAAGATCTCTTCGAGGCCCGACTGGGTCGGGACGTCCTTGCGCCCGGCCTGACGAGCCGCCTCTACCCGGGCCTTCCACTTCTCGTTTCCGAGCAGCCAATCGAAGGACTCGACCTGAAGGGCGAGAAGGTCAGGAACTTCGAGAGGCTCCTGAATACGCGCGAAAGAGACACGACGGGGACCAGCGGGTATGACGGAGGCGTTGCGCGAGGCTGCCAACAGATGTCCTTCCGGAGGGCACGGATGGAATCGAACTGCACGCACGCCAAACGCCCCGGCGAAATCCGGGGCGTCGCAAGGCAGCGCGAGGGAGCAGCATATCGCAAACTGCACACGAATTTCCACACGTACTATGTGTGTCAACCTCGATGCCGCCTTCAGCATTCCACAGCCGGATGAAGTCGTCAACTTCCGCGGCCGGTGCTGATCGGGCCTTCGGGGACGCGCGGTCGCGACCGGCCCCGGGTGACGGCTGGTAGCACCCAATTATGCCCGCAACACGGCCGGTACGCGGACCAAGCCCGGCAGGTCACCGGCGAACCGCCCGCCGGGAGCACCCGCCAGCCCCCCGCCATCCCCACTATCCCCCCGGCCGCCCCCCGCGCCGGCCCAGGCTGGCCGGTTTTTGACAATCCCGCGGGGTTCTCGGTCAGGGCACCGGTGTTTACACTCCGGTTCGGAACCGAGCCGCCCTTCGCGGGGCGGCCGGTGCCGCTCGTCACCCACCGGGGAGGGTCAATGATCTCTCCGGCGTGCTTCCGCGCGGGATGACCTGACGCCTCCGGCGGGTTCGCGCAGCCCCTCGCCAGGAGGTCCTTGTGTCATCCCGTTCCCGCTTATCCGCCCTGCGACGACTGGCCTCGGTGGCCGCGGGGCTCAGCCTCGTGCTCGCCATGAGCCCGGCCCCACTCCAGGCCACACCGACGCCACCGCCCGCGAAGTGGCGGGCCGTGCCCCTGACCGGCGCCGAGCTGGTCGACGGCGCCAAGTCGCCGACGGGCAAGCTCGCCAAGAGCGACCAGGCGCTGCTCCGCGCCACCTCGTCCGCGCCGGTCAACGTCGTGGTCAAGCTGGACTACGACTCGCTCGCCGCCTACCAGGGCGGCCTGCCCGGCCTGCCCGCCACCAGCCCGGCCGTCACCGGCAGGGCGCTGGACACCAGAAGCGCCGAGGCCAGGCAGTACAGCAGGCACATCCAGGAGGTCGAGGACGCCTTCGTGGCCGAGCTGGCCGCGAAGGTGCCCGGGGCCGTGGTCGGCCAGCGGATCAGGACCGTGTACGGCGGCATCGCGCTGCGGATCCCGGGCGACAAGGCGGATGAGGTGCTGAAGCTGCCCGGCGCGGTCGCCGTGCAGGAGGACAGGCCGCAGCGGTTGCTGACCGACTCCAGCCCGCAGTTCATCGGCGCCGGCACCCTCTACGGCCGGCTCGGCGGCAGCGGCTCCGCGGGCAGGGGCGTGATCGTGGGCATCCTGGACAGCGGCGCCTGGCCCGAGCACCCCTCGTTCGCCGACCGGCCCGGCCTGCCCGCGCCGGGGCCGACCAAGGACGGCACGCCCCGGGTGTGCGACTTCGGCGACAACCCGCTCACCCCGGCCGGCGACCCGTTCACCTGCACCAACAAGCTGGTGGGCGGGCAGCCGTTCCTGGAGACGTACAACGCGGTGATCGGCGGCGAGGTCTACCCCGACAGCGCCCGCGACTCCAACGGGCACGGCACCCACACCGCCTCCACCTCGGCGGGCGGCCCGGTGGCCGACGCGAACCCGCTGGGCATCAGCCGCGGCCCCATCCACGGCATCGCGCCCGGGGCGGGGGTCTCGGTGTACAAGGTGTGCGGCGCGGAGGGCTGCTTCCCCTCCGACTCCGCGCAGGCCGTGGCGCGGGCGATCCTGGACGGCGTCCGCGTCATCAACTTCTCCATCTCCGGCGGCTCCGACCCCTACAGTGACCCGGTCGAGCTGGCGTTCCTGGACGCGTACGCGGCGGGCGTGCTGGTCTCGGCGTCGGCGGGCAACTCCGGGCCCGGCGCCGGCACCACCGATCACCGCAGCCCGTGGGTGACCACGGTGGCCGCCTCCTCGCAGACCAGGACCTTCCAGTCCACGATCACGCTGTCCGGCGGCGGGGCGACGGCGACGGTCAAGGGCGCGTCCATCACTTCGGGCGTGGCCTCGCCGCTGCCCGTGGTGCCGGCGTCGGCGCCGCCGTACTCGAACGCGGCGTGCACCACCCCGGCGCCCCCGGGGATCTTCACCGGCAAGATCGTCGCCTGTGAGCGGACCCCCAACCGGGTGCTGAAGGGCTTCAACGTCAGGCAGGGCGGCGCGGCCGGGATGATCCTCTACAACAGCTTCCCGTTCGACGTCTTCACCGACGCCCACTGGATCCCGTCCGTCCATCTCGACAAGCCCGAGACCGACACGCTGATGGCGTTCCTGTCGGCGCACCCGGGCGCCACCGCCTCGTTCACGCAGGGGGCCAAGGCCACCTGGCAGGGCGACGCGATGGCGCACTTCTCCTCGCGCGGTCCCGGCGGGGACTTCCTCAAGCCGGACGTCACCGCTCCGGGCCTGCACATCATGGCGGGCATGACCCCGACCCCCGAGTCGCCGCTGGAGGGGCCGCCCGGCAACCTCTTCCAGGTCATCTCGGGCACCTCGATGTCGGCGCCGCACGTGGCCGGCTCGGCGGCGCTGCTGTTCGCGCTGCACCCCACCTGGAGTCCCGGCCAGGTCAAGTCGGCGCTGGAGACCACGGCCAAGACCTCGGTCACCAAGGAGGACAGGACCACCCCGGCCGACCCGTTCGACGTGGGCGGCGGGCGCATCGACCTGACCAAGGCCGGCGACCCGGGCCTGACGCTGGACGAGAGCGCGGCCGACTTCGTCGCCTCGGCGGCCGACCCGCTCAACCGGATCGACCTCAACCTGCCGTCGGTGAACGCGCCGACCATGCCGGGCGTCATCACCGCCAAGCGCACGGTCACCAACACCACCGGCTCGCGGCTCACCTTCACCGCCTCCGGCACGACCGTCGGCGGCGCCGCCATCACGGTGCTGCCGCCGCTGTTCAGCGTCGCGCCCGGCCGGAGCGTCGATCTGAGCGTCGTCATCACCGCGCCCGAGCTGGCCGACGGGCAGTACTTCGGCCGGGTCGACCTCAAGCAGGTCGGCGGCTCCCGCGCGCTGCGCCTGCCGGTGGCGTTCTTCCGCCAGGAGGGCGCGGTGCCGGTCGACCAGGCCTGCGCGCCGGCCGCCGTCCCCAGGAACACCGGCGAGTCCACCTGTACGGTCACCGTGACGAACGGCACCTTCGAGAGCGCGGACGTGACCGCGATCTCCACGCTCGACTCCCGGCTGCGCCTGAACAGCGTCACGGGCGCCACCAGGGTCGGCACCCAGATCGCGACCGCCAGGGCGACGCTGGCCGCCACGCAGCCGCCCCGGCCGAGGATCGCGCCCGGCGCCGGGCCCGCGGGCTACATCCCGCTCGACGCCTTCGGTGTCACGCCCATCCCGATCGGTGACGAGCAGGCGCTGAACTTCACCGTGCCCGCCTTCCTCTTCGCCGGCGAGAGCTACTCCAGGATCGGCGTGACCTCCAACGGCTACAGCGTCGTGGGCGGCGCCGTCGGCGACGACATCACGTTCCTGCCGCAGACGCTGCCCGATCCGGCACGGCCCAACGGCGTGCTCGCGTCGTACTGGACCGACCTCGACGGCACCGCCGCCCCGGGAATCCTGGCCACGATCCTCACCGACGGGGTCAGCGACTGGCTGGTGATCGAGTGGCGGGTGAACCTCTTCGGCACCGCCGACACCAAGGTGTTCCAGCAGTGGATCGGGCTCAACGGCGTGGAGGACATCAGCTACGCCTACGACCCGGCCGACCTGCCCGGCGCCCCGCCGGCCGGCTTCGGCCTGACCGTGGGGGCCGAGAACGACCAGGGCACGGGAGGTGACCAGATCGCCGGGCCGCCCACCGAGGACCTGGTCGTCAGGAGCGATCCGGCGGTCCCGGGCGGGAGCATGACGTACACGATGAAGATCAGAGGCGTCACCACCGGGGTCGGCAGGGTGACGACGGCCACCTCCACGCCCCAGGTGAAGGGGATCACGGTCGAGGTGGACCGGATCACCGTGCAGTGACGTGAACCGCGCTGTGACGTGAAGAGCCCCCGCGGGCGGTCGCGCCGCCCGCGGGGGCTCCGCGTTCAGGTGGAGGGCAGGTAGCTGGCGCGCCGCAGCTCGCGCCGTATTTTGAGGCCCACGTCGGCCAGGGCGCCGAGGATGATCAGCACGCTCACGCCCTTCACGATCTGGTCGGTCGGCCCGGCCTCGAAGACGGCGCCCCCGAGCAGGGCCCAGGCGAGCGCGCCGCAGACGGCGAGGGTCAGGCCGAGGTCGATCCGCCGGGTCAGCCGCTGCCAGCGCCCGCGCACGATCAGGACCACGTAGAGCGCGAGGTGCAGGACCATCAGGGACAGCAGCCAGGGCGCGCGGCGGCTCAGGAAGTCGTCGTCGAGGGCGAACACCTGGTAGGCGTGGGCGGCGGCGCGGCCGTCGTAGAAGTGGTCGAGCAGCCTCCCGGCGTTGAACAGCACGAGCAGTCCGCAGACGGCGGCGACGATGCCGGCGACATGGCCGGCGCGGTTGACCCGCTCGCGGTCCATGGGGCGGGGTTTCCACGCGGTCGGCTCCGGCCGGTGGCGGCGGAGCCAGGCCGCCGCGGCGAAGCAGACCACGAGCAGCCCCGGCCACCACAGAACCGCCAGGCCGGCGCCGAGCCACCACCTCCGCAGCACGTCGAGCACGTCGAGGACCGAGTCGACCGGATGACGCAGCATGACGTCCACCAGGCCGAACCCCCAGATGACGGCCACGCCGATCAAGGTCAGGCGGAGGAACCTCCGGGAGTCGGCCGAGTCGATGAGGGTCATGACGGGGTGGTAGCGGGCGGCGGCCTCGGCCGGACGGCCGAAGGCGAGCACCAGGTCACGGGCCATGCCCTCGTCGGCGGCGCGGCCCGTCTCCGCGGCCCTGGCCGCGAGTTCTTCGGTGAGGAGCGTGCGCAGCTCGGCCGCGACATCCCGCCGCTGCTTGCGGGGCAGCAGGCGGGCCACGTCGTCCACGTAGCTCTGGATGAGATCGTCAGCGTTCATGGCGCTCCCCGTCCTTCAGGAGAAGATCCATGGTCTCGTTGAGGCCGCGCCAGGCGATCGTCAGCCGCCGGCACAGCTCGCGGCCGTCGTCACTGAGCACGTAGTAGCGGCGCGGCGCGCCGCCGTCGGTGCGCCACTCACTGGTCAGCGCACCCTGGGACTCCAGCCGCCGGAGCAGGGGGTAGAGCGTCCCCTCCTCGATCGGCATGCCGCTCTCGGACAGCGATTGGCGCAGCTCGTAGCCGTAGCGGGCGGTGTGCAACTGGGACAGCGTGGCGAGGACGACGACGCCGCGCCGCAGCTCCAGTTCGAGCTTGTCGTACGCGTCTCCGGTCACCATGCGGCACACAGTACTATGCGCCACACAGTGGTGGCAATGCTCGCCGCACCGGTGAACCGCGCGCGGGACGGCGGCGTACCTCTCTTCGGGAGGGAGCATGATGTCCGGTCCATGGCAGGGCACTCTGGGCACTCTGGGCGCCGTCGCCGCGCTCGTTCTCCTCACCGCGTGCGCCGCCGCGGAGGAGCGGCCCAGGCGCTTCGAGGAGACCGCGCTCAGCGCCGAGGACCTCTCGGCGAAGGTCGGGTGCAGGCCCGAGATGCGCACGAAGGCGCAGGAGCTGCGTCAGGGCGTGTGCAAGACGGCCGACGGAAACTACGTGGTCACCAGCTTCACCACGGAGCAGGGCCGGCGCGACTGGCTGGAGTACGCCCAGATGTACGGCGGCACCCATCTCGTCGGCCGCCGCTGGGTGGTCACGGCCCCGGCGGGAGTCCTGGAGGTGCTGCGCGAGACGCTGGGCGGGCGGCTCCAGGGAAACGGCAACACCCCCGGCCCGTGAGCGCTCAGTCCGGGGCGATCTCGTGGCAGCCGAGCTCCGCGTCCGGCGCGGCCGGCGCGTTCTCCAGAAAGTCCCTGGTCGAGGTGGTGTAGGCGGAGCAGAGCAGCGCGCCGACCCGTGTCGCCCTGCCGTCGCCGAGCCGCCGGGTGCGCACCCCCATGGCGTGCACGCTGCGCTCCACGGCCACGCTGGACACCGCGACCACCGTGTCACCGTGCCGGTCGACCCAGCGGAACGCCTCCCAGAGCAGCGCCCGGGCGAGCGAGCCGAACCCCGTCGCCACGGTACGCGACCAGGCGGGGCCGGTGGCCAGCCGGCTCATCTCCCAGACGGCCGGGTCACGAGGCGCCTCGCCACCCCGTAACGTCTCGGAGAAGACGTCGGGCAGCATGTACGGGCCGTCGGTCGGCAGCAGCCGGCAGCACCCCGTGACCTCCTGGCGGTCCTCCACGTAGCTGATCACATAGACCGGGTCGCAGTCGTCGAAGAAGTCACGCTCCCTGCCGTGGAGGCTGCCCACGTCCCAGCGCAGGCGCTCGAAGAAGACCTTGTGCCGAAGCCGGAACATGCCGTCCAGCAGCCACGGCGGCACGTCACCCGCCCGGCCGACCACGATTCGTTGCGTGCATTTCCCCACGGTCGAGCACCTCTCCGCGCGAAAGAATCTCCGTCTCTTCCGCTGTTCGCGGAGCGTGGGGCGCCGGATGTCGTGGGCCGCCGGTCGCCGCAATCTTCGTAACTTCGCGCAACGCGTGAGCCGTCAGTACGCTCCCAGGAGGTCCACGACGAAGACCACCGTGTCGTCGTCCTTGAGGCCCGCCTCGGGGGCGTTCTTCCGGTATCCGTCCTCGGGCGGGACGACGAGCAGCACGCGGCTGCCCACCTTCTTGCCGGCGAGCCCTTTGACCAGGCCGGGGATCGTGCCGCTCAGCGACGACAGCGGCGCCACCTCTCCCCTGTCCCAGGAGGAGTCGAAGACCTTGCCGCTGCGCCAGACCCGTCCCTGATAGTGGGTGATCAGCATCTGGTCCGCGCCGATGGCCGGCCCGTCGCCCTCGATCAGGGTCCGCACCCGCAGCTCCTTCGGCGGGTCCGACGCGGGGATCGTCACCTGCGGCGAGGCCCCCGCCGCCACCTGGGGAAGGCCGGGTTCGGCCGGGATCGCCCGGCCCCGCGCGGAGGCGGTCTTCGGGTACGTGGCCAGCAGGTCGACGACGTAGACGAGCGTGTCGGCCCCGGTCACCCCCGTTTCCGGGTGGCCGCCGGCGCCGTAGCCGTCCTTGGGCGGGATCGACATCACCACCCGGCTGCCGATCCTCTTGCCGGTGAGCCCCTTGTTCAGGCCGGGGATGAGCTCTCCGATGCGCATCACCGCCGGCCTGCCGCCGTCGTGACTGCTCTCGAGTCGCCGGTGCGCGACGCCGGCCCACGCGTAACTGGCGAACTGAACGACGGCCAGGTCACCCTGGGCCGCCACCGCTCCCTTGCCCGCTATCACGGTCTCGGCGGCCAGGCTCTCGGCCGGGCTCTTGCCCTCGGTGAAGGTGACCTGCGGCGGCCGGCCGAAGGCCCCGGTGACCGTCAGCGGCTCCTCCCACGGACGCAGGTAGAGCGTGATCCCGGTGGCGATCAGCAGCACGACGACGACCGCGCCCGCCAGGACGACCAGGCGCACCCCGCGGCTCCAAGGTCCCGATGCGGCCGCCTCCGGGGGTCGCCGGTCGATCGTCGCCTTCGTGCCAGCCGGCATGCTCATCGTCTCCGAACCTCGCCTCGGCGCCGTCCTCGTTTGGAACGCGCCGTTTTGTCCGGAGGTACGTATCTCTCTTCGCACGGGTTCAGCCGCCCTGCTGCGCACCCCACGAAAGAGGGACGGAAAGAGTGACGGACGTCTTCGCACGCCTGCAATCCTTCGGCGACCGCTTCCGGCTCGAGCGCGGCCTCACGCCGGGGGAGGACTGGATCGGCTGTGACAGGCTGCTGGATCCGTGGTCCGACGAGCTGGGCCGGGTGCTCGACGCGGAGCGGCGGGTGAGCGGCCAGGTCTCCGACCACGCGACGGCGCTGACCGTTCTGGCCGTGTACGCGGGCACGGTGACCGCCTCCGCCGTGCTCGCCTGGGCGGTCGAGGGCGTCGTCATCGACGTGCGCCCGCACAACGTCGCCGTGCGGCTGTCCCGGCGGCACGGCTTCGAGGCCGTCGGCCTGCGGGAGCCCGCCGTCACGGAGGGATCGCTGGAGACCCTGGTCTCGTGGGTGCTGGACGACCATTTGCTGCCGCTGGCGCGGGCGATGCGCGTACGCACCCGAGCCGGGCTGCGGCAGCTCTACGGCGGCGTGGCGCACGGTTGCGCGGCCGCCTTCTGCGTCGCCAGCCGCCGCGGCGGCGACGCGGCCCAGTTGGAGCGCGCCTCCCGGCTGTTCCTGGCCGCCGCCACGGGCGAGCTCGACCGCCTGGGCACCGTCGTCCGGCTCCGGGAGGGCGGCCGGGAGGGCCTGTTCTACCTGCGCAACACCTGCTGCCTCTACTACACCTCGGCGGAGAGGGTGCGCTGCGCCAACTGCTGCCTCGACAGCGCCGAGGATCGCCTGGCGAACTACCGGCGGGCGCTGGCGGAGGGCGGCGAACCGAGCTGAGGGGGACGATCCGGGGGGCGCAGCGGATCGCTCCGGCCGGCCCCTACGCCTCCACCCGCCACCGGCAGATCAGCTTGGAGGTGAGGGTCGCCCCGATCCGCTCGTAGAAGCGCTGCGCCGCCTTGTTGGACTCGCCGACCTCCCACCGGATGACCCTGCCGGCGGCGAGCCCGGCGGCCGCCCGCATCAGCAGCTCCCCGACCCCCGCTCCCCGTTCCCCGGCACACACGTAGAGATCGTCCAGCGCGAGATAGTCGTCGCCGGACCACAGGCTGGGCCGGTCGAACCAGGACACGTAGCCCAGTGCCCGCCCGTCCCGCTCGGCCAGCAGGTACGTCACCTCCGGCCGGCCGAGGAACTCCCGCAGCCGGTCGACGGTGACGCTCAGCCCGGCCTCCTGGCCCTGGTGCCCGGCCAGCTCGCGCATCAGGCGGTGCACGGTGCCCGCGTCGCCGGCGGTCGCCGGACGGATCGAGATCGCGGTGTCACTTGCAGCAACATTAGTCATGTCTCTAATGTTGCACGCATGGGCAGAGCGGACGCAAGCGTGACGACCGGCACCGCGTACGAGGCGCTGGTGCTCCTCTATCGCCACACGCAGGCCCGCCACGGCCTGACCGCGCTCGCCGAAGCCTGGTCCGGCACGGCGATCCCCGCCGAGCTCCAGCCCGCGGCCGACCGGTTCTTCGGCGGCGACATCGCGCTCGGCATGAACGTCATCCCCTTCGCCCAGGCCCACGGCCTGCACTCCCTGGCGGAGCTGATCGCCGGCCTCGGCCGGACCCCGCCCGTCGTCCTCGCCCAGGCCATGCTCCGCTCCCCCGACGCCACGCCCGCCGAGCACGGACGGCGCGAGGACGAGGTCGCCCGCGTGCTCGCCGGGCGGGCGCGGCCCCGGCGGCTGCTGGGCGAGCTCGCCGGCGAGCGCTTCGACACCGCCGCCGCCGAGTCGCTCCTCGCGGACCCGGCCGGGGCCGCGGCCGGGTTCACCGCGCTTCTCGACGGCTACCGTCAGGTGATCTCCGGGCACGACCTGCTCGCGCCGCAACTGGCCGCCGCCGGCACCGCCCAAGCCCTGCTCGACGCGCTGCCCCTGGACGACGTGGCCCGGCAGTTGTTCCCGCCGTGGCGGTTCGCGGAGCTGGACGCGTTCGCGAAGGTGGTGCTGATCCCGTCGCCGGCGATCGCGCCGTTCCTGAGCGCCAGGCTGACGTCCGGGGACACGGCGCTGCTCGTCTACCCGGTCCAGCCCCACGACCAGACGCCCCTCGCGGACCTGGCGGCGGCGCTCAAGGCCCTCGCCCATCCGCAGCGGCTGACGATCCTGCGCATGATCACCCTTGCGCCGATCACGGGCCACGCGCTCGCCGGGGCGCTGGGGCTGACCGAGGCGACCGTTCACCACCACACGTCGCTGCTGCGCGCGGCCGGGCTCGTCACCAGCACCCGTGAGGCGCACCGCGTGTACTTCACGGCCGCGCCCGACGCCCTCGACGACCTTTTCGCGGCGATCCACCGCACGGTTCACGGAGCCGGCGCCTCGGTGCCGCAGCTCGCCCGCTGACCGCGCTTCCCCTGCTCCAATCCCTGCGACCGCTCTTGGTTGGTGTGGCTACACTTCCCGCCATGTGCGAAATGGGCACCCCCGCCCTCCCTCCCCATGCCCGCGCCCGGATCAGCTGATGGAGCCGAACACCGTCAACCCGCCGCCGCGCCTGCAGACGCCGCCCGCCCGGCGGGCCAGGAAGGGCCGGGCGGCCCGTCGCGTGACCGTCGTCGTGGCCGCCGTGGTCGTGGCCGCCGCCGTGGCGTACGGGATTCCCGCGGTGGCGCTGGCCGGTGAGGTGCCCAAGGGCACCTGGATCGCGGGCGTGGACGTCGGCGGGCTGCCGGAGGCGCAGGCCCGTACGCGGCTGGAGGCGGAGTTCGACCGGCGGGCCGCGCGCCCGCTGGCGCTGTCGGCGGCCGGCAAGACGATGCGCCGGACCCCCGCGGAGCTCGGCATGGGCGTGGACGTCCCGGCGACGGTCGAGGCCGCGCTCGAGGGCGGCGGCACCCCGGCCGGGCTGTGGCGCGCGCTGTTCGGTGGCGTCCGCCGTGAGGTGCTCCCCCGGATCACGCTCAACGAGACGCGTCTCAAGGCCGAGCTCGCCGAACTGGCGAAGACCGTGGACGCCGAACCGCGCGAGGGCGGCGTGCGCTACCAGGGTACGCAGCCGCGGGCGACCCTCCCCAAGGCCGGCCGCGCCCTCGACCGCGACGCCGCGGCCGGCGACCTGCGCGAGGCGTTCCTGGCCGGCCGCGTCGCGGTCCCGCTCACCACGCGCCCGCAACCGCCCGCGACCACGGCGGCCGAGGTGCGTCGGGTGAGCTCCGGCCCGGCCCGCACCGCCGTCGCCACCCCGCTGACCCTGACCAACGGTTCCCAGAAGGCGGCCCTGTCGGGTGCCCAAGTGGCGGCGGGGCTGCGCTGGGTCGCCGACGGCCGGGGCAGGCTCCGCCCCTCCTTCGCCGCCAAGGACCTCGTGCCCGCCCTGGACAAGCAGCTCATCACCGCCGCCCAGCGGCCCAAGGACGCCTCGTTCAAGATCGTGAAGGGCAGGCCCCAGGTCGTCCCCCACCGGCTGGGGCGCGGCATCGACGCCAAGGCCCTCGGCACGGCCGTCGCGACCGCCGTCACGGCGGGCCGGCGCGACGTCAAGGTCCCCGTGACGGAGACCCGGCCCCGGGTGACCACCGAGGCGGCCAAGAAGCTCGGGGTGAAGGAACGGGTCAGCTCCTTCACCACCCAGCATCCCTGCTGCGCGCCGCGCGTGACCAACATCCACCGCATCGCCGACATCGTGGACGGCTACGTGGTCAAACCCGGCGAAACGTTCTCCCTCAACGGCGTCGTCGGTAAGCGCGACCGGGCGCGCGGCTTCGTGGAGGCGCCGATGATCCTCAACAACCGGTTCGTCAACGACGTCGGCGGCGGCGTCTCCCAGTTCGCCAC
>NZ_JBFAIM010000134.1:0-12874 GCF_040654715.1 Nonomuraea sp. NPDC050643 | reverse complement strand
GACACCGAGGCTGCCGACAGGCGCAAGGTCGTGAAGGTGTCGTCGAGGATCAGCAGCCTGTTCCGCCCGGCCGGGAGTTCCTCGGCGATCTCCTCGCTCGTGACGGTCAGGACCGCGCGGCTGTCGGTGAGCATGTAGGCGATCCGCTCCACCGGCTGCCGGGGATCGATGGGCACGTAGGCGGCTCCGGCCTTCCACACGGCCAGCAACGCCACCAGAAGATCCACTCCGCGATCCAGACACACGCCGACCACCGACTCGACGCCCACACCCTCCGAGGCCAGGACATGCGCCAGCCGGTTGGCCCGCTCGTCCAAGTCCGCGTAGGAGACCTCCTGACCATCCGGCGCGACCACCGCGACCTCGTCAGGCCGAAGCACCACCTGGGCCTCGAACAGCTCCACCACCGGTGCGCCGAACTCGTCGGTCGCGGTGTCGTTCCACGTCTCCAGCACCCGACGCCGCTCGGTCTCCCCGAGCAGATCGACCTCGCTCAACCGGGTCCGCGAATCGGCCCCCACGGCCTCCAGCACCCGCACCCAGTAGCCCGCGATCCGATCGGCCCACTCCGGGTCGAACAGATCGGTCGCCACCGTCACCGAGCCCCGCACCCCCGCAGGCGCGCCTTGCCCGTCGAACGCCTCGCTCACCATCACGTCGAGGTCGAACTTGGCCGCCGACCTCCCGGTCCCCGCCACAGGAGCGGGGCCGGTCCGCACACCCGGCAGATCCAGCACCGCGGCGATCGTGTCCTGCTTGGTCAGGACCACCTGGAACAGCGGATGCCGGGCCATCGACCGCGACGGGGCCAGCTCCTCCACCAGCCGCTCGAACGGCACGTCCTGGTGCGCGAACGCCGCGAGAGCGCCCTCTCGCACCCGCCCCAGCAGCTCACGGAACTCCGGATCGCCGGCCAGGTCCGCCCGTACCACCAGGGTGTTGACGAAGCACCCCACCAGGTCGTCCAGCGCCACATCCGTACGACCCGCGTTCGCCGACCCGATCGGGACGTCGGTCCCGGCACCGAGCCGCGACAGCAGCACCGCCAGCGCGGCCTGCAACACCATGAACATCGTGACGCCCTCGGCCCGCGCCACCTCCACCAGCCGCGCGTGCACCTCGGCCGGCACCTCCAGCGGCACGCTGTGCCCCTGGTGCGAGGCGACCGCCGGGCGTGGCCGGTCGAACGGCAGCGCCAGCTCCTCCGGGGCACCGGCCAGCGTCTCCCGCCAGTAGGTCATCTGGGTGGAGATCAGGCTGTCCGGGTCGTCCTCGTCCCCGAGCAGGTTCCGCTGCCACAGGGCGTAGTCGGCGTACTGGACCGGCAGCGGCCGCCACTCCGGAGCCCGTCCCTCGCGTCGCGCCGCGTAGGCCACCGACGTGTCGCGGGCCAGCGGTGCCATGGACCAGCCGTCGCCGGCGATGTGGTGGATCACCACGACCAGCACCCGCTCGTCCGGACCGGCCTCGAACAGCCAGGCCCGGATCGGCGCCTCCGACGACAGGTCGAACGCGTGGCGCACCGCCTCGGTGACCGCGCCGTCCAGCCCGTCGCGCCCGACCTGGGCGACCGTCAGTTGCCAGTCGAGCTCGTCCATGGCGACGACCCGCTGATGGGGTTCGCCGTCGGCGACGGGGAAGACCGTCCGCAGCACCTCGTGCCGGCCGATCACGTCCCGTAGCGCAAGGCCCAGGGCCTCGGCGTCCACCTCGCCACCGAGCCGCAGCACGATCGGCACGTTGTAGGTGGCGCTGGGCCCCTCCAACTGGCCGATGAACCACAACCGCCGCTGCGCGAACGACAGCGGCACCCGCCCCGGCCGCTCCACGGCCGCCAGCGCCGGTCGTGCCCGTCCCGCGTCGGCCAGCCGCTCGGCGAGCCGGGCCACCGTGGGCGCCTCGAACAGCGCCCGCAGCGGCACCTCGACACCCAGCGCCGATCGCACCCGGCTGGCCAGCCGCACCGCCAGCAGCGAATGGCCGCCCAGCGCGAAGAAGTCGTCGTCCACCCCCACCTGGGGCAGGCCCAGCACCTGCGCGAACACCCCGCACAGGATCTCCTCGCGCACGTCGGCCGGTCCCCGGCCCGCATCGCCGCCGTACTCCGGCGCGGGCAGGGCCCTGCGGTCGAGCTTGCCGCTGGTGGTCACCGGCAGGGCGGCCAGTGTCACGATCGCGGCGGGCACCATGTGGGCCGGCAGCCGTTCGGCCGTCAGCGCCCGTGCCGACTCGGCCAGCCCGGCGTCCGCGTCGTGCGGCACGAGGTAGGCGACCAGCCGCCGGTCTCCGGGAGTGTCCTCGCGGACCACCACCGCCGCCTGGGCCACGTGGGGGTGGGCGGCCAGCACCGCCTGCACCTCGCCCGGCTCGATCCGGAAGCCGCGGATCTTCACCTGGTCGTCGCCTCGGCCGGCGAACACCAGCCGGCCCGATCCGTCCCAGCGCACCCGGTCCCCGGTCCGGTACATCCGCTCGCCCGCGGGCCCGAACCGATCGGCGACGAACCGCTCCCCGGTCAGCCCGGCACGCCCCACATAACCGCGCGCCACCTGCGCCCCGGCCAGATACAGCTCCCCCACCACGCCCGGCGGCACCGGGCACAGCCACTCGTCGAGCACGTACGCCCGCACGTTCACCCGCGGCCCCCCGATGGTCACCTCACGCCCCGCGGCCAGGTCGTCGGTCAGCGCGGCGCACACCGTCACCTCCGTGGGCCCGTAGGCGTTCACCAGCCGGCGCCCCGGCCCCCACCGCTCCACCAGTTCCGCGCCCAGCGCCTCCCCGCCGGCCACGACCGTCCCGACCTCCGCCAGGTCGGCCGTCCCGACCACGCCCAGCACCGACGGCGGCACCAGCACGTGCGAGACCCCGAACCGCCGTACCACCCCGGCCAGTCCGGCGCCCGGCAGCAGGTCCGCGGCCTGCGCCACCACCAGGCAGCCGCCCGACCAGAGCGTCACCAGGAGTTCCCAGCAGGCCGCGTCGAACCCGGGCGACGCGAACTGCAGCACCCGATCGCCCACTCCCACGCGCCAGCCTCCGGCGGCCAGCAGGTTCACCGCGCCTCCGTGCGTCACCACGACGCCCTTGGGCCGCCCGGTGGACCCGGAGGTGTAGATCACGTACGCCGCGCATCCCGGCACCAGCCGGCCCCGCTCGTCCTCCGCCAGCGCCCCGCCGGGCAGGGCGGTCAGCTCCGCCACCACGCCGGGGTCGTCCAGCACCACGCGCGCCGCCCCGTCCGGCACCCGGTCCGTCAGGGCCGACGACGTCACCACCGCCGCCGCCCCCGCGTCCACCAGCGAGAACTCGATCCGCTCGGCCGGGTACACGGGATCCACCGGCAGGAACGCGCCACCCGCCTTCAGCACCCCCAGGACCGCCACCACCCACTCCAGGCCCCGGTCGACGCACACCCCCACCACCGACTCCACGCCCACACCGCGCCTGACCAGCAGCCGCGCCAGCCGGTTCGCCCGCTCCTCCAGCTCCGCATACGACGTCTCCACCCCTTCGCCGAGCACCGCCGACGCCCCGGGCGTCCGCCTCACCTGGGCCTCGAACAGCTCCACCAGCGACGAGCCGGCCACCTCTCCGGCCGTATCGTTCCAGTCCGTCAGCACCCGCCGCCGCTCCTCGGCGTCGAGCACCTCCACGGCGCTCAGGCGGGTCTGCGGCTCGGCGGTCAGCAGTGCCAGTACGCGCGTCAGCCGGCCGGCCAGCCGCTCGGCCGTCCCCCGGTCGAAGAGGTCGGCGGACGTCACCAGCGAGCCCCGCACCCCCGCCGGGCCGCCCTGAGCGTCGAACGCCTCCCCGACCAGCACCTCGAGGTCGAACTTCGCCACCGGGGCACCGGCCGACATCCGCCGGGCCCGCGCCCCCGGCAGCTCCAGCTCCGCCTCGCCGGTGTTCTCCAGGGTCAGCATCACCTGGAACAGCGGGTGCCGGGCCATCGACCGCGACGGGGCCAGCTCCTCCACCAGCCGCTCGAACGGCACGTCCTGGTGCGCGAACGCCGTCAGGGTGGACTCCCGGACCCGGGCCAGCAGCTCACGGAAGGTCGGGTTCCCGGACAGGTCGGTACGCAGCACGAGCGTGTTGATGAAGAACCCGACCAGCTCGTCCAGGGCCTCGTCGGTACGGCCGGCGTTCGCGGACCCGATGGGCACGTCGGTCCCCGCGCCCAGCCGGGACAGCAGCACGGCGAGCGCGGCCTGCATCACCATGAACGTGGTCACGCCTTCGCTCCGCGCGACCTCGACCAGCCGCGCGTGCACCTCGGCGGGGACGTCGATCGGCACGGTGTGCCCGCGGTAGGAGGTCACCGCCGGCCGCGGCCGGTCGAAGGGCAGCTCCAGCTCTTCCGGCGCTCCGGCCAGCGTGTCCCGCCAGTACGCCACCTGCCGGGAGACCACGCTCTCCGGGTCCCGTTCGTCGCCGAGCGACTCCCGCTGCCACAGCGCGTAGTCGGCGTACTGCACCGGCAGCGGCTCCCACTCCGGCGCCCGGCCCGCGCGGCGGGCGGCGTAGGCGGTGGAGACGTCCCTGGCCAGCGGCGCCCGTGACCAGCCGTCGCTGGCGATGTGGTGCAGCACCACCACCAGCACCCGCTCGTCCGGTCCCGCCTCGAACAGCGACGCCCGGATCGGCACCTCGGCGGTCAGGTCGAACGCGCACCCCACCGCGTCCGCGACCACGGCGTCCAGCTCGTCGGGGGCGACCTCGGCGACCGGCATCCGCCACGCCAGTTCGTCAGGGCTCAGCACCCGCTGACAGGGCTCGCCGTCGGCGACCGGGAAGACCGTCCGCAGCACCTCGTGCCGTTCGATCACGTCCCGCAGTGCCAGGCCGAGCGCCTGGACGTCCACGTCGCCGCCGAGCCGCAGCACGATCGGGATGTTGTAGGTGGCGCTCGGTCCCTCCAGTTGGCCGATGAACCACAGGCGCCGCTGCGCGTACGACAGCGGCACCCGCTCGGGCCGCGCCATCGCCGTCAGCGCCGTCCGCGCCTGACCGGCCTCGTCCAGCCGGGCCGCCAGCGCGGCGACCGTCGGCGCCTCGAACAGCACCGACAGCACCAGCTCCACGCCCAGCAGCGCCCGGACCCGGCTGACCAGGCGCACCGCCAGCAGGGAGTGGCCGCCGAGCGCGAAGAAGTCGTCCTCCACGCCCACCTCGGGCAGCCCCAGCACGTCGGCGAAGGCCCGGCAGAGCAGCTCCTCCCGTACGGTGGCCGGGGCCCGGCCCGCGCCCGTCTTCTGCTCCAGCGCCGGCAGGGCCCTGCGGTCCACCTTGCCGTTCGCGGTCAGCGGCAGCGCGTCGAGCACGACCACCGCGGACGGCACCATGTAGTCGGGCAGCCGTTCGGCGGCGTAGCTCCGTACCAGGTCGGGTCGCACGTCGCCGACGACATAGGCGACGAGGCGGGTGTCGCCGGGGAGGTCCTGTCTGGCGGTCACCACGGCCTGGGACACCAGCGGATGCCCGGCCACCACGGCCTGCACCTCGCCCGGCTCGATCCGGAAGCCGCGGATCTTCACCTGATCGTCGGCCCGCCCGAGATACTCCAGGTTCCCGTCACCGCTCCAGCGGGCGACGTCACCACTGCGGTACATCCGGACACCAGGCTCGTACGGGCAGGCCACGAAACGCTCGGCCGTCAGATCCGCCCGCCCCGCATACCCCCGGGCCACCTGCGCCCCGGCGATGTACAACTCACCCGCCACCCCAGGCGGAACCGGCCGCAACCACTCATCCAGCACATACAACCGGCAGTTCGCGATCGGCCGCCCGATCGGCACCGACTCCCCGACCTCGGTGCCCGCCCGCACTTCGTACGCACAACAGCCGACCACCGTCTCCGTCGGCCCGTACTCGTTCACCACCACGGACTCGGGAGACCGCGCCAGCCACGACCGCACCAAAGCACCCGGCAACGCCTCACCGCCCACCACCCACGTCCGCCCGGCATCCCCCGGCATCACCTCGGCCAGCAACGCCAAATGCGCCGGAACGACCTTCACCAACCCCAGCCCGTCCGACAACACCCCGGCCAGAGCCTCGGCGGTGCCTTCGACGCTCACCACCACCGCCGCCCCCGACACCAACGGCACCCACAAACTCGTCACCGTCAGATCGAAGGCCACCGACGAATGCAACGGCGCCCCTTCACCCACCCCATA
Organism: Nonomuraea sp. NPDC050643; assembly: GCF_040654715.1. NCBI lineage: Bacteria > Bacillati > Actinomycetota > Actinomycetes > Streptosporangiales > Streptosporangiaceae > Nonomuraea > Nonomuraea sp. NPDC050643. The sequence goes on along the minus strand of NZ_JBFAIM010000134.1, from coordinate 6,692 downwards.
AGCACCAGACGCCCACCCCACGTAATTCGCCAGCCCCGCCTGCGTCACCACCACACCCTTCGGCCGACCCGTCGAGCCCGACGTGTAGATGACGTACGCCACCTGCCCGCCGGCGATCGCCCGTTCGGGCCGCACGGCAGGGGCCGCCGCCAGCCGCAGCCTCGTCACCGGGTCGTCGAGCACGAGCAGCCGGGCCCGGCCCGCCGGCAACTCCTCGGCGATCTCCGTGCTCGTGACCGTCAGCGCCGCCCGGCTGTCGGCCAGCAGGTACGCGATCCGCTCCACCGGCTGACCAGGATCGATCGGCACATAACCGGCCCCCGCCTTCCACACCGCCAGCAACGCGACGACAAGATCAACCCCACGCTCCAGACACACCCCCACCACCGACTCGACACCCACCCCCTCAGAAACCAGCACCCGCGCCAGCCGATCAGCCCGCTCACCCACCTCCCCATACGAAAACTCCACCCCACCACAAACCACCGCCACCGCACCCGGCGTCCGAACCGCCTGCGCCTCGAACAACTCCACCACCGGAGCGCCGACATCACCGGCCGTGTCGTTCCACTCCTCCAGCACCCGCCGCCGCTCCCCGGCGTCCAGCACGTCCAGGCCGCTCAGCGGCAGCTCGGGACCGCCGTCCAGCGCCGACTCCAGCGCGGACACGAGGTTGGCCGTGGCGGTGCGCACCAGCCGTGCCACCGCGCGGGGGTCGATGGGCGCGACCGCGTCCACGGTCAGCGACAGCGCGCCGCCGTCGTCGTTGACGGCCACGGCCAGCGGATAGTTGGTGCGGTCGTGCGTGAAGACCGTGCGGACGCCCTCGATCCGGGTCCCGGGACGGCCGCCGCCGGTGTTGCGCCGGTAGTTGAAGAACGAGGTGAACAGGGGTGTGTCACCGGCGACCCCGCTGGCCCGCTGGGCGACGGCCAGGGATGCGTGCTCGTGTTCCAGCAGTTCCCCGAGCTGGTCGCGCATCGCCGACACGGCGGCCAGGACGCCCGGCTCGTCCGTGCGCACCCGTACGGGAAGGGTGTTCATGAACGGGCCGGGCACGCGGTCGGATCCCAGGCCGGCGTTCATCCGGCCGAACAGCACGGTCCCGAAGACCACGTCGGCCCGGCCGCTGACGGCGGCGAGCGCGCGGGCCCAGGCCACGTGCATGACCGGTGCGGGGCTGACGCCCATGCGGAGCGCGGCGTCCCGCAGCCGGGCGGTCAGCTCCGGGGAGAGGCCGAGCTCCTCCCGCACCACCCCGGCGCCGTCGCCACGCGCGTCCATCAGCCCGTACGGCGCCGTCGGCTCCCGGACGTCGCCCAGCAGCCCGGCGAAGTACCGCGCGTGCTCGTCCACCTCGGCCCCGCCGCGGGCCTGGGCCACGAAGGTGCGGAACGGCAGCGGCTCGGGCAGCGCGTCGCCGTGCCCGGTGAGGAAGGCCCGCACCTCGTCGAGCAGGACCTCCTTGGCCGTGTGGTCCTGCACCATGTGGTGGATGCGGAGCAGGGCCAGCCACCGGCCGTCGCCGCCGGGCCTGGCGGCCGTGTGCACCCTGATCAGCGGGGCACGGCTCAGGTCCATCGACGACCCGCCGGCCGCCACCAGCTCGGCCACCGGGTCGGCCACCGGGTCGGCGCCGCGCAGGGTCACCTCCTCGACGGGCAGGGCGGCGTGGCGCCACACCACCTGTACGGGTTCGCGCAGCCCGTCCCAGACGATCCCGGTCCTGAGGATGTCGTGGCGCTCCACCACGCGGCTCAGCGCGTCGAGAAAGGCGTCGAGCCGGTCGCGGGAGTCGAACTCGGCGACGGTCGGGAGCGCGTACGCGTCGTCGCCGCCGCCGGCCAGCAGGTGGTGGAAGAGCAGGCCCTCCTGCAGCGGGGCCAGCGGGTAGACGTCGGCGACGTTGGCCGCGCCGCCTTCGACGGTGGCGACGACGCGTTCGATCTCCTCGCTCGTCAGCTCCACCAGCGGCAGCATCTCGGGGGTGATCTCGGTGGCGCCGGCCGGGATCAGGTTGTCCGGCACGGTGGCCGGTGCCGCGCCCGACGACCAGGCGAGGCCGGCCGGGGTCGGGGCCTGGAACAGCGCACGAACCGACACCTCGACCCCGCGCTCGCGCAGCCGTTCCACCAGGCGGATGGCCAGCAGCGAGTGGCCGCCCAGTGTGAAGAAGTCGTCCTCCACGCCGACCTCGGGCAGCCCCAGCACCTCGGCGAAGGCCGCGCAGACGAGCTCCTCCCGGGCGTTCGCGGGGCGGCGGCCGGCGCCGGCGATGTGCTCGGGGGCGGGCAGGGCGCGGCGGTCCAGCTTGCCGTTCGGCGTCAGCGGCAGATCGTCCAGGACGACCACGGCCGAGGGGACCATGTACTCCGGCAGCCGCCCGGCCGTGAAGCCGCGCACGGATTCGGGCAGGCCGGCCGGGTCGCCGGCGGGCACGACGTAGGCGACCAGGCGCGTCTCGCCCGGCGTGTCCTCGCGCGCGACCACGACCGCGCGCGCCACCGCGGGATGGGCGGCGACGGCGGCCTGCACCTCGCCCGGCTCGATCCGGAACCCGCGGACCTTGACCTGCTCGTCGGCGCGCCCGCCGAAGACGAGCCGGCCGTCCTCGGTCCACCGGACCAGGTCGCCGGTCCGGTAGAGCCGCTCGCCCGTCTCGAAGGGGGAGGCCACGAACCGTTCGGCGGTCAGGGCGGGGCGTCCCACGTAACCCCGGGCGACCTGGGCGCCGGCGATGTAGAGCTCGCCCGCGACGCCGGGCGCGACCGGTTCCAGGAAGTCGTCCAGCACGAACATGCGGGTGTTGGTGAGGGGCCCGCCGAACGGCACCGCGCCGTCCCCGGCGGGGTCCACCCGCCCGGCCGCGGTGATCACGGTCCCCTCGGTCGGCCCGTACGCGTGGACGAGCCGCCGCTCCCGCGCCCACGTGCGGGCCAGGCCGGGCGGGATGTCCTCCGAGCCCACGACCATCGCCCCGACGCCGGCCAGGTCGTCCGTCTCCAGGACCGCCAGCAGCGAGGGCACCACGCTGGCCGACCGCACGCCGGTGGTCTCGACGAGCGAGCGCAGCAGGGCCGGCTCCGCCCGTTCGGCCGCGCTCGCCACCACCAGCGTGCCGCCGCACGCCAGGGTCACCGCCACGTCCAGCACCGACGCGTCGAACGTGAACGAGGCGAACTGCAGCACCGGCACGCCCGGCCCCACCTCCATCAGCGGCCCGAACACCGAGACGAGGTTGGCCAGGGAGGCGTGCTCGACCGCCACACCCTTGGGCCGCCCGGTCGAGCCGGAGGTGTAGATGACGTACGCCAGCTCGCCGGCCCCGGCCCGCGCCGGCGGCTCGGTGGCCGGGCAGGCGTCCAGGCGGGGGTCGTCGAGCCGGACCACGTGCGCGGCGCCGAGTCCTTCGGCCACCTCTTCCCGGTCGCAGACCAGCACGCGCGCCCTGCTGTCGGCCACGGCGAAGGCCAGCCGGTCGGACGGGTGCGCGGGGTCGAGCGGCACGTACGCGCCGCCGGCCTTCCACACGGCCAGGATCGCGGTCACGATGCCGGCGCCGCGCGGCAGGCACAGGCCCACCACCGACTCCGGGCCGACGCCGAGCGCGTTCAGGTGGTGGGCGAGCCGGTTGGCTCGGGCGTCGAGCTCCGCGTACGTCACCTCGGCGCCCTCGAACACGACCGCGGCCGCGTCGGGCGTGCGCAGGGCCTGGGCCGCGAACAGCTCCGGCACCGTGGCCGGCGGGATCTCGGCGGCCGTGGCGTTCCACTCGACGAGCATCCTGCGGCGCTCGTCCTCGCCGAGCACGCCGGTCTCGCTCAGCCGGGTCTCCGGCTCGCCGGTCAGCAGCTCGATCACGCGGCACAGCCGTTCGGCGAGCAGCGCGGCCGACCTCGCGGTGAACACGTCCGCCGCCACGATCACCGAGCCGCGCAACCCGGCCGGTTCGCCGCCGGCGCCGAACAGCTCGCCGACGCTGACCTCCACGTCGAACCTCGACACCGCGCCGCCGCCGTCGTCTCCGCCGGAGAGCGCGTCCGAGACGCCGCCGGCGCGCACGCCCGGCAGGTCGACGGCCGCGTGCGCGACGTTCTGCACGGTGAGCAGCACCTGGAACAGCGGGTGGCGGGCCAGCGAGCGGCTCGGCGTCAGCTCCTCCACGAGCTTCTCGAACGGCACGTCCTGGTGGGAGAACGCCGACAGGCTCGTCTCCCGCACCCGGGCGAGCACCTGGCGGAAGTCGGGGTCGCCCGACAGGTCGGTACGCAGCACCAGCGTGTTGACGAAGAAGCCGACCAGGTCCTCCAGCGCGACGTCGGTGCGCCCGGCCACCACCTGCCCGATCGGGACGTCGGTGCCCGCGCCCAGCCGCGACAGCATCATCGCCAGCGCCGCCTGCACCACCATGTACGTCGTGACGCCCTCGGCGCGCGCCACCTCGGCCAGCCGGGCGTGGGTGTCCGCCGGTATCTCGAACGGCGCGCTGTGCCCGCGGTGCGAGGCGACCGGCGGGCGCGGCAGGTCGAACGGCAGCGCCAGCTCCTCCGGCGCTCCGGCCAGCGCCTCCCGCCAGTAGGCGAGCTGGCGCGACATCACGCTGTGCGGGTCGTTCTCGTCGCCGAGCAGCTCACGCTGCCACAGGGTGTAGTCGGCGTACTGGACGGGCAGCGGCTCCCACTCCGGGGCGCGACCTTCGCGGCGGGCCGCGTACGCCACGGAGACGTCGCGGGCCAGCGGCCCCTTCGACCAGCCGTCACCGGCGATGTGGTGCATCACCACGGCCAGCACGTGCTCGTCCGGCCCGGCCGAGAACAGCGACGCCTTGATGGGCGCCTCGACGGCCAGGTCGAAGGTGTGCTCGAAGACGTCGCCGACCGCCGCGGCCAGGTCAGCGGGCGTGGCGGTCGGGGGCAGGTCGACCAGGCCAAGCTCCCATTCGAGGCCGTCCATGCCGAGGATGCGCTGGTACGGCTCGCCGTCGGCCACGCCGATCACCGTCCGCAGCACCTCGTGCCGTTCCAAGACGTCGCGCAACGCGGCGGCCAGCGCCCGCTTGTCCACCCGGCCCGTCAGCCGCAGCGCCACCGGGATGTTGTAGGTCGCGCTCGGGCCGTCGAGCCGCTCGATGAACCACAACCGGCGCTGTGCGAATGACAACGGAATCATCAAGACCCCTTTTGCTCACGTTGTCCAGTGACGTTCTTGGGGCGGAAAAGCCGCTGAAACATGACTCAGCAAATTAATAAAGAATGGCGAGGCGGCGAAAACATAAATCACCGGCCCGGGCATTGTCGTTTCGCCGGGGTCCACTATGGCGTATGCCTCGGCAGATGAACAATGCCGCGCATTCGTCGCGCTAATGTGCGGCGTTCAACTGCGCTGAAGCGGCAGTTGAACGCTCGCGGGGATGATTGTCAGCGGTCGCGCATGGGGCGCAGGGCGGGCCTGGTGCTCTTCTCCTCGCCGATCTGCTGGGCGAGGCTCGCGACCGTGGGGGCGTCGAACAGCGTACGGACCTGGACGTCCGCGCCGAGCAGGGCGCGGATGCGGCTGACCAGGCGGACGGCGAGCAGGGAGTGGCCGCCGAGGTCGAAGAAGTCGTCGTCCACGCTGACGCCCTCGACCCCGAGGACCTCGGTGAACGCGGCGCACAGCGCCTCCTCCCGCGCGTTGGCGGGCCCGCGTCCGGCGCCGGCCGTGGCGGCCAGGTCGGGGGCGGGCAGGGCGCGGCGGTCGAGTTTGCCGTTGCCGGTCAGCGGCAGCGCGTCCAGGACCACCCAGGCGGAGGGGACCATGTGCTCGGGCAACCGCTCACCCGCGAACCGGCGCACCACCGCCGGCAACTCGGTCGCGCTCTCGGCGTCGCCGGCCACCAGGTAGGCGACCAGTCGCACATCCCCGGGCATCTCTTCACGAGCCACCACGGCCACCTGTTCCACGCCCGGACAGGTCGCCAGCACGGCGCTGACCTCGCCGGGTTCCACCCGGAAGCCGCGGATCTTGACCTGGTCGTCCACCCGGCCCGCGAAGACCACCTGGCCGTCGCCGGTCCAGCGGGCCCGGTCACCCGTGCGGTACATGCGCCCGCCGCCGAAGGGGCAGGCCACGAACCGCTCCGCCGTCAACCCGGCACGCCCGAGATAACCCCGCGCGAGCTGCGCCCCGGCGATGTACAGCTCTCCGGTGACGCCCGGCGGGACGGGTGTCAAGTGTTCGTCCAGGATGTACAGGCTCGTGTTGGCCACCGGCGATCCGACGGGGACCTGTCCGCCGTGCAGGCGGGTGGTGGCCACACCGATCGTCGCCTCGGTCGGGCCGTAGTGGTTGAACACCGCACAACCACGCTGCCCGGCCACCGCCAGCAGCTCGTCGATCCAACCCGGAGCGGCGGCCTCCCCACCCAGCACCAGCAACCTGCCGGGCAACAACTCGGCGGACACGCCCAGCGCCGCCAGGTGCGAGGGAACCATCTTCACGAAGTCGATGCGCCGCTCGACCAGCAACGCACTCAACGCCGCCGGGTCGGTGGCCGCCTCCTCACCCACGATGTGCAGTTGCCCACCCGTGGCCAGGCTGGCGAACACCACCGTGTTCCCAAGGTCGGTCGCCTGACCCTGCACCAGCGCATACCGGCCACCGGACATCCCGAGCCGGCCCGGCACCGAAGCCACATAGTTCGCCAGCGCCCC
>NZ_JBFAIM010000133.1:0-13213 GCF_040654715.1 Nonomuraea sp. NPDC050643 | reverse complement strand
CCAGGCTGACCGGGCCGCGCAGCCGCGGCGCCCGGGCGCGGCCGAGGCGTTCGGGCAGCAGCCCGGCCCCGAGGTCGCGCCGGCCGCGCAGCCGGTACGCCAGCGCCGCCGACAGCCCGGCCGCCAGGAGCGACACCCCGAGCATCCACCAGCGTTCGTCCTGGTAGGCCCGGACCAGGTGGCCCCAGCCGATCGGGGACAGCCACGTCAGCCAGCGCTGCCCGGTGGCGTCGCCGGCGTAGCGCGTCACGTACGCGAGGGCGAGCGCGGACAGGCCGATCGTGGTGGCCGTACGGGCGTTTCGGGCGAGTTGCGCGGCGACGGCGGCGACGCCGGCGAACACCCAGCCCGCCAGCGTGACGGCGGCCCCGTAGGCCAGCGAGCCGATCGGCTCGAACCCGATCGCGATCAGCGCGGCGGCGGTCAGCGATCCGCCGGCCAGGCTGATCGCCCCCGCCGTCAGCAGCGCGGCGCTCAGCGGGGCGTGGCGGCCCACCACGGCCGAGCAGATGAGCTCGCCGCGGCCGGCGTCCTCCTCCCTGCGGGTGTGCCGGACGACCGACATGACCGCGGCGAACGCGCTCGCCACGTACAGGAACCCGCCGCTGCGCCAGGTGGCGAGCACGTCCAGGCGTGGTTCGGGGATGCCGCCGCCGAGCGCGGACAGGAAGGCGCTGCGGCGGATGGCGTCCAGGTAGGCGAGTTTCAGCTCGTCGGTGCCCATGGCGTTGGTGACGTAGGCGACCATCGTCAGGGCCAGGGTCACGATCAGCAGGATCCACCAGGGGGCGATGGCTCGTTCCCGGCGCAGCGCCAGGCGTACCAGCCGGCCGGTGCCGGTCATCGGGTCGCCTGCGCGTGCTCACCGTCGCCGGTGGGGGCGTAGTGCCGCAGGAACAGCTCCTCCAGGGTGGGCGGCCGGCTGACGAGGCCGCGTACCCCGGCGTCGGTGAGACGGCGCAGCACATCGTCCAGGGCGGTGGTGTCGACGTCGAACCGCACCCGGCCGCCCTCGGCGCGCAGGTCGTGCACGCCGGGCAGGCCGGCCAGCCCGTCCGCCGGCCCCGCGAGGTCGGCCTGGATGGAGGTGCGGGTGAGATGGCGCAGGCCGGCCAGGGTGCCGCTCTCGACCGCGCGGCCGTCCTTGATGATGGTCACCCGGTCGCACAGGGCCTCGACCTCGGCCAGGATGTGGCTGGACAGCAGCACCGTGCGGCCACGGTCGCGCTCCTCCCGGACGGCGTCGCGGAACACCTCCTCCATCAGGGGGTCCAGGCCGGAGGTGGGCTCGTCGAGGATGAGCAGTTCGACGTCGCAGGCCAGGGCGGCGATCAGGGCGACCTTCTGCCGGTTGCCCTTGGAGTAGGTGCGGCCCTTCTTGCGGGGGTCGAGGTCGAAGCGCTTCAGTAATGCTGCGCGGCGCCGCTCGTCGAGCCCGCCGCGCAGCCGTCCGAGCAGGTCGATCACCTCGCCGCCGGACAGGTGCGGCCACAGGGTGACGTCGCCGGGCACGTAGGCCAGCCTGCGGTGCAGGTCCGTCGCCTCCGCCCACGGGTCGCCGCCGAGCAGCCGGGCGGTGCCGGCGTCGGCGCGGAGCAGGCCGAGCAGGATCCGGATCGTGGTGCTCTTGCCCGCGCCGTTCGGCCCCAGGAAACCGTGGACCTCGCCGGTGCCCACGGTGAGGTCGAGGCCGTCGAGGGCGCGGGTCGCGCCGAAGCTCTTGACCAGGCCGGTCACCGCTATCGCGTCATGCATCAGGGTTCTCCTCGGTCGGACGGGGTTCGGTAGGACGGGGTGCGGCCCCGGCGCCTGTGCGGGTGGTGTCCAGGGCGTCGCGGTAGGCGGCGGCCTCGTCCGGGCTGAGCCAGGGGTGGGAGTAGAGGTCGAGCACGGTCAGGGCGAGCAGGTGGGCGCCCTCCTCGCCGGCGATGTCGGCGCCGAGCCCCCGGGACACGTGCTGGTGGAGGATCCCGACGGCCAGCGCCATCGCGGTGCCCACCGTCGCCCTGGCCTTGCGGCCGGTGAAGGGCGGGTCGTCGCGGCGCTCGTCGAGCCTCGCGAGCCAGTGCTCGCTCATCCGGACCATCGCGTCGAACACCGGCTCGGCCCGTCCCTCGGTCAGGGCGCGCGCCAGGTAGCGCTGGTAGGGGCCGAGGGCCGCCATGGCGGCGGCGACGTGGTTGACGCCGTCGGCGGGGGTGGCGGCGCCGGCCTCCTCGTTGATTCCGCTGATCAGTTTGACCAGGTACGCGTCGCACGCCTCGCGCAGCTCCTGTTTGGTCCCGAAGTGGTGGCGCAGCAGGCCCGGGGAGACGCCGGCGGTCTCGGCGATCGCCCGGGTGGTCGCGCCCTCGAAGCCGTGCTCCCCGAAATGCCGCAGGGCGGCGTCTCGGATCCGCGCGCGGGCGGTCAGGTCTTCAGGGTCGGGTCGTGGGGTCGTCACCGTTCCCCATCTCCTATCCAAGCGCATAGTGAGTTGTTCGCTTGGGAAGCATACTATGCGCTTGCATAGCCGGTACGGCAGGCGGGGGTGATCGGCGGAGCCGGACGGGCTAAGACCCGTGCCTGGCGAGCATCTTTCGGCAGGCCAGGCGGCCGGTGGAGGGGGAAGATCACCGTGAGGGCGAGCCCCGCGGCCACGATCGACCCCGCCCACAGCAGCAGGTACGGCGGCGGAAAGGCACTGCCGATCGGCGTACCGCCTTCGACGTGCGAGGCGACGGCGTAGACCGCCTGGAAAGCGAACAACTGGAGCGGGACGACGCCAAGCCGGCGGCACAGAGAGAACCGGCCCATGATGTCGTCACGGGCGAACCCCCGGCGCTCTTCGGCACGGGCGGCGGGCTCAGGCGGGTTCTTAGGCGGGTTCTTAGGCGGGGGTCAGGCGGCGGTCAGGCGGCGGTGCAGGAGCATGCCCGGCCACGTGCCCACCGTGAACGGGGCGGCGCGGGTGAAGCCGCAGCCTTCGTAGAAGGCCACCAGGCGTTCGTCGTCCCCGGCGTAGCAGTCGACCCGCAGCAGGTCCACGCCACGGGCCCGGGCCTCACCGGCGGCCCAGTCGAGCAGGGTGCGGCCGACGCCGTGGCCGGCGTGGCGGCGGTCGGTCACCAGGGCCTGGACGTACAGCTCCGGCTCGGTGGCGGGCGTGACGTAGTCGTGGGCGGCGCCGACGACGACGCAGCCGGCCGCCTGGCCGTCGCGTTCGGCGATGCGCATGCCGCCGCCCGCCAGCCAGTCGGCCACCTGCCGGGTACGCCGATCGTCACCGGTGAAGGGCCGCTCGCCCCACTGGCCGGTACGGCCCTGGGCGGCCAGCCAGGCCACGGCACTGTCGAACATGGACAGCACGACGGGCACGTCCCCGTCACGACCCTCACGTACGCGCATCAGGACTTTCCGCTCTTGCCGTTCAGGGCGCTGCCCTTCTTCCACTGGGAGAACGGCATCTGCCAGAATCCCCAGCCGTTGTTCCACTCCAGGGCGCGGTCGGTGCCGGTGATGTCGACGACGTCGCCGCGCTGGACGTTGTCGTAGAACCAGCGGGCCTGGTCGGGGCGGGCGTTGATGCAGCCGTGGCTGACGTTGCGCACGCCCTGGGCCCAGACGTTGTTCTTGGCGTGGACGTACTCGCCGGAGTTGGAGATGCGCACGGCGTGGTCGATCATGACGTCGTAGAAGCCGGGGTCGCCCTTCTTGCGGCCCGGCGAGATCATGCGGACGGGATTGCCGCGTTCCATGGTCAGGTGCACGCCGCTGGTGGTGGTGTATTCGCGGGTGGTGGCCATGCCGGCGCTGATGCGCATGGACTGGACGCGCTTGCCGTCCTTGTAGACGTACATCATGTGCTTGGCGGCGTCGACCTTGCTGATCTGCTTGGCGCCGATCTTGAGGCCGGCGGTGTAGTCCTTGACCCCGTACAGGCCCTTGCCGGCCTTGATGCCGGTGATGTTGGCGTTGAAGGTGACCTTCTGGTGGGCCGGCCAGTATTTGGCGGTGCGGTAGATGACGACGGTGTCGTTGATCCAGCGCCAGGCGCCCTGGACGGGCTTTTCCGCGTCGACCTCGAGGGCGCGCTCGATGGTGGCCTTGTTGGTGACGGGCTGGTTGAAGGTGACGATGATGGGGGCGCCGACCCCCAGGGTCTCGCCCTTGGCGTTGGGGGTGACGTCGGCGACCTGCAGGGCGCGCTCGGGCTTGGCGGTGGTGAAGGTGCTGGTGGCGGTCGTCGCGCCGGCCTTGGCCGAGACGTTGTAGCTGGTCGAGGGCTTCAGCGGCGTCTTGGACGTCCAGCGGGTCTTGTCGGTGTTGTACGCGCCGTCGACCTGCTCGCCGCCGGCCTCGACGGTGACGTCCTCGAGGGCGCCGCCGGCGGCGGTGACGACGACCTTCTTGTCGGGGCTGACCTTGCTCGTGCCCTCGGCGGGGGTGATCTTGACGGTGGGCGCTTGGGGAGTGGCCACGATCGTGCCCTCGGGCGTGTCGGGCCCGGGGCCCGCGGCGCCGCCACCTGAGCATGACGCCGTCAAGGCCGCCACGGCGAGCAGTGCGGCGGCGCTGGTGGGTCTCCTCCAAGCGTGCGCGATGTTCAAGATCGTCCTCTCCCCAAGGGCACCAAAAGGCACCTCAAAAACCTTAATGCTCCTGCATGTAAGACGCGGAATCATTTGGGAGAGTTCGGTCACATTTCCATCACTTGCCGCTGGTCACCGCCGGGTGAGGCGATGGGTGAGGCCGGTGTGCCGGCGGCCCGCCCCCTTGGTCCGTACGGCCTGCGCCAGCGCCCGCCGCGACCCCACGATCACCACGAGCCTCTTGGCCCGCGTGATGGCGGTGTAGAGCAGGTTGCGCTGCAGCATCATCCAGGCGCTCGTGGCCAGCGGGATCACCACGGCCGGATACTCGCTGCCCTGGGAACGGTGGATGGAGACGGCGTAGGCGTGGGCGAGCTCGTCGAGTTCGTCGAAGGCGTAGTCGACCGACTCCTCCTCGTCGGTCAGGACGGTCAGCTTCTGCTCGTCGGGCTGGATGGCGGTGACGATGCCCACGGTGCCGTTGAACACCCCCGCCGCGCCCTTGTCGTAGTTGTTGCGCAACTGGGTGACCTTGTCGCCGACGCGGAAGACCCGCCCGCCGGAGCGGCGTTCCGGCATGCCTTCCCGCGCGGGGGTCAGGGCCTCCTGCAGGGCGGAGTTGAGCGCGCCCGCGCCGGCCGCCCCCCGGTGCATGGGCGCCAGCACCTGGACGTCGCGGCGCGGATCGAGACGGAACTTGCGCGGGATGCGGCGGGCGACGACGTCGACGGTCAGGGCGGCGATCTCCTCCGGCTCCTCGCAGGGGAACAGGAAGAAGTCCCGCATGCCCTCCAGGACGGGGTGACGGCCGGTGTTGACCCGGTGGGCGTTGACGACGACACCGGACTCCTGGGCCTGGCGGAAGATCTGCGTCAGCCGTACGCGGGGGATGTCGCCGGCGCCCAGCAGGTCTTTGAGCACCTCGCCCGCGCCGACGGACGGCAACTGGTCGACGTCGCCGACGAACAGCAGGTGAGCGCCCGGCGCCACCGCCTTGACGAGCTTGTTGGCCAGCAGCAGGTCCAGCATGGACGCCTCGTCGACGACGACCAGATCGGCGTCGAGCGGGTTGTCGCGGTCGAAGGTGGCCTCACCGCCGGGCCGCAACTGCAGCAGCCGGTGCACCGTGGTGGCCTCGTGACCGGTCAGCTCCGCCAGGCGCTTGGCGGCCCGGCCGGTCGGGGCGGCCAGGATGACCTTGGCGCGCTTGGCGCGGGCCAGCAGCACGATCGAGCGCACGGTGAAGCTCTTGCCGCAACCGGGACCGCCGGTCAGCACGGCGACCTTCTCCGTCAGGGCCAGGCGGACGGCCTGACGCTGCTCGGCGGCCAGCTCCGCGCCGGTCTGGCCGTGCAGCCAGCCCTCGGCGCGCTCCCAGTCGACGTCGGCGAACGCCTTGAGCCGGTCGTGGCCGTTGCCGAGCAGCGACAGCAGGCCGGAGGCGAGCGACATCTCGGCGCGGTGGAAGGGCGGCAGATAGACCGCCGGTACGACGTTCTCTCCGGCGGGGATCTCCTCGCGCACGACGCCCTCGGCCGTGACGAGCTCCTCCAGGCAGGCCGAGACCAGGTCGGCGGGCACCTCGAGGATCTTGACCGCGTCGCCCACGAGGTTGGGGGCCGGCAGATAGCAGTGGCCGTCGTCGGCCGCCTGCGACAGCGTGTACCGCAGGCCCGCCTTGACGCGCTCGGGACTGTCGTGGGGGATGCCGACGGCCTGGGCGATGGTGTCGGCCGTCTTGAAGCCGATCCCCCACACGTCGTCGGCGAGCTTGTACGGCTGGGTCCGGACGACGGAGATGGAGGTGTCGCCGTACTGCTTGAAGATGCGCACCGCGATGGACGTGGACACGCCGACCCCCTGCAAGAAGATCATCACCTCCTTGATGATCTTCTGCTCCTCCCAGGCGGCGGCGATCATCTTCGTGCGCTTGGGACCGAGCCCCGGCACCTCGACCAGGCGTTCGGGCCGCTGCTCGATGACGTCGAGGGTGTCGGTGCCGAAATGGTCGACGATGCGCTCGGCCATCTTCGGCCCGATCCCCTTGATCAGCCCGGAGCCGAGGTAGCGGCGGATGCCCTGCACGGTGGCGGGCAGCACGGTGGTGTAGGACCACACCTCGAACTGCCGGCCGTAGCGGGGATGGGAGGACCAGCGGCCCTGCAACCGCAGCGACTCCCCGACCTGCGCGCCGAGCAGCGGCCCGACGACGGTGAGCAACTCCGAACCACCACGCTCGGTGGCCACCCGGGCGATGGTGTAGCCGGTCTCCTCATTGGCGTAGGTGACGCGTTCGAGCACCGCATCGAGAGACGAAACCTGTGAACCATCCGCGCCCGGCTTCACGCAAACCCCTCTCCCGCCTGCTTTCCGTCGCAAGAGTAGAGCAGCATCGCCGAGCCGCAGAGCGGGCCGATGCACGGGCCCACCGAGACCCCCTCCCCCGGGAAAGCCGCCCGCGCCGCACACCGCCACGCCGCACGTCGCCGCACCCGCCGGGCGCCGTCGCCCGACAAAGCGGTGGCCGCGCGGGCCCGGGGCCGCATACGTTCGCCTCCATGGTTGACGCAATGTTCGGGCATCCGCGCCTGGCCGCCATCTACGACCCGCTCGATCCGGACCGCGGCGATCTCGACGCGTATCTCGCGATGGCGCGGGAGTTCGGCGCGCGGTCCGTGCTGGACATCGGGTGCGGCACGGGCGTGTTCGCGCTGCTGCTCGCCGAGCGCGGGATGACGGTCACCGGGATCGATCCCGCGCGGGCCTCCGTCGACGTCGCGCGGGGCAAGCCGGGCGCGGAGCGGGTGCGCTGGCTCGACGGCGACGCGGGAGACCTGCCGCCCCTGCGGATCGACCTGGTGACGATGACCGGGAACGTCGCCCAGGCGATCGCCGATCCGCAGGCATGGCGCACCACGCTGCGCGGCGCGTACGAGGCGCTGCGGCCCGGCGGCCGGCTCGTCTTCGAGACGCGCGATCCGGCGCGGCGCGTGTGGGAGGAGTGGGCGGCGTGGACACGCGAGACCACCTACCGCGTGACGGACATCCCGGGCGTCGGCCGCGTCGAGACCTGGGCCGAGCTGACGGACGTGAGCCTGCCGCTGGTGAGCTTCCGGGGCACGCACGTGTTCGCCGCGGACGGGGACGTGCTGACCTCGGATTCGACACTTCGCTTCCGCGACCGTGAGGAGATCGAGCGGGACCTGCACGAGCACGGCTTCGTCGTCGAGGACGTACGCGACGCACCCGACCGGCCGGGCGGCGAATTCGTGTTCGTGGCACGGCGCGATTGTGCCGACACTCCCTGACCGGCCCACGCCGATTTCCTGGACCCGGCTGAAAATTCCGCATTTTCACGCGCCGGGATGAGCCGTCCGGGTTGCGCTGCCGCCGGTGCCGCAAAAGCCGGTGCGTGCGCCATCTGCCCTGCACACACGCGGAGCCGCCCCAGGAGCCTCGGGTGGGGAAATGGGGCCTGCGCCCGGCTGGAAATTCGTGTCAAAATCATGGGTGTTCTGGATCATGTTCACGGCACTGGAAAAGGAAACGCGGAAATTCCTGCTGAAGGGAGCATGAAATGACCGGACGGCGAGTGCGGATCGCGGCGCTTGCGATGGGCCTGACCGGTGCGCTCGCGCTGCCGGGCGGCCTCGCCCAGGCCGCCTCCGCCCGCACGTACATCACCGCCTACCAAGGCCCCTTCACCGAAGAAGCCCCCTGCAACCTTTACAGCTTCCACACCCACAGCCCGCCAGACGTCTACGCCTCGGCCTGCTTCTACACCGTGAGCGGCATTCCCGGCTACGATCCGCGCCCGGGCTGGTGGTTCCAGTACCGGTACTCCATCGACTGAGAACCCGGCGGGCAGGCCGGGACCGCCATGACGCGCCGGGTGCGGCCGTCGGACGGGCCCGCGGCCGGAGGGTAGATCGAAATTTTACCGAAGCCGATAGGTCGCGGCTCATTGGGGTAGTCGGAGGTCCTCCGAGAACGCACATGGAGGACATGCGATATGGGCTGGAGCTACCGAAAGTCGATCAAGTTCGGCCCGTTCCGGCTGAACCTGTCCCGCCGCGGCGTGGGGCACAGCTGGGGCAACCGGCTGTTCCGGGTGACCCGTACGGCAGACGGCCGACGTACGCTGTCGGTCAACCTGCCCGGCGGCTTCCACTGGCGCAAGACCCTCGGCAGCGCGGACCGCTCACGCTGACCGCCCAAGACGGCCGCCCAAGACGGCCGCCGACGACGCGGGCCGGAGACGGGAACGTCTCCGGCCCGTTCGTTTCGTCCCCGTAGGGCGCCACACCGCCACAGGGCTCGCGCGCCGGCCCCGCCGTCGCGCACACTTCCGGCAGGGGACGACCTCGGGAGGCGCGATGCCCGCACGCCTGACCATCCTGCTGGCGGCGGCACTGCTGGCCGCCCCCCGCTGCGCCGGCGCACCCGCCCCGCCCTCCCCGCCCGCCCACGCGCGACCCACGGCCGGCCCCTCCGGCTGCGCCGACCCGCGACCGCTCGCACCCGGCCGCCACACGATCACCTTCGGCGGCCTCGAACGCACCTTCCTGCTGGCGGCGCCCGACGGCGACGGCCCCCACCCCGTCGTCCTCGACCTGCACGGCCTCAACTCCACCGCCGCCCGCCAGGCCATCTACAGCCGCCTGCCCGAAGCCGGGCCGCCGCGCGGCTACATCGTGGCCACCCCGCAGGCCGCCCAGGGCCGCATGGGCTGGACCCTGCCCCACACCGGCGGCCCCGACGACACCGGATTCCTGGCCGCGCTGCTGGACCACCTCGAACACCGGATGTGCGTCGACCCCCGCCGCGCGTTCGCCGCCGGCATGTCCTTCGGCGCCGGCATGGCCGCCGGGCTGATCTGCGCCCTCGACGGCCGCCTGGCCGGCGTCGCCGCCGTCGCGGGGCTCAACATCGTGCGGCCCTGTCCCGGTGCCCGGCCCACCACCATCGTCGCCTTCCACGGCACCGCCGACCGCATCGTCCCCTACACCGGCGGCCACCCCTTCCAGGACGCCACCGGCGACCTGCGCGGCCTGGCCGACCTCGTCACCCTCGCCCCGGTCGAGCGGGCCGCGCGCGGCTGGGCCGAACTGCTCGGCTGCTCCGGGCGCACGGCGGGCCGGCTGTCCGGCCAGGTACGCGTCCAGGACTGGAAATCCTGCCCTCGGGGCACCACACTGCGCCTGTACACGATCGACGGCGGCGGCCACACCTGGCCCGGCTCCCTCGACGTCCCCCGGCTCGGCGGCACCACCCGCGACCTGGACGCCACCGCCGCCATCCTCGACACCTTCGACCAGGCCCCCTCCCGATGACCAGACCAGCCAGGGGAGAACCGACATGACCGACGAGGTACGCCTCACGCTCGAAGCCGTCCCCCGCACCGGCCTGACCCCGCAGCGGCTGCGCCAGGCGGTCGCCGGCCACCCCGACGCGCTGGCGGCCCTCGAGGTCGCCGACCCCGCCCGGCTCACCGTCGCCTTCGCGCCCGGCCTCGGCCACGACCCCGGCGAGAACGCCCCGTTCCAGGCCACCGTGTTCGACCCGGCCGGCAACCGCTCCATCGAACTGCGCGGCACCCTCGACCGGCCCGAACGCGCCGAACTGCGGCCCAGCGCCCACCGCCCGCAGCCCAGCCGCGAAGAACTCGTCGCCGCCGCCGCGATCCTGCGCGCCGACCGCCGCTTCCCCACCGGGGACGACGTCGTCGTCTACCGCCCCATGCCGCCCCTGGCCGACACCGAGAACCCCGACGGCACCACCGTGCGCCGCGTGACCCTCGGCCTGTACACCCCGAGCGAGCCCACCGGCCTGCACCACCGCATCGTGGCCGTCGACCTTTCCGGCCGCCGGGTCGACTGGACACCCGCCGGCGTCAACGTGCGCATGCACCACGACTGCGAGCGCAGCGTCCCCGACGGCATCGACGCCCTCGCCGACCGCGGCGGCCCCGACCAGGTACGCCTGCGCGTCCACCGCGGCACCACCGAACTGTGGAACCTGCTCGTCGTACGCCCGCGCGCCTCGGCCCCGCAGAACCCCGGCATGGGCGGCGGCGTCGAACTGCGCCAGGTCCGCTACCGCGGCCGGCTCGTGCTGCGCCAGGCGCACGTGCCCATCCTCAACGTCGAATTCGCCGCCACCGCCAACCCCATGACGTGCCTCGTCCACCGCCACCACGCCTACTGGCGGCTCGACTTCGACATCGAGGGCGCCGGCAACGACGTCATCGAGCAGATCGACGACACCGGCTCGCTCATCCCCGAACCGGTGCCGATCATCCGCGAGACCTCCCGCAGGCGCCGCCACCCCGCCCGCTACTGGCAGGTACGCGACAAGTCCTCCGGCCGCGGCTACCAGATCCACCCGGGCCCGTACGACGGCGCCGCCGACGCCTACGGGGTGTCGGACCTGTGGTTCCTGCGCCACCACCCGCGCGAGCTCGACGACGGCAACCCCGGCCCGCGCGACCGCGCCGCGCTCGACCGCTTCCTCAACGGCGAGAACCTCAACGGCGCCAACGTCGTCGTCTGGTACGCCGGCCACCACTCCCACGACCAGGCCCACCCGCAGCCCCATCAGGGCGAGCTGATCGGGCCGCGGCTGGTGCTCGTTTAGCGACTACTCTTGTCGCTCATGACGCAGGTGGGACAACCGACGGCGCGCGCCCTGCTGCGCAGACTGGCCGTCGAACAGGCCGAGTGCAGGGTGCCGTCGCTGACGGCGGCGATCGTCCGCGACGGGCGGCTCGCGTGGTTCGGCGCACGCGGCCGCATCGACGGGCCCGCGGGACCGCAGGCTCCGACCGCCGCCACCCAATACCGCCTCGGCTCGATCACCAAGAGCATGGTCGCCGTCGTCGTCATGCGGCTGCGCGACGAGGGCGAGCTGACCCTCAACGACCCCCTCGAACGGCACCTGCCCGGCACCCGGCTGGGCCACCTCACCATCGCCCACCTGCTGTCGCACACCGCCGGGGTGACCGCCGAACCGCCCACCCCCTGGTGGGAGCGCACCCCCGGCGTCCCCGCCGCCGACCTGCTCGACCGGCTCGGCCCCGGCGAGCTCAAACACCGGCCCGGGCGGCGCTTCCACTACTCCAACGTCGGCTTCGCCGTGCTCGGCGAGCTCGTCGGCCGCCTGCGCGGCACCACCTGGCTCAAGGCGCTGCGCGCCGAGGTGCTCGACCCGCTCGGCATGAACGACACCACCCCCCGCCCCCGCCCGCCCCACGCCACCGGCTACGCCGTGCACCCGTGGGCCGACGTGGTGCTGACCGAGCCCGAGCACGACGCCGACGCCATGGGCCCGGCCGGGCAGCTCTGGTCCACCCCCGCCGACCTGGCCCGATGGGCGGCCTTCCTCGGCGGCGACACCGGCGGCGTGCTCTGCCCCGACACCCTCGCCGAGATGCGCGAACCGGCCGGCGTCGACGACGGCGACACCTGGACCTCCGGATTCGGGCTCGGCCTGCAGCTCGCCCGGGCACGCGGGCGCCGCCTGGCCGGGCACACCGGATCCATGCCCGGCTTCCTGGCCACCGTGTGGGCCGAGCCCGGCGACGGAGCCGGCGTGCTGTTCATGGCCAACACCACCTCCGGGATGAGCGGCACCCTCCTGTACGACCTGCTCGACATCCTCGACGAGCACGAACCGCGCCTGCCCGACGAATGGCGGCCCGCGGCGGCCGACCCGGACCTGCTCGCGCTGACCGGGGTGTGGCACTGGGGGCCCAAACCGTACGCGCTGCGGCTGCTGCCCGAGCGGGGGCTGTCGCTGGAGCCGGTCGGCGGCGCCGGACGGGCCTCACGGTTCGTGCCGCAGGACGACGGGACCTGGCTGGGCCTGGACGGCTACTACGCCGGGGAGACCCTGCGGGTGGCGCCCGACCACCTCGACCTCAACACCTTCGTCTTCACCCGCGAACCCTACGACCCGGCCGCGCCGGTGCCGGGCGGGGTCACCGGCTGGCACGCCTGAGCGCCCGTCCCGGCCCGATCACACCGCCCGTCACACCGCCCGTCACACGCCGCTCATGACGGTGCCGGCCAGGTCGGCCGCCGCCCCGGGCGGCAGGGCGCCGTGCAGCAGCTCCACCCGGTGCACCAGCCGGGGCGCGGCCAGCGGCACCCCGCACGCGGAGGCGGGCAGGGCGGAGGCGGGCAGCAGCGTCAGGCCGTGACCGGCCTCGACCAGGTTGAGCACCGTGTGCACGTCATCGCCCTGATAGTCCACCCCCGCCGGGAAACCCTCGCCCACCAGATCCCGCAGCCGCTCCAGCGGGCACAGCGGCGTCTGCAGCCAGCGCGCGTCCACCAGGTCGGCCAGCCGCAGCGCCGCCCGCCCGGCCAGCGGATGACCGGCCGGCAGGGCCACCACCAGGTCCTCCTCGCTCACGCCGACGGTCGTCATCGGCCCGGCGTCCGGCAGGCGCAGCGGATCGCTCGGCGCGGCGACACCGTCGGCCAGCCCCAGATCGGCCCGCCCCTCGGCGACCGTCGCCAGGACCTGATCACGGCCGCACGTGCGCAGGCTCAGCTCCAGGCGCGGCCACCGGGCCCGCGCCAGCGCCAGCCGGGCCGCCAGGACCGGGTTGACGGCCAGCGGGGTGGCGGCCAGCCGCA
>NZ_JBFAIM010000132.1:0-13600 GCF_040654715.1 Nonomuraea sp. NPDC050643 | reverse complement strand
CAAGTGGTCGAGCGAGCAGGGCGGTGACCCGGCGGCACCTCGGGTGCATCAGCAGTCTCTCGACTACCGACACAAGGATGGTGCACCAGTGAGCGTCCCCGCCGTCGAGCTGGTCGGCATCACCAAACGCTTCGGCGGCGTGACCGCCAACGACGGCGTCGACCTGGCCGTGGAGCGGGGCGAGGTGCACGCCGTCGTGGGCGAGAACGGGGCCGGCAAGTCCACCCTCATGTCGATCCTGTACGGCCTGCACCGGCCCGACGCCGGGCACGTGCTGCGCGCCGGGGCGCGGATGCGGCTGCGCTCTCCCGCCGACGCGATCGCGCACGGGCTCGGCATGGTCCACCAGCGCTTCCGGCTGTTCCCCGGCCTGAGCGTGGCCGAGAACGTGGTCATCGGCGCCGAGCCGATGCGGCGCAGCGTACTCGACCGCGCCGCCGCCCGGCGCTCGGTCACGGACCTGGCCGAGCGGTACGGGCTCCGCGTGGACCCCGGAGCCCGCGTCGGCGACCTGCCGGTCGGAACGCGTCAGCGGGTGGAGATCCTCAAGGCGCTGTACCGGCGGGCCGAGGTGCTGATCCTCGACGAGCCCACCGCCGTGCTCACCCCGGGCGAGGCCGCGGGGCTGTTCCGCATGGTGCGGGAGCTGGCCCGGGAGGGGGTGTCGGTGCTGCTCGTGACGCACAAGCTGGACGAGGTGCTGACCGCGGCGGATCGGGTCACGGTGCTGCGGGGCGGGCGGGTGACGGGACGGTTCCCGACGGCGGGCACGTCGGCGGACGACCTGGTCCGCGCGATGATCGGCCGCTCCCTCGCCGCCGCCCCACCCACCCTCATGGAGCCTCCCGCCCTCAGGGAACCGGCCACCCTCACGGAACCTCCCCCCACCTCGGAGCCTCCCGCCGTCTCAGAGGCGTCTGCCCTCGCCGCCGCGGGGCATCCCGGCGGGACGGGGGCGTCGGCCGGTGGCGACGGCGTCCCGTACCGGCTGGAGGTGCGCGACCTGCATGTCCGCGACCGTGACGGCGTGGCCGCCGTCGCCGGGGTGTCGTTCGGGGTGCGGCCCGGGGAGATCGTCGGCGTCGCGGGCGTCGCGGGCAGCGGGCAGCGCGAGCTCGTGGACGCCGTGGCCGGGCTCCGGCGCGCGCACTCCGGCACGGTGCTCCTCGATGGGCGGCCCGTGGGCGGCTCCAGGGAGCGGCGCGTGGCCTACGTCCCTGGCGACCGTGCGGGGCGCGCCACCGCCTCCGACATGTCGCTGGCCGACAACCTGCTGATGGGAGACCAGCACGGTTTTCTCCTCGACCCGGGCGGGGTCCGCCGGCGGGCGACCGCCCTGGTCGAGCGGTTCTCGATCAAGGCCCCCTCCGTGCGGGTGCCGCTCGCGCAGTTGTCCGGCGGCAACGCCCAGAAGGCGGTGCTGGCCAGGGAGCTGTCCAGGGACACGCCCGTGCTGGTGGTGGAGGAGCCCACCCAGGGCGTGGACGTGGGCGCCCAGGAGCAGATCCACTCCCTGCTCACCGCCGCCCGCGACGCGGGGCGGGCGGTGCTGCTGCAGTCCAGCGAGCTGTCGGAGCTGCGGGCCCTGGCCGACCGGGTGCTGGTCATGTTCGAGGGCCGCCTGACCGCCGACCTGCCGGTGGCGCAGGCCACCGACGAGCGGCTCGGCGCCGCGATGACCGGCGCGACGGGCGTGCGCGAGCCGGCCGGGGAGAGCGCCGGATGACCTCGCACGTGCGTACCGTCGTCGTGCGGCGGGTCGTGGCGGCGCCCGCCGTCGTCTCGCTGGTGGGCGCGCTCCTGCTGACCACGCTCGTCATGCTCGCCGTCGGCGTCGATCCGGCCCTCGCCTACCCCGCCCTCGTACGCGGCGCGCTCATGGACGGCAACCTCGAATACACCGTGGCCGCCTACGTTCCCACCCTCGGCATGGCCGTGGCGTTCGCGATCCCCCTCCGGGCGGGCGAGTTCAACCTGGGCGGCGACGGCCAGCTCGCGCTGGGCGGCATCACGGCCGCCGCGCTGGCCCTGTCGACCGGGGGCGCGGGCTCGTTCGTCGTCCCGCTGGCCGGCGCGGCGCTGGCGGGCGCGCTGCTCGCCGCCCTGTCCGCGCCGCTGCACACGAGGCTCGGCATCCCGGCCATCGTCAGCACACTGCTGCTGAGCGCGCCCGCGGTGTCGCTCGCCTCCTACCTGGCCCGCTTCCCCCTGGCCGAGCAGGGGACGGGGCTGGCGCAGACGCCGCTCCTGCCGGACGCGGCCCGGTTGCCGTCGCTCGGCGCCGGCACGTACGTGACGATCGGGCTGCCCCTGGTGACCGTCCTGACGGTGCTGTGGCTGCTCGCCGACGCCCGCACGGTCCCCGGGTACGAGATCCGCGCGCTCGGCGCCAACCGCGAGTTCGCCCGGTACGGCGGCGTCCGGGTGAACCGGCTGGCCGCGCTGACCCTGGCGGCCGGGGGCGCGTTCGGCGGGCTGGTGGGCGGCCTGATCGTGCTGGGCGCCCCGTACCGGTTCGTGGACGGCGCGCTGACCGCGCCCGGCTACACGTTCACCGCGATCGCGGCGGTGCTGCTGGCCGCGGGACGCCCCCTGGCGGTGCCCTTGGCGGTGGCGTCGCTGACGATCCTGCAGGCCGGCGGCCAGGGGATGGAACGGGAGGCGGGCGTGCCGAGCCAGCTCACCCAGATCGTGCAGGGGCTGATCATCGTGATCGTCGCGGTGGCGGCGGTCGCCAAGGCCCGGCCGCCGAGGGGGAAAGCGTGACGACGTTCCTCGCGGCGGTCCTGACCGCCACCGCGCCGGTCGTGCTGGCGGCCCTGGGCGGCCTGCTCTGCTCGGTGGCGGGCGTCTTCAACATGGCCCTGGAGGGCCAGCTCCTGTGGGGCGCGTTCACGGCGGTGCTGTTCAGCCATCTGACGGGCAGCGCCTGGCTGGGCGTGGCGGGCGCGGTGCTGTGCACCACCCTGTACGCCCTGCTGCTGTCCGTCCCGGCGGTGACGTTCCGCGCCGACCCCGTCGTGGTGGCCGTCGGCACGAACCTGCTGGCGCTCGGGCTGACCGCGTTCCTCATGCGCCAGATCTTCGGCAGCGGCGGCACGTTCGGCTCCCCCGGCCTCGCGGGGCTGCCGACGCTGGCCGCGCTGGGGCTCGACGCCCCCGTGGCCGGATCCCAGTCGCCGCTGGTGCCGGCCGCTTTCCTGCTGGTGGCCGCCACGGCCTGGTGGCTCGGACGAGCCCGCTCCGGGCTGCGGCTGCGCGGCATCGGGCAGCACGCGGAGGCGGCCGAGTCGATCGGGCTGCGGGTGCCGCTCTACCGGCACGCGGCGGTGCTGGGCGCCGGCGCGCTGTGCGGGCTCGGCGGAGCGCAGCTCGCGCTGGGCAACGTGACGCTGTTCAGCGAGGGGATGAGCGCGGGGCGCGGGTGGGTGGCCGTGGTCGCGGTCATGCTCGCCGGCGCCCGGCCGTGGCTGGGGCTGGGGGCCTGCCTGCTGTTCGGGGCCGCGGAGGCGCTGGGGTTCCGGCTGCAGGGGCTGGGGCTCCCGCAGCAGGCCGCCGACGCGGCCCCGTACCTGATCACGCTGCTCGCCCTGGTCGTGGTGGCGGCGGCACGACGGAAGGAGACGCCGGTATGACCGGTCCCGTACTGGCCGATTCCGTGCGGTTCGCGGGAGAGGCCGTGGAGATTCTCGATCGCCGCGTCTATCCGTTCACGGTGCGCTGGATGCGCTGCGCGACCAGCGAGGACGTGGCGGTCGCCATCGAGCGGATGGTGACGCAGAGCTCCGGGCCCCTGTTCGCGACGACGGCGGGGATGGTCCTGGGGGCGCGCGAGGCCCGGCACGAGCCGCCGGGGCGGGCGGCCGGGCGGCTGCGCGCCGTGGGCGCGCGGCTGGTCGCCACCCGGCCGACGAACAACCACATCAGGGACGCCGTGCACGCCGTCCTGTCGGCGACCGTGGGCACCACGCTCCCGGAAGCGAACGAACTGGCAGGGGACGAGCTGGTCACGGCGGTCGAGGCCGCGGCGCGGGCGCACGACGACGGGTATCGCGCCCGCAGCGCGGCGCTCGGCGGGCACGCCGCCTCGCTGCTCCCCGACGGCGCCCGCGTGCTCACGCACTGCTGGGCCGACGCCTTCCTCATCGGCACCGTACGCGCGGCGCAGGCGGCCGGGAAACGGCTGGAGTTCGTCTGCACCGAGACCCGCCCGTACCTGCAAGGTGCCCGGCTGACCGCGGCCACCCTGGTCGAGATGGGCTACCGGCCGACGCTCATCACGGACGGCATGGTCGCCGCCGCCCTGGCGGACGGCATGGCCGACGTCGCGCTGACCGCCGCCGACCGCGTGACGCTGGACGGCCACGTGATCAACAAGGTCGGCACGCTCGGCGTCGCGCTGGCGGCCGGCGCGTTCGGCGTGCCGTTCTACGCACTGGTCGACGCACCCGACCCGCAGGCGCCGACCGCCCGGGACGTGGTGATCGAGCGGCGCGACGGCGACGAGGTGCTGTACGCGCTCGGCCACCGCACCGCCGCCGACGGCGTGAGCGGCTACTACCCGGCATTCGACGTGACCCCGCCCCATCTGGTGACCCGCATCGTGACCGAGCGCGGCGTCTACCAGCCGAACCATGTGAAGGAGAGCCTGTGAGACGCGTCGTGGTCGACACCGACACCGGCATCGACGATGCCCACACCCTGCTGTACCTGGCAGGCCGGCCCGACGCCGAGATCGTCGCGATCACGTCGGTGTACGGCAACTGCACCGAGGAGGACGCCACCCGCAACATCGGTTACGTCGGCGGCCTGCTCGGCCTGGACGTGCCCGTGGCCAGGGGCGCCGCCGAGCCGCTGCGCGGCCCCGCCCACATCGCCGGATACGTGCACGGCAAGGACGGCCTGGGCGATCTCGGCCGCGACCGGCCGCTGCCGGCGGTGGCCGCGGAGTCCGGCCCGGAGCTGCTGGTACGCCTGGCGAACGAGCGGCCGGGCGAGCTCGACCTGCTGGCCCTCGGCCCGCTCACCAACCTGGCGCTGGCCCTGCGCCTGGACCCCGAGCTGTGCACCAAGTACCGCTCGGTCGTCCTGATGGGCGGCTCGGGCCCCTATGCCCCGCCGGGCACCCTGCTGATGATCGACGCCAACGTCAACAACGATCCCGAGGCGGCCCGGGCGGTGTTCTCGGCGCCGCGCCGCGAGCTGGTCATGGTGGGCGTGAACGTGACGGCGGGCACGATCCTGGACGAGCGCGCGATCGCCGCGCTGCGGGCCTCCGGGACGCCGGTGGCCCGGTTCGCGACCGAGATCCTGGACGCGTACCTGGACTTCTACCAGAACGAGTGGGGCCGCCGGATCATCCCGCTGCACGACCCCCTGGCCGCGGGTGTGCTGCTCGACCGCACGTTCGCGACCGCCTGGACGGACGGGCCGGTCAACGTGCGCGGCGACGGCTTCCTGTGGCGGGCCCGGCTGATGCGCACGCACGACGGGCTGCCGCCGGCCTTCCCCTATGAGGCGGCGCCCGCGACCCGGGTGGTCACCGCGGTGGACGCGTCCCGGTTCGTGGCCGACTTCGTGGAGGTGCTGACGCGATGACGACGATCGTGCTCGACATCGAGGGAACGACCAGCTCGACGGAGTCCGTGCACGTGGGCCTGTACGCCTACGCCCGCCCCCGGCTCGGCCCGCACATCGACGCGCACCGCGATGACCCCGAGGTGCGCGCCGCGCTGGCCGGGATCGGCGCGGGCACCACGGCCGAGGCCGTCAAGGTGCTGCACGGGTGGATGGACGGCGACGTCAAGGCCACCCCGCTCAAGACGCTGCAGGGGCGGATCTGGGCGGAGGGCTTCGCGGCCGGCGAGCTGACCGCCCACTTCTTCCCCGACGTGCCGCCCGTGCTGCGCGCCTGGCACGCGGCGGGGCACCGGCTGGCGGTGTTCTCCTCCGGCGCGGTGTCGAGCCAGCGGCCGTGGTTCGCCCACGCCGCGGAGGGAGACCTGTCGTCGCTGGTCACCCACTGGTTCGACACCGTGAACGCCGGGCCGAAGCGGGAGCCCGCCTCGTACGAGCGGATCGCCGCGACGCTCGGGGAGCCGTCCGGGCCGCTGTTCCTGTCCGACGTCCCGGCCGAACTGGACGCCGCGGCGGTGGCCGGCTGGCGTACCACCGGCGTGCGCAGACCGGGCGAGCCGAACGCCGCCGTGCCCTTCGGCGCCCACCCCGTCGTCACGACCTTCGAGGAGATCGACCTATGAGCACCGTCGAGAATCGGCCCGCCGGCATCGCCGGGACCCCGCTGGACGCCGACCACGTGCACGCCTCCGGGGCCCGGCTGGCGGTCGAGGCGGCCCGCTTCACCGGGTACGGCTGGATGCGCGGCACCTCGGGCAACATCTCGGAGGTGGTCTCCCGCGAGCCGCTCCGGCTGGCCGTCACCGCCAGCGGCCTGGACAAGGGCGAGCTGTTGGCCACCGACGTGGCCGTGGTCGGCCCGCGGGGGGAGTCCGTCGCCGTGGAGGGGGTCGAGCCGCTCAGGCCGTCCGCCGAGGCCGGGCTGCATGCTCGGGTGGCGGCGCTGACCGGCGCGGACGCGGTCGTGCACGTGCACGCGCTCAACGCGGTCGTGGCCGGGCGCCGCTGGCCGGGCGGGGTGCTGCTGCGGGACGTGGAGACGCTCAAGGGCATCGGCCGCCTGGCGCACGACGACGAGGTCACCATCCCGGTGATCGGCAACAGTCAGGACATGGGCGAGCTGGGCGACTGGTTCGAGGCGGCCCACGATCCGCGCACGCCCGCCGTCATCGTGGCCGACCACGGCCTGTACGCCTGGGGCGCCGATCTCAGGCACGCCCGGCACGTCACCGAGTGCGTGGAGTGGCTCCTGGCGTACGCGCTGGCCACCTCCTGAAGCACGGGGACCACGGAGACAGGGACGGGCACGGGGGCGGGCACAGGGGCGGGGTCACTCGTCGCTGTCGTCCTCCTCCCGGCCGTCGCGCTCTTTCCTCAGCTCTTCGGCCAGCCCTTTCGCCCAGGCGAGGCGTTCCTCCTCCGGCAGGTCGAAATAGCCCTCCGGCAGCGCGGCCTGGAGCTTACGCCTCCTCAAGAAAGCCACCTGCGCCTCCCGTCCCGATGTAGTCGCGGGTCTTCACATCGTAGATGGCGATCTGGTCGGTCTCCCTGGCCAGCTTGATCGCCGTTTTCCTGCGGGGGATGTTCATCGACGGTTCGAGCCACATCTTCCCGTCCTCGATCCAGCAGCCGAGGTAGATGTTCCCGCGGTTCTCGAAGACGTCCCTGTTGGCGCGGAGGTAGCGGTCGATGGCGCGGGCCGCGACGTCCGGATCGTCCAGGATGCTCTCGGGGAACTGGGCGGTACGACCGGTCGTGGCCACCATGTACCCCCTGGCCGGAGGCCGGCCGGTGGCCGGGGACCAGGAGAAGCCGCCGCTGCGCCGGGCGTCCCTGACCAGGCCGCCGAGCGGGACGGGTTTGGCGCCGCGGAAGAACCTGGCGGCCCGGCGGGCGATGAACCCGGCCGCGCCCGCCGGCACCCTAGGCAACCAGCACCCTCGACGCCTGGTTCATCGACAGGTTCATCAGCGCCCCGGTGAGCCGCTTGATCGCCGGGATCGCCAGTAGCGAGCCGCCCGACGTGGCCGGCGCGGCGGCCGCCGCGAGCCGCATTCTGACCAGCAGCGCGACGAGCTGGACGAACAGGGCGATCTTCAGCGCGAGCACGAGCGCGGCGCTGACCACCAGGCAGACGCCGACGATCTGGGCGCCGGTCACCCCTTCCGCGATGGCCGTGCGCGGGGCCTCGTCCCCCTTCCACGCCTTCAGGAACGCCTCCACGGCCTCGCCCGCGTTGCCGCGCCGCACGGCCTCGGCGACGGTGTCGGCCTGCCCGGTGATGCCGGCGAGCCGGCCGCCGAACCCGGCCCACGCGGTGGCCAGCCGGTGCAGCGACTCCTCGTCCACCTCCGGCCAGAGGTAGCCGAGCTCGTTGAGCAGGGCGGACAACGGGGAGGGCAGGGTCAGGCCCATGTGGCGCCCGCCCTGATCGCGGCGGCGGCGTCCTGGTCGGTGTCACGGTAGGAGGCCGCCATGGAGGTGAGTCCTTCGCCGTGCCCGCCCAGCGCGGTGACCGCCGAGGCGATGGAGCCGGCCGCCATCTCGTGGATCGCCGCGTACGCGGCGGCGATCATGGCGCTGATGTCGTCGTTCCGCGGGATCGCGCCGTCGGCGGAGACGGCGGCGAGCAGCTCGGCCAGCGCGCCGCTCACGTCCGCGGCGACGCCGCCGAGGTCCGTTCCCGCGTTGTGGAGAACGGTCGTGCGGACTTCGAGGCCGGTCATCCGTCGATGCGCCTTTCGAGTTGCCGGAGCAGGTCGGTGATGGTGTCGGCGAAGACGCCGAACCGGTCGGCGGAGAACTCCTGCAGCTCGCTCAGCTCCGCCGAGAGCGCGGCCAGGTCGGGGGCCGATCCCGGCCGCGTTTCGCCCGCCACGCCGTCGAGCGCCTCGTTCACGGTGCGCAGGATCAGCGCGGCCAGGTCGGCCGACTCCAGCCGCCTGGCCCGGGGGTTCAGGTCGAGGGAGCGCAGGCGGGCGCCGTCGGCCGACAGGACGGCGGTCGCGCGGACCAGGCCGTCGCGCTCGTTGGCCTCGTACTCGGCTCCGGTGGGGGCGAACAATACGGTCCTGGCCGACTCGACCGCCTGCCGGGCGCCCTCGATGAGGCGGTCGAAATCCCCCGCGCCGAGGTCGCCGCTCATCCGCCGGCCTCGGCCAGCACCTGACCCACCCGCTCGAACAGCGGTTTCGGCTCGCCCCGCGGCGCCGGTGCGGTCAGCAGCAGCCTGGCGGCGGCCAGCACGGCGCGGATGGCGCGCACGCGCAGGTCCTCGGGCAGGGACTCGATGTCGCTGACCGCGGAGAAGCCGATGACCCGCCGGGCCGCCTTGGCCGCCGCGAACGGCACGGCGTCGGCGTACACCTGGGCCAGGTAGGGGTCGAGGTCGATGATCCGCGGGTCGGCCCGGCCCGGCCACAGCCGCGTGAACTCCTCGGCGAACCCCTGCCAGGTCTCCCCCGCCTGGGCCAGCACCCATGCGGCGTGCGCGTCGTCGCCC
Source organism: Nonomuraea sp. NPDC050643 (assembly GCF_040654715.1). Taxonomy (NCBI): domain Bacteria; kingdom Bacillati; phylum Actinomycetota; class Actinomycetes; order Streptosporangiales; family Streptosporangiaceae; genus Nonomuraea; species Nonomuraea sp. NPDC050643. The sequence goes on along the minus strand of NZ_JBFAIM010000132.1, from coordinate 4,461 downwards.
AGGACGACGGCGCGGGCGGCGGCCAGCACGTAGTTGCCCCAGAGCGCCCCGACGTCGAAGCCGACCGGGCCGTAGAAGGCGAACTCGGCGTCGAACGCCCGCGCCGAATGCGGCTCGTCGCGGACGAGCACGGAGCCGGTGTGCAGGTCACCGTGGATCAGCGCCTCGGCGTGGGTCAGGAAGGCGAGCTTGGCGGCGCCGATGGCGGCCCGCACGTCCGGGTCGCCCGCGTACGCCGCGACGTCGGCCGCGTTGGCGGGCAGGACGCGGTTGTGCTCGTGGGTGATGTACGGCTCGGTGAAGACCAGGTCCTCGGTGATCTCGCACAGCTCGGGGTTGGCGGCGGTGGCCAGTGCCGCCTTGTGCCCCTTGGCGCCGAGGCCGAACACCGAGGTGCCGAACGCGACCTTCGCGACATAGCGCCCGAGGTCGGCGGCCACGCCCTCATGGCGCAGCCCCTCGTTGAGCGCGCCGCGCCACACCCGGTGGTCCGACAGGTCCTCGATGGCGATGACGTGCCGGTCGGGATCGGCGTCGTGGATCTCGGGCACCAGGCCGGGCGCGACCCGGTTGTGCACGCGCAGCGCCCGGCCCTCGATGCCGTTGCGTTCCGGGGTGATGGGCCAGGTGGGGTCCACGCGGACGTACGGGAGCGCCTGCTTGAGCACCAGCCCGCCGTGCTCGGCCGCGGCCACGAACACCAGGTTGAGGTTGCCGTCGCCCACCTCGCGCACACGCGAGACCGCGCCGAAACGGGCCAGCGCGGGGCGCGTGGCGACGTAGCCGGCCACGGTGTCGACGGTGAGGAGCTCGTAGCTCACCTGATCCTCCTGAGCGTGTAACTGGTCACCAGCGCGCCGACCAGCAGCGCGCCCTGGACGAAGGTCTGGGCGTAGTAGGGAGCGTTCAGCATGGTCAGGCCGTTGATCATGACGCCGATGAACAGCGCGCCCACCACGGTCCCGAGCGCGTTGGGCCGGTTGGCGCCGAGCACCGCGAAGCCGATGAGCGCGGCGGCCACGGACTGCAGCAGGTACGGGTCCCCGGCGCCCACGTCCCCGCGGCCGAGCCTGGCCGACAGCAGGATCCCGGCCACCGCCGCGCACACCCCCGACACGGCGTAGGCCAGCGCGCGGTAGCGGGCGACGCGGATGCCGGCCAGGCGGGCGGCCTCGGGGTTGCCGCCGATCGCGTACAGGGCCCGGCCCCAGCGGGTGTGGTGGAGCAGCACGTACACCAGGGCCGCGAGCAGCGCGAACACCACGACCGGAACCGGCACCGAGGCGACCGTGCCGCCGCCCAGCCAGGCGAACCCCTCGGTGTACCGCCCGGGGGCGGGCGCGCCGTCCACGGTCATGCCGGGGGCGACCGACTGGCCGCCCGTGACGATCAGCGCCAGGCCCTGGAAGAGGAAGAGGGTGCCGAGCGTGGCGACCAGGTCGGGCACCTTGGCGACCACGGTGAGCAGCACGTTGACGCCGGCCACGAGCAGGCCGGTGAGCAGGCCCGCGACCACGGCGGTGGCGCCGGTGAGGTTGAACCTGACCATGGTCAGGGCGGTCACCATGACGACGGCGCCGACGCACGCGCCGGCGGAGAGGTCGAAGCCGCCGGTCGTCATGGAGACGGTGACGCCGAGCGCGACGATCCCGACCACGGCGACGGACTGCAGGACGATCAGGGCGTTGGGGTAGGTGGCGAAGGCGGGGCGGAGGAGGGCGAACACGACGAGCATGACGGCCAGCACGCCCAGCAGTCCGTAGCGGTAGGCGACGGCGGCGACCCGGGAGGCGGCCCGCCGGGAGGCCGACGCCGCGGGGCCCGCGGCGGTGGAGGTGGCGGTCATGCGCCGCCTCCGTGCGGGGGCGGCCCGGCCTGGGCCTCGGAGCGCCCGGGTGGATGCGCGGGGACGGCGGGTCGCTCTGGGGGTGTGCCGGACATGAGGGCGGCCAGGCGTTCCGGGGTCGCCTCCTCGATCGGGAGCTCGCCGACGGCCGAGCCCTCGTACAGGACGAGGACGCGGTCGGCCAGACCGCGCAGCTCCTGCGGGTCGGAGGTGGCGACGACGACGGCCGACTCCCTGGCCCGGTCGCGCACGACGCGGCCGATGTCGGCGCGGGCGGCCACGTCCACACCGCGGAAGGGCTCGTCGAGCACCAGCAGCCGGGGGTCGCCCGCCAGCCAGCGGCCGACCACGACCTTCTGCTGGTTGCCGCCCGACAGCGCCTCGATGGGCGCGTCAGGTCCCGGCCCGCGCACGCCGAACAGGTCGATGACGTGCCGGGTCGCGGCCGTCTCGGAGCGGCGTACCAGCAGCCCGGAGCGGCTGTGGCGGCGTAGCCACGGCAGTGTGACGTGCGCCCGCACCGACCAGCCCGGCACGATCGCCTGCGCCGCCCGCTCCTCGGGCGCGAAGACGACCCCTCTGCCGATGGCCGCACGCGGGTCCTTCGGCCGGTACGGCTCCCCGTCGAGCCGCACCCGCCCCGACACCAGCGGCCGGGCGCCCCCGAGTTGCTCGAGCAGCTCGGTCTTCCCGGCTCCGACCAGCCCGGTCACTCCCAGGACCGCGCCCGCGCGCACCCGCAGCCCGAACGCCCGCCCCCGTGGCACGGCCCGGATCTCTTCGGCCACCAGCACCTCGCGGCCCTCCGCCGCGGCGGCGACCGGCGTTCCCCCACGGCCGAGCGGGGTGTCGAGGGAGGCGCCGAGCATGGCGGTGACGATGGACTCGCGGGACACCGGGGCCGTGAACGTGGCGACCAGCTCGCCGTCCCGCAGGACCGCCACCCGATCACACAGCGTCTCGATCTCCGACAGCCGATGGGACACGTACAGCACCGAGACCCCCCGCGCCGCCGCCTCCCTCACCCGGACGGCCAGCGCCCGAGCCTCCACCTCCGACAGCGTCGACGTCGGTTCGTCCAGGATCAGCAGCCGCGCCCGCCGGGACAGGGCGCGGGCGATGACGATCTGCTGCCGGGCGCTGGCGGGCAGGCTCTCCACCGGGGCGTCCAGCGGCAGCGCCAGGCCGGGGGCCACGGCGGTCGCGGCGGCGCGCACCCGCGCACGGGTCACGAACCACCCGCGTCCCGCCGCCGAGTCCAGCGTCAGGTTCTCCGCCACGCTGGCGCCGGCGACCACTCCGTCGTCGATGTTCTGGTGCACGGTCTGCACCCCGGCCGCCTGCGCGTCCAGCGGGCCGGCGAAGGCCAGGGGCCGCCCCTCGTACGACAGCGTCCCCGACGTCGGGAACGTCGCCCCGGAAAGGATCTTGATGAGGGTGGACTTCCCGGCCCCGTTCGTGCCGATGAGCCCGAGCACCTCCCCCGGCCGCAGCTCCAGCGTGATCGACGCCAGCGCCCGGGTGGCCCCGTACACCTTGGAGACGGACGTGACCGCGAAGGTCACGACGCCGCCCAGGGCACGCGCGCCACGTCGGGCGTGGTGAGGGTCGGGAAGGCCCGCGTGAGCTGCTCCACGCTGGTGATCCCGGCGTCGCGCAGGCCCTTCTGGGTGATGAGCGACGGCGGCACGGTCAGCGCGCGATCGACGTCCTCCTCCGCGACGAGCAGAGCGGCGGCGCGTACCGCGATCCGGCCCACGTTGGCCGGGTCGGTGGCCGAGGTGGCCACCCACGGGCTGCCGGGCTCGGTCATGACGCCGATGTCGGCGGTGGAGACGTCCGCGCCGTAGATCTTGACCTTGTCCGCCAGACCGAGCTCCTTGACGGCCAGCGCGGCGCCCTTGGCGAACTCGTCGTACGGCGCGAAGATCGCCTTGACGCCCGGGTTGGCCTGGAGCGCGGCCTTGGCCTGGTCGGCCACCGCCGAGGCGGTCGAGCTGTTGACCACGCCGATCCGGGCCACCTCCTTGATGCCGGCGTTGTCCTTCTTGAACTGCTCCCAGGTCTCGTTGCGCCGGTCCAGCGGGGCGAAGCCGGCGACGTAGACGTAGAGGACCTCGCCGGAGCCGCCGGTGTCGGCCTTCAGCGCGCCCAGCGCCTGTTCGGCGATCTCGTGGTCGTCCTGCGTCAGGGCCACGGCCTGCGGGGTCCCGGGGTCGACGTCGAAGGCGACGAGCGGGATCCGGGCGGCCACCGCCTTCTTGATGGCGGGCTGCACGGTCTGGGCGAACCCGTGGTCCACGATGATCGCGTCGGACTTCGCCGTGACGGCCTGTTCCAGGTTGAGCGCCTGCTTGTCGTTGTTGCCGTCGCCGCTGGAGACCTCGAGCCGCACGTTGAGCGCCTTGGCCTCGGCCTGCGCGCCGGCCAGCCACTGCTCGAAGTAGTCGCCCGACGAGAGTTGCCGCACCAGGGAGATCCGGACGTTCCCGCCGCCTCCCCGCCCGCGAAGTTCACGGCGCCCGCCCTCCAGTCGCGCGATGCCAGCCATCGCCGACGCCTCGCCGCCACCGGCGGGGGAGACCACGGGATAGGACGTGTCGCCCATCTTCAGG
>NZ_JBFAIM010000131.1:0-13841 GCF_040654715.1 Nonomuraea sp. NPDC050643 | reverse complement strand
AAGCCACTCCTCAGCGACGTCTCCCTCGGCGTAGAAGCCGGCGAGCGCATCGGCGTCGTCGGACGCAACGGGGGCGGCACCCATCTGGCGCCGCTCGCGCTGTGCGTGGCCGTCGCGCCGATCTTCCGGGTGCTCAGCCGGGGTGGCGACATCATGTGGATCCAGGTGGTCTACCTCTATCCGACCTTCATGCTCTGGCTGGTGACGGCCGCCGCCGTGGGCGTGGCGGTGGTGGCGGCACGCGGCTGCGCCGCCGTACGGCTCCGCCTCACGACTCCCCGGTGAGGCGCTCCGCCTGGGCGCGGCCGACGACGGCGGCCCGGCGGAGGTAGTCGGCGATCAGGGTCAGCTCCGCGTCGTTGTAGCGGTCGAGCACCTCGCCGTACGCCCGGCCCGGGATCTCCCAGGCCGCGCTGATCCGGGTGTGGGCGTCGGGGGCGAGGGAGACCAGGGCCCGCCTGCGGTCGTCGGGGTCGGCCCGCCGGACGACGAGGCCGGCCTTGTCGAGGCGGTCGACCAGGCGGGTGGCCGAGCCGGGGGTCAGGCCCGTGAGGCGGGCGATCTCACCGGTGCTCACCGGGCCCGACTCCAGGTCGAGCAGGGCCACGCACTGCAGGTCCGTGGGGTGGATGCCGAGCCGCTCGGCCATGGCGTGGTTGAACAGCGTGTAGGCCGCGTAGTGGCGCTGGCTCTCGTCGGCGATGCGCCGCATCAGCTCGGCTCGGTTTGACACGGGCGGCTCCATCCTCCACATTAATTGCGTCGCACAATCTATGTGTGGCGCAATCTTTGCGTCACGCCTTAATCCTATCCGGCGCCGTGCCGCCACGCACAGTCTCCCGGCCGTCATCGCCGTCATGCCGCCCCGCGGACCCCGCGCGGCACCACCCCACCGAAGGGATCCCCACCGTCATGACCACTCTCGTCACCGGCGCCCGCGGCGCCGTCGCCACCGCGCTCCTCGGCCTCCTGCGCGAACAGGGCCGCCCGGTCCGCGCGGCCTCCGCCGCCCCCGCCGGCCCGTCGATCGCCAGGTGCGACCTGCGCGACCCGGCCACCTTCGCCACCGCCCTCGCGGGCGTGACCTCGGTGTTCCTGTACGCCGAGCCGTCGCACGCGGACGAGTTCGCCGCGACGGCCGCCGCCGCCGGGGTCGAGCACATCGTGCTGCTGTCCTCGTCGGCCGTCCTGGCGCCCGACCCGGAGGCCAGCCCGCTGGCCACGACGCACCTCGACGCGGAACGGGCCCTGACCGGCTCGTCCGTGCCGAGCACGCTGCTGCGGCCCGGCACCTTCTGCGGCAACGCGCTGGCCTGGTCGTGGCCGGTCAAGGCGGGGACGCCGATCAGCCTGCCGTACCCGGACGCGCACGTCGACGCCGTCCACGAGGCCGACGTCGCGGCGGTGGCGGCCGCCGTGCTCGCCGATCCGGCCGCGCTCGGCGGACGGGCGTACACCGTGACCGGGCCGCAGTCGCTCACGTTCGCCGACCAGATCGGCATCCTGTCCCGCGTCACCGGCCGCGACCTCGCCGTCAAGCCCGTCACCCGCGAGGAGTGGAAGGCGGAGATGGCCGCGTACATGGACGGGCCCACCGGCGACGCGCTCCTCGACTACTGGAAGAGCTGCGACGGCCGCCCGGCCGAGCTCACGCCGGTGGTCGAGGAGCTGACCGGACGGCCCGCGCGCACGTTCGCCTCGTGGGCCGAGGAGCACCGGGCCGCCTTCGTCGGCTAGCCTGCCGCGCCCCCGTCCCGCCGGCGCCGGCGATCGGGGGGCAGCGCGCGGGAGATCGCGCGGGCGCTCGTGCGCAGGAGCGGGGCCAGCGTGCGGGGCGCGGCACTGCCGTAGTGGACGACGAGGGACACCGCCGCCACGACGTTCCCCAGCGCGTCGTGAACGGGGGCGGCGACCGACAGGGCGTCCATGGTGACCTGCCGGTCGCTGACCGCGTAGCCACGGGCGCGGGTGTCGGCGAGCGCGGCGCGCAGGTGGCGGGGATCGGTCATCGTGCGTTCGGTGTAGCGGGTGATGGGGCCGGCCAGGACCTGCTCGCGTACCTCGTCGGGGGCGTGGGCCAGCAGGACGAGGCCGACACCGGTGGCCGTGAGGGCGAACCGGCCGCCCACCCGGGTCAGCACCGGCACGGCCTTGCTGCCCGCGATCCGCTCGACGAACACCACCTCCGTCCCCTCCCGCACCGCGAGCTGCACGTTCTCACGCGTGACCTGGGACAGGTCCTCCAGGTACGGCAGCGCCGCCTCACGCAGCCCCAGCCCGCGCGGAGCGAGCGAGCCGATCTCCCACAGGCGCAGGCCGATGTGATAGCACCCGTCCGCGTCCCGCTCCAGCGCACCCCAGGCCACCAGCTCCGACGCCAGCCGGTGCACGGTCGAGACGGGCAGGCCGGCGTGGCGGGACAGCTCGCTCAGCGTCAGCGCGCGCCGGTCCGGCGTGAACGCGCCCAGGATCTGCAGCGCCCGGGCCACGACCGGGCCGGTGCGCTCGGCCGTCTGCCGGGGGGCGGGGATCGGCACGGACGGCTCCCGGGGTCAGAGGTCGAGGACCAGCTTGGGGCAGGCGGCGCGGGACACGCAGATGAACATGGTGTCATCGGCCGCCCGTTCGGCGGGGGTCAGCAGCGAGTCGCGGTGATCGACCGCTCCGGCGAGCACCGCCGTCTCGCAGGTGCCGCAGGTGCCCTCCCGGCAGGACGACAGGACGTCCACGCCGGCGGCCTCCACGACCTCGAGGATGGAGCGGTCCGGCGGCACGGTCAGGGTGCGGCCGGTCGCGGCGAGCTCCACGTCGAAGGCTCCGGCCGGCGCGTCCTGGGCCCTGGGGGTGAAGCGTTCCACGTACGGCGTGGCGTGGCGTTCCTCGATCGCGGCCAGGAGCGGGGCGGGGCCGCAGCAGTAGACGAGGGTCTCGGGCGTGAGGTCCGCCAGGAGCGCGTCGAGGTCGAGCAGCCCGCGCTCGTCCTGCGGCCACAGCGTCACCCGGTCCCCGCGCAGGCCACGCGCGAACGCCATCGAGGCCCGGGTACGGCCTCCGTAGGCCAGCCTCCACCGCGCGCCGGCCGCGTCGGCGGCCCTGACCATGGGCAGGAGGGGTGTGATGCCGATCCCTCCGGCGATGAACAGGTAACGCGGCGCCGGGTGGAGCGGGAAGTGGTTGCGCGGGCCCCGGGCCAGGACCGCCGTGCCGGGATGGAGCTCGTCGTGGACGTACGCCGAGCCGCCCCGGCCGTCCGGCTCGCGCAGCACGGCGATGCGCCAGGTCGTGCGGTCGGCCGGGTCGCCGCACAGCGAGTACTGGCGTACCAGGTCGCTGGCGAGGAGGAGGTCGATGTGCGCGCCGGGCGCCCAGGCGGGCAACGCGGCGCCGGCCGGGTCACGCAGGTCCAGGACGACCACCCCTTCGGCGGCCCGCTCACGGGCGTGCACGACGAGCTTGCGCTCCCCCACGACAGTGCCCCCGCTCATCGCCCGGCTCCGTGGCCGGTGGGGTGGGCGAGCAGCCACTCCCAGACCTCGACCGGCCCCTCGGCCACGTGCGCGGCGCCGCAGTGGCACGTGCCGCGCAGCAGGTCGCTGCCCGGCAGCCACACCACGCGCAGCACCCCGCGGCCGGTGAGCCCGCCCGTCATGCCCGCCGCCTGCTGGCCCCCGAGCCCTGGCCGGTCAGCCGGGCCAGCAGGCGGCGGGCCGCCAGGCCACCGGTGTCGATGTTGATCGACAGCTCCTGGCAACCCGCGGGCTCGGCGGCGATCACCCGCTCCAGGACGTCGAGCGCGGCCACGTCCTGCAGCACCACGGTGCGGTTCTGCTCGGCCAGGAAGTCCGACACGCCCTGGTCGCCGAGGGCGAAGTCGCGGGCCACGGCCCAGAAGTCGTGCGTGGTGTGCTCGGTCTCGGGCGTGATGGCGTACACGACCTCGACGTGGAAGGCGTCCGGATCACTGCCGTCGGCGCCTGGCCGCACGCCGGGTGGGGCGATGCGCGAGTGCAGCTTGTACAGGCACGGCGGGGTGTACTCGATGTCCTGCCAGCGCATGATGCGCCCGCTCAGGCCGGTGGACTTGGCGTAGAAGGGCGGGCATTCGGCGTCGTCCATGCGGCGGCTGACGTACACGACGCCGGCCTCCTCGTCCACCTCGGTGGTGATCGGCGTGGCGGCCACCTCGGGGGTGCCGATGTAGCCGCCGTGCAGGTACGTCTCGTGCGACAGGTCGAGCAGGTTGTCCACCAGCAGCCCGAACCGCGCCCTGAGCGGCTCCATCCCCGACACCGTGGTCCAGCCGGGCGCATCCAGCCACGGCGCCCGCGGCACGCGGGAGGCGTCGGCCGCGTCCGGGTCGCCGATCCAGACCCACACGAACGAGTCCCGCTCCACCACCCGGTAACTTCGCAGCCGGGCGGTCCGCGGCACCCGCGCCTGCCCGGGCACCGCGACGCAGCCGCCGTCGGCGCCGTAGGTGAAGCCGTGGTAGCCGCACAGCACCTGGTCGTCCACCAGCCGGCTCGGCGCCTCGGAGAGCGGGAAACGGCGGTGCACGCAGCGGTCGGAGACGGCGGTGACGGTCCCGGCACGGGTACGCCAGAACAGGATCGGCTCACCGCAGACGGTCCGGCCGAACAGCTCCTGGCCGATCTCGCGCCCGTACGCGGCCACATACCACTGATCACGGGGAATGCTCGACATGAGGACGATGGTGACCCCGGTCACCCCGGGACGGGAACGCCGCTTCCCGCATGCCGGAAAACGAATGTCCGGGCGCTCGCGTGAGCCGCGGCTGTGGGGGCAGGGCCTTGGGTGACCGCCCCACCTGGGCGATCGGCAGCTACGGGGGACGCTGACATGACTCAAACGCCTGGCCCGACAGGGCCTCAGGAGGGCGACGGCCCGTCCGGATCGCCGCATCCGACGGCGGAATCCGAGATCGAGCGCGTCAAGGAACCCGCGAAACTGCTGCGGGTGAGCGCCATGACGCGCTCGCTGCTCGAGGAGGCGCGCGGGCTCCCACTCGACGAGCACGCCCGCGAGCAGCTCGGGCGCATTCACGCGCGGGCGGTCGAGGAGATCGCCGAGTCGGTCGCGCCGGAGCTGCGGGACGAGCTGGAACGCCTGCTGCCCACCCCGACCGGCCCGCTCAGCCAGACGGAGATCCGCATCGTGCACGGCCAGCTCGTCGGCTGGCTGGAGGGGATCTTCCAGGGCATCAGGACCGGCCTGACCCTGCAGCAGGCCGGCTACGGACCCGACCTGCCGGTGCCGGCGGCGCCACCGCGTCCCACGTCCGGAGGGGACACCGGGCCCTATCTCTGAGGCGGGAGAGCCCGCTGTCGCGTGGCCGGATGAGTCGGATGCCGGCAGATCGTCTATTTCCCTGGAAGTCAGGACGTGACAGAGAGAGGATGCCAGCGGGGTCTTGTGCCCGGGGGAAGGGAGGCACGTGGAACTCCGCGTTCTCGGTCCGCTCGAGGTGGTGGCCGGCGGACTGACGCTGGACCTCGGTGCGGCCAAGCAGCAGGTGGTGCTCGGAGTCCTGCTGCTCCACCCCAACGAGGTCGTCTCGGCGGGCCGGTTGGTGGACGAGGTGTGGGGCGAGGCGCCGCCGCCGACCGCGTCCAAGGTTCTGCAGGGATACGTCTCCGGCCTGCGCAGGATCCTGGGCGGCGAGGCGATCGCCACCCGGGGCCGCGGTTACCTGGCCGTGGTGCCCTCCGGCGCGCTGGACGCCGAGCGGTTCGAGGAGCTGGCGGCGCGGGCGCGCGCGGCGGCCGAGCAGGATCCGGCGCGGGCCGTTGCGCTGTTCAAGCAGGCGCTGTCGCTGTGGCGGGGCGACGCGCTGGCGGGGCTGGACTTCCGGTCGCTGGCGGCCGGTGAGGTCGAGCGGCTGGCCGAGCAGCGGCTCGGGGTCGTCGAGCAGCTCATGGAGGTGGAGCTGACGCTGGGGGCGGACGGCGTGCTCGTGCCGCGGTTGCGGGAGCTGGTGGCCGCGCACCCGTACCGGGAGAAGTTACGCGCCCAGCTCATGCTCGCGCTCTACCGCTCCGGGCGGCAGGCCGAGGCCCTGGCCGTCTACCACGACACCCGGCGGCTGCTCTCCGAGGAGCTGGGCGTGGACCCGGGGCCGGAGCTGCGGCGCCTCGCGGCGAAGGTGCTGGAGCACGCCGAGGAGCTGGAGATACGACCGCCCCCGGCGACCGCCGCAGAGTCCGCCGCAGAGTCTGATGCCGAGCCCGGCGAGCGGGAGGACGTACCGGAGACGCGCCGGCTCGTCACCGTCCTGACCTCCGACGTCGCCGGGAACGGCGCGCCCTTCGAGCGGCTCGACCCCGAGCTGCTGCACCACGTGCTCGACTCCCACGCCCGCGTCTGCGCCGGCGTGGTCGGGCGGCACGGCGGCAGCCTGGAGCGGCTGTCCGGCCACGCGGTGGCGGGCGTGTTCGGGCTGCGCGAGATCCGCGAGGACGACGCCCTGCGGGCCGTGAGCGCCGCGGTCGAGCTGCGCGACGAGCTCGGCGTCTGGCAGGCGGGCGTGGCCCGCGACCACCGCGTCACCCTCACGGTACGGCTCGGCGTCGAATCCGGCGAGGTGTACATCGCCTACGGCGACCAGGGCGAGCCGTCGGCCACCGGCCACGTGTTCAGCGCCGCCGCGCTGCTCCAGCGGTCGGCCCCCGACGGCGGCATCCTGCTCGGCGACCAGGCCCGCCGGCTCGTGGAGGGGGCGGCGCTGCTGGAGCCGCACCCGGCGGCGGACGGCCCCCGGGCGTGGCGGCTGTCCGGGCTCGAACCCGGGCGGCCCTCCGCGGCCCTGTCCGCCGCGCCCTTCGTGGGCCGCCACCCGGAGCTGCACGAGCTGCGGTCGATCCTGGACGAGGTGACCGCGCGGCGGGCCTGCCGCCTGGTCGCCGTGCTCGGCCCGCCCGGGATCGGCAAGTCCCGGCTGGTCCGCCACCTGCTGGAGGACGAGAAGGTGCCGGCCACGATCGCGGCCGCCCGCTGCGTCTCCTACGGCACGGGCGCCGACCACCGCCCCCTGCCGCACCTCCTGCGCCAGGTCCTCGGGGAAGGAGACCCGCGGCGGCGGCTCGATGAGCTCCTGCGGGACGAGCCGCAGGCCGGCCTCATCACCCGGCACGTCATGGGCGCGATCGGCCGCCCCGAGGAGCCGGTCCGCGCCGACGAGACGTTCTGGGCCGTACGCCGGCTCCTCGAACGCGCGGCCGCGCGCCGGCCCCTGATCGTCGTGATCGACGACGTGCACTGGGCGCAGCCCGAGCTGCTCGACCTGCTCGACTACCTCGTCACCTGCTCGACCGGCGCGCCCATCCTGCTGCTGTGCCTGGCCAGGCCCGAACTGCCCGCCGCGTGGGCCACGCCGCGGCCGGGCCGCGACCTGCTCACGCTCGGCCCGCTCGGCGAGGCGGAGGCGTACAAGCTGGCGGAGATCGTGGCGGCGGGCGCCCTCGACCGGGGCGCGACGGCCGACGTGGTGGACGTGGCGGAGGGCAACCCGTTCTTCCTGGAGCAGCTCATCGCGGCGCGGGTGGAGACCGGGACGGCGACCACGCCGGTCACCGTGCAGGCCGTGCTCGCCGCCAGGATCGGCCACCTCGAACCGGGGGAGCGGGCCGTCCTCCAGTACGGCGCCGTCGAAGGCGTCACCTTCCACCGCGGGGCGGTCGCGGCGCTCCTGCGGGACGGCGAACGGGCCGGGCTCGGCGCCGGCCTGATGTCGCTGGTGCGCAAGAACCTCATCCGCGCCGACCGCCCGGCATTCGCCGACGAGGACGCCTTCCGCTGCACCCACGCCCTCATCGGCGAGGCCGCCTACGACAGCCTGCCCAAACGCGCCCGCGCCGGCCTGCACGAGCGGCTCGCGGACTGGCTGAAGGGCAAGCCCGGCGCGCCGCCCGCCACGATCGGCCACCACCTGGAGACGTGCGTACGCCTGCGGGCCGAGCTCGGCCTGTCCGGCGAGCCTGAACGCGCGCTGGCCCGCGAAGCCTCCCAGCGGCTCGCCGAGGCGGCGCCCGCCGCCCTGCTGTACGGGGACGTGGCCGCCGGCGCGCGGCTGTGGGAACGGGCGGTGGACCTCCTGCCGCCCGGCGACGGCATCCGCACCGCGCTGCTGCCCAGGCTCGGCGCGGCGCTGCACGAGGCGGGCCGGTTCGACGAGGCCAACCGGGTGCTGGCCGAGGCGATCGGGCAGGCCGGCGAGCCGCGGGTGGTGGCGCTGGCCGAGGTCGAACGGGAGCGCGTACGCCTGCAGTCCGGATCCGGCTGGGTCCTGGCCGACACCCGCCAGGTGGCCGCCCGCGCCCTGACCACGCTGCGCGGCGACGACCATGGCCGGTGCCGGGCCTGGTGCCTGCGGGCGTCCGCCGACTGGACCGAGGGCCGGGCCGCGGCGGCGGACGAGTCCTGGCGGCGCGCGGAGGAGCACGCCTTGCGGGCGGCCGACGAACGCGAGCTGTACGACATCCTCGGCTGGCGGGCGTCGGCGGCGGCGTTCGGCCCCATGCCGGTGACCGAGGCGCTCGAGCTGTGCGCCCGGATCCGGGAGCGGGTGGCGGCCAGCCCGGCGGCGACGGCCGTCGTCCTGCACCCCCACGGCCTGCTGCTGGCCATGCGGGGCGAGTTCGGCCGGGCCCGCGAGAGTGTCGACGAGGCCAACGAGATCCTCGGCCGGCTCGGCCGGCTGCAGTCGGCGGTCTCCCACCACGAAGCCATGATCGAGCTGCTGGCCGGGCGGCCGGCGGCGGCCGAGGTGCTGCTGCGGGCCGGTTACGACCGCCTGGCCGACCTGGGCGAGCGCACCCTGCTGGCGACGACGGCGGCGATGCTCGCCCGCGCGCTGCACCTGCAGGGACGCGACGAGGAGGCCGAGCGGGCCTGCCGGGTCAGCGAGCGCAACGCCGGCGAGGAGGACATCCCGACCCAGGTCATGTGGCGCGGCGTGCAGGCCCGCGTCCTCGCCGCCCGCGGCGAGGACGCCGAGCCTCTCGCCCGCGCCGCCGTACGGCTGGCCGAGCCCACCGACCTGCTGCCCATCATCGGGGACGCCCTCTCCGACCTGGCAGTGGTCCTGGACGCCGCGGGTTCTCACGGGGAGGCTTGCGCCCAAGCCCGGCGCGGCCTGGACGTGCACGGGCGCAAGGGGAACACCGTGTCGGCCGGGCGGCTGGGGGATTGGCTCGCCGCCCGTCAGTGAGGAGAACGCGATGTCGTTGTCGCAGATCGGCAAGATCGTGGTGGAGGGCGATGAGGTCACGGTGCTGGGGCACCACAGTCCGTCACCGGAGCACGAGGGCAAGACCGTGCACTACTTCTTCGTGATCAGTGCGGACAACCAGGTGCTGCTGCGCGGGAACGTGACAGCGGTCTTCCCGTCCGCGGGGGAGGGCAGGGGCGACTGGGGAGGGCAGCCCGTGCCCCGGCCGAAGAAGCTGGTGGCGGGGCTGGAGACCATCACGACCGTGCTCGGGGTCGTCGACCTGGAGGAGCGGGTCGGATTCCACCTGCTGTCCTGGACCCAGCAGGTCACGGTCACCGGGGAGAGCTGCTGAGCGGATCTACCACGACTGCACCGGGGCTGAACCGGGGCGCTCCATCATCGGAAGTGCCATGGAACCACGCGCACGGATGTCCTCCCGCGGGAGAGAGGGCATCCGGACGCGCGAGGACGGCCCCGGAACGCCGGCGCGGAACCCTCGTCCGTGCCGGCCCGGGCACTACTTGAGCGCCTCCCGGAAACGCCGAAGCGCCCCGCCCGAGGGGGAGCGGGGCGCTTCGGCCTGTGTCACGGCGAGGTCAGGACTACCACGGTGATCCCGCCCGCCGGGCAGCGTACCCGGGTGAGGCCGGCGTTGACGTAGGCACGCCGGCGGCCGCCAGTGCCGTGACGAGAAGGGTCCTGCGCATGGCTGACGGGTCCTTCCGGGAGGAGAAGGATGCCTCCGGCCCCTGTGCGGAGGCATCCGGCCGCGTGGTGTCACGTGGATGCCCCGATCGTGCGGGGACGGGGTTCAGCCCGGGTGCGGTCCCGGTGCAGCGCGGGTAGACCCGTGCTCCGGGGTCCGGAGCACGGGAAAGGGGTCAGTCGCGTCCCGTGGGCCGCGCGCTGAAGGGCGCGAGCGTGATCTTGTCGATCACCGGGGCGTACTGCGAGCGGAGCAGGATCCCGGGGAACGTCTCCGAGGCGTACGTCGTGCCGTCGAAGTTCGGCAGCTCCTCCGAGGAGAAGCGCACCGTGTTGTCGCCCTTCTTCAGGGTCACGGGCACGGTCAGCTCCCAGAAGTTGTTCTCGTGGAAGGAGTGCGGGAAGAACGCCCGCCGCCCGGCGCCCCCGTTCACCGACAGGTCGGCGTGGCGGGCGAGCGGATCCGGGTTGTAGTGCGTCGCCGGCGACTGCTCGGGGTTGGAGTAGCGCACGCGCATGGCGTACATGCCCGCCTCGCCGGCCTTGACGGTGAACGTGAGCGTGTTGGCGTTGCCCGGCTCGCCGCCGACCCCGGTCACCGCCGACCCGCCGCCGGCCAGGGTGAGCGGGGCGACCTTGGCCGTCCCGCCGAGCCGGGCCGACTCGGCCTCGTACGCGGTGGCCGGCAGCGCCGCCGGGCTCGGGCGTACCTCGAGGCGGTCGATGAGCGTGGTGCCGGAGACGCCGGTGACCGTGACCTTGTTGACGCCGCCCGACAGCGACACCACCGCGGAGCGGCCGGCGTCCAGGACCTTCGTGCCGTTGACGGTCATCGACGCCCTGCCGGAGCCGGGCAGCCCGAGGTCGAGCGTGGCCGCGGCGTCCCGGGCGGAGTAGACCCAGAAGGTGACCGACTCGCCGCGTCCGGCCGCGACGACGCCGGAGCCGGAGATGCCGGCCCGCTCGTCGCCCTCGTACCGGGGGTGCGCCCCCTTGAGGTCGGCCAGTTCCGCCTCGTAGATCGCGGTGGCCGCCGCCGGGTTCGGCAGCGAGAGCCGGACGCGGTCCACGATCGCGTCGCCCTTCGTGACCCCGGCGCCGTCGAGGCCGCGCGCCGCCAGCGAGATGACGTGCGTGCCCGCGGTGAGCTGGACCGTGGTGTCCGCGTGGTCCCACACCACCCACTTGTACCCGAGCGGCAGGAACAGCTCCTGCTCCGCGGCCCCGTCCACGCGCAGGAAGACGTTGGTGGGGCCCTGCTCACGGACCCGGTCGAAGGTGTTGAGCGAGTTGGCGAAGACGCTCAGGTCGTAACGGCCCGCCTGCGGCACCTCGACCGTGAAGTCGAGCACCCCGTCCGAGCCGGTGCGCAGCCCGCCGACGTTGTAGCGGCCCGAGGTGTAGAACTTCGACACGTCGGCGGGCGAGCCCTCGGGCCCGTTGCGGCTGTGGCCGGCGCCGGTGTACTTCGCGTCCTCGGCCTCGTACGACCGCTCCCACAGCTTGGGGGAGGGCGCCGTCACGCTGCCCGGCCCCGCCGGGGTGAGGACGATCTCGTACGCCGACGACTCCTTCAGCCGGGGCAGGCCGCCGCGGCCGAAGTCGAAGACCACGGTGCCGTCCTTGACGCGGACGTCGTACTCGGCGACGATCTTCGGCTGGGCCGAGTCGCCGATCTGCCCCGTCCACGGGATCTCCCTGATCCAGGCGTGCACGGTGCGGCCCAGGACGCCGGCCGGGACGTTCTCGAAGCGGATGTGCCCCGCGCTGTCGGCGCCGCCGATGATCGCCCGCGCCTGCCGCTTGCGGCCGTCGAGGGTCGCGACGCCCTGCAGCGTGTAGTTCTGGCCCGGGTAGGGCGGCGTGACCCGCACGGTGTGGCCGCTCATGGACCCGTAGGCGTTGAACAGCCACCACTGGCCGTTGCCCCGGTTGGCCTGCACGGCCGAGTCGGACAGGTTGCCGTCGATGTTCCAGTAGGCGATGTCGGCGTCGACCTTCGACTCCTCGATGGCCGAGATCCACTGGATCATCTGGCCGGGCACCGAGGTGTGGTAGTTGAAGGCGTACTCGTTGACGTTGACGGGCAGCTTCCGGCCGGCGTACGCGGTGCTGGCGAAGACCTCGGCCTCCATCGCGCGGTAGCGCTTGACGCTCGCGCGTACCTGCTCGGGGTGGCTGAGCTCGTGCCAGGTCATGACGTCCGGCACGGTGCCGGCCTCGACGACGTGCTCGAGATAGCCCTTCACCTGGGCGTACAGCACGCTGGTGTTGGGCCCGGCGATGCGCGCGGTGGGCATCCTGCCCTTGATGATCGCGTGGATCTCGTCCCAGGCCCGGAAGTAGTCGCGCGGGTCGCTCAGCCAGCTCACGCCGTTGTAGCTCCACTCGCCGGTGCCGTACATGTTGCCCTCGGGCTCGTTGAACGGCACGAAGACGATGTTGTCCTGATATTTCGCGTCGAGCTGGAGGACCTGATCGACCTGCTTGGCGATCTTCTGCTTGAACAGGTCGATCTTCTCCTGCGGCGTGCTCCCCGGCCACTGGTACGGGAAGCCCCGGTGGATGTCGGTCATGTAGATGTACACGTCGCCGTCGGTGCCGTCGGCCAGCGGCTTGACGACCTCGAGCGCGTCGGCGCCGGGGTGCTGCGGGCCGTCCTGGGCCTTGGTGGACACCGTGCGCAGGCGCATGCCCTCGATCAGGTTGTCACTCGGCACCCCCGGCCCGTACAGGCCGTAGAGCGTGCCGGAGGCGCCGCCGTGGAAGGCGCCGGTGTCCGTGCCGAGGTCGATGACGAGCTGGCCCTCGCGGATCACCGTGACCTGGGCGGTGACGGGCCGGCCGCCGGCGGTCCCGGACACGGTGAACGTGCCCAGCTCGGCGTAGTCGCCCGGGTCCACCGGCGACCAGGTGATGGGCAGGTCGCGGTCGTAGCCGTCGGAGAACGTGGCCCGGACCGTGGCCGGGAGCGGCGGCGCGGTGCCGACGATCGTCCGCAGGTCGAAGGAGTCGCGGGACAGGTCCGTCGGGGTGGGCGGCTCGCCGCCGGCGGTGGCGGCCACCTCCTCGGCCGACAGGGCGGCGGCGTAGACGCGGAAGTCGTCGATCGCGCCGCCGAACAGCGGGTCGGGGTAGAACGAGCGGCCGATGAACCCGGCCGAGGTCGTGGCGGCGTCGACGAGCTGGGCCGCGGTGACGGAGGTCGTGGCCGAGGCGACGGCGGCCCCGTCGAGGTAGGTGGTGACGCGCCGGGCGGCCGTGTCGAGCGTGACCGTCAGCGTCTTCCAGGCGCCGGCGGGCAGGGGCGCGTACCCGGTGACCTGGGCCTCGCCGCCGCCGCCCGAGGTCGTGACGGCCGTGCGCAGCCGCCCGTCCCCGTTGTACGGCGTGCTGAACAGGTAGCGGCTCGTGTCCTTGCCGAGCGCGTAGATCCACTGCCAGGGGGCGATCGTGCCGTCCCAGCGGACGCGCGCCGATACGGTCAGGTCGGTCCTGCCCTGCAGCACGGCCAGGGGGAGCCGCACGTAGGCGCCGTTGGAGTTGGTGGCCCCGCCCGGCAGGTCGAGGGCGTGACCGCCGCCCGCGCCTTCGACCAGGGCCGCGGTGGCGCCGTTGACCAGCGTCCCGTCCAGGCCGTTGCCGGAGGAGTCGGTGATCGTGCCGGTGGTGAGGTCGTCGGCGTCGAACTCGTAGACGAGCGCGGGGGCGGGCGCCGCGTTCGCGGCGGCGGCCGGGACCGTGCATAAGGCGAGGGCGAGGAGGGCGGGGAGGGTGGCTCGGGCGAACGTTTTCACGGCTAGTCCTTTACCGCGCCGGCGGTGACGCCGGCGGCGACGTAGCGCTGGGCGATGATGAGCAGGATGGTGGCCGGGATGGAGGCGATCACGGCGGTGGCCATGATGGC
>NZ_JBFAIM010000130.1:9832-14009 GCF_040654715.1 Nonomuraea sp. NPDC050643 | reverse complement strand
GGTCGCGGTCGAGGGCCTTGGTGCGGTCGGGGGTGCGGGCGCGGCG
This sequence comes from Nonomuraea sp. NPDC050643, assembly GCF_040654715.1. Classification (NCBI taxonomy): domain Bacteria; kingdom Bacillati; phylum Actinomycetota; class Actinomycetes; order Streptosporangiales; family Streptosporangiaceae; genus Nonomuraea; species Nonomuraea sp. NPDC050643. The sequence goes on along the minus strand of NZ_JBFAIM010000130.1, from coordinate 13,963 downwards.
GCGGATGCGGCGCAGCGGGTCGCCGGTCAGCCAGTCCTGGTCGCGCCACCAGCCGCCGGCGGAGCCGAGCGCATCCAGGCGGGCGTTGAAGGTGGCCGCAGCCGCGCCACCCCAGCGGCTGGTGAACCATTCGGCGAGCCGGTCGGCGCCGGCCTCGCCTTCGAGTGCGGTCAGCGGGGCGCCGGCGCCGAGTTCGGCGGCCAGGGCGCGCAGCGCGATCGCGTACGCCCGGGCGGTGTTGCGGTTGTCGATCGACGGAGGGGTCCCTGGCGACAGAGGACCGCGCTCGCTCTCTGTCGTGCATGTGCCCGGTCTCGCGCGCGCCTGCACGCGTAGGGAAGGGAGCTCTTGCACGCGGTGCACGTGCACGAGGCGCGACGGTCAAGCTTCGCTCGGGTAGAAAGACTGGCAACGTGACGTATTCGCCTGTGTCGTATCCGCCGCTCGGATGGTGCAATGTGGGGCGGGTGGGGCCTGGTCGCCGACGAGCCTGGATGATCATCCCCGTGTAACTGGGATTACATTGGCCCGATAATCGCCTCGAAGTCCGAATGTGAACCTACTGATTCTCGTTGGAGGAACCCGCATTTCCGTCCTCGCAGCGCCGCGTCCAGTAGGCGAGGTGGGCTCGGGCGGTCAGCGTGTCCGGATGCTCAGCACCCGAGACCCGCTCACGGATCGGCACCAGCTCGGTGAGTTGATCGCGCGCCCCGGCCGCATCCCCCGCCTCCCCCGACCAGCGCGCCAGGTTGGCCCGGTCGGCCAGCGTGTCCGGATGCTCGGCGCCCGAGACCCGCTCGCGGATCGGCAGCAGCGCCGCGAATTGATCACGCGCCCCCACCACATCCCCCGCCTCCCCCGACCAGCGCGCCAGGTTGGCCCGGTCGGCCAGCGTGTCCGGATGCTCGGCGCCCAAGACCCGCTCGCGGATCGACAGCAGCGCTGCGGACTGATCACGCGCCCCCACCACATCCCCGGCCCGCCCCGACCAGTAGGCCAGGTTGGCCCGGTCGGTCAGCGTGTCCGGATGCTCGGCGCCCGAGACCCGCTCGCGGATCGGCAGCAGCGCTGCGGACTGATCGCGCGCCCCCACCGCATCCCCCGCTGCCCCCCACCAGTAGGCCAGGTGGGCCCGGACGGCCAGCGTGTCCGGATGCTCAGCACCCGAGACCCGCTCACGGATCGGCACCAGCTCGGCGAGTTGATCGCGCGCCCCGGCCGCATCCCCCGCCTCCCCCGACCAGCGCGCCAGGTTGGCCCGAACGGCCAGCGTGTCCGGATGCTCGGCACCCGAGACCCGCTCGCGGATCGGCACCAGCGCCGCGAACTGATCACGCGCCCCCACCACATCGCCCACCATGGCGGTGTAATAGGCCAGCTCAGCCTGGGCGATCAGGGTGCGGAGGTGGTGCGGGCCATCGCGATCAAGCAGGGCTCGGTAGCGGTGGTGTTGCACGGTCATGGCGGTGGCGTAGGCGCCGCTGGCCTTCAGGTAGTCGATCACCTGGTTCATCGCGTCCGATTCGGGCGCCAGAGCCGTGCGTGCGTGGGGGAGCAGCCGTCCGTAGCGAGCCCAGGTGCCGATCACGGTCGGGTTCTCGGGCAGCGCGGCCGCCAGCACGCTGGCCGCCTCCTCCCTAACGGTTCGGCGCTGCTGGTCGGGCAGGTCGGCCAGGGTGACGGCCTGGACCAGGCGATGCACGCTGACCGCGTCCCGATCGTTGCTGATGGTGATCATGCTGTAGGAGGCCAGCAACGCCAGCGCCTTACCGACCCGCACAGGCTCGACCTCGGGCAGGTGGTGCAGCACACCAACGGGCAACTGGTCAGGGGCATAGCAGGCCAGCAGCGCCAGCAGCCGCGGCGCCAGCGCGTCGCGTTCGGCGATCCGCTGACGGGTGATCGCCCACACCCGGGCCAGTACCTCCTCCCCATCGGGAGCCTGGTGCAGCAGCCGGCGGTAGTCGGTGACGGTTACTCCGGGGGTGCGGGCGATGAACGCGCCCGCCTGCCGCAACGCCAGCGGCAAGAACCCCAGCTCCTCGGCGAGGCGCGCCAGCTCCCGCGCCGCCGGTTCTTCGTCGTCTTCGGTGGTGGGCCGGATGCCGATCAGCTTGGCCAGCAGCTGCCGGGCCGCCTCGGGCTCCAGCACCTCCAGGCTGATGGGGGTGCAGCCCATGTCCTGCCAGCCGGTATCGCGGCGGCTGGTGATCAGCACCCGCCCGCCGCTCAGCCGCCCCAAATACGGGTGCAGATCCTCGGCATCCTCGACGTTGTCGAAGATCAGCAGCCAGCCCGGTTGGGCGGCCAGCCACACCAGCGCCCAGGCCGCGGCCTCCTCCACACTCGCCTGCGCCGCCGCCACCGAATCAGCCCCCACGCACACGGTTCGCGCCAGCTCCGCCAGCGACGCCTGAATCTGGGTGGGGTTGTCGGCCTCGGACCACCACACCAGCGTGTACTTGTCGCGGTGGCGGGCGGCGTACTGCAACGCCAGCTCGCTCTTCCCGATACCGCCTAGCCCGTAGACGGCCGCTTGCGTGATCACCACCGATCCCGTCTTCTGCGTCCTGGTCAGCGTCCGGTGCAACCGGGTCAGAACCTGGCCGCGGCCCAGGAACACCGCCGCCGGCGGGCGCGGCAGCCTGCCCAGCCCATCCGGCGCGGCGGTCGTGGCGGCGTCGGGCAACGCCCGTCGGTTCGGCGTCGCCGGCCCGGGTTGGAGAAGGTCGGGGCCAGCTGCGGCCAGTGGCGGTCGTCCCACCGGCGCCTCATGGGCGGGGTCCTCATCCTGCGGCAGGTCCAGCTGGTCAGGCGAGCTTGTGCGTTCGCGCTGCTGTTCATCGGCGGGGCGGACGGCCGGGCGGGATGGCGGGCCGCTGGTGCGGGACTGCCGCAGCGCCAGCGCCGCCAGCAGCAGCGAGGCCAGCCCGATGGCGGCACCGGCCGGATCGACGCTCCCCTCGGAGGTGACCCACACGATCACCACGGCCGTGATGAACCCCACCGTGCCGGCGCCCGCCAAGATCCGGAAGACCCACGTGCGGCGCCTGATGCCCGACATCATCGATGGCCTACCGTCGGCGCCGCGATCGGCTGGTTCCTCCTGGTGTCCACGTGGTCATCGTCGCGGCCGTACATGCGAACCGGCATCAGATGCACACAAATCGTCCACCGACCACGGGAAGACCGTCAGCACACTGCGCGGCTTGGGCGGTGAGCCCTTCATGGCCTTGCCGAACCGGACGTAGGCCACACCCCGGTTTCCGAATTCCGCGGCGTGTCGTGGTGATCTTCAGGTCGTCGAGGGTGGCAGCCCGGTCTGCTGCGGGGGGTGCGGGGTCTCGGGCTGGGCGCTGAGGATGGTGAGTGTTTCCTGGACGGTGATGGCGATGACCTCGTCATCGTGAGCGTTCATCGTGCGGGTACGCCGCAGCTCGGTACGGACGGTCCGGGTGATGACGTCGGCGGCCGGGGTGCTGGTCTTCTTTTTCAGGTCGTTGTAGACGGTCCAGGCGAGGGCGGCCGCGCTGACGATGAGCGAGCTCAGGGAGATGGGATCGAGGTACTGATCGGGCCGGCGGCTGGCGTCGCGAGCGTGGAGGGCGGCTTCGACGTCGGTGACGAGGCCAGGCCCGTGCTGGGTGGTGAGGCGGTGGGCGGCGGCTCGCGCGCCTTCGGCGGCAGGGTCGGTCATGGTTGGGCTCCTGAGTTCGGTCATGTGCTGGGAGCGAGGACATAGTCCCGCACGGCGGAGGGAAGCGGCCGGCCGGTGATCTTCTCCCAGCCGGTTTCGAGGGCGGGCAGGCCGAGTTCGGTGGTCAGGCGTTTGAGGTGATGGGGTCCCGGGCCGGTGGCGGGATGGGGAACCTCCTCAAACAGCGCCACACAGCGGATCGTCCACTCCAAGGCCTGGCCGAGCTGATGCCGGGCTTCGGCGAGCAGGCCGAGTTGACCGTAGCTGGTGGCCATGCCGGGCCGGTTGCCGAGCTCCTCGAAGATGGTCAGGGATTTGCGGTACCAGGCGTCGGCCTCATCCAACCGGCCCCGCAACAGCGCGACGGTGCCGAGCTGGTGGTAGCTGCCGGCCATGCCGGGCCGGTTGCCGAGCTCCTCGAAGATGGTCAGGGA
>NZ_JBFAIM010000130.1:0-9735 GCF_040654715.1 Nonomuraea sp. NPDC050643 | reverse complement strand
CGAGCTCCTCGAAGATGGTCAGGGATTTGCGGTACCAGGCGTCGGCCTCGTCCAACCGGCCCCGCAACAGCGCGACGGTGCCGAGCTGGTGGTAGCTGCCGGCCATGCCGGGCCGGTTGCCGAGCTCCTCGAAGATGGTCAGGGATTTGCGGTACCAGGCGTCGGCCTCGTCCAACCGGCCCCGCAACAGCGCGACGGTGCCGAGCTGGTGGTAGCTGTCGGCCATGCCGGGCCGGTTGCCGAGCTCCTCGAAGATGGTCAGGGATTTGCGGTACCAGGCGTCGGCCTCGTCCAACCGGCCCCGCAACAGCGCGACGGTGCCGAGCTGGTGGTAGCTGTCGGCCATGCCGGGCCGGTTGCCGAGCTCCTCTTCGATGGTCAGGGATTGGTGGTACCAGGCGTCGGCCTCGTCCAATCGGCCCCGATCCTGCGCGACGGTGCCGAGCTGGTGGTAGGTGTTGGCCATGCCGGGCCGGTTGCCGAGCTCCTCGAAGATGGTCAGGGATTGGTGGTACCAGGCGTCGGCCTCGTCCAATCGGCCCCGCTCCTGCGCGACGGTGCCGAGCTGGTGGTGAACGGCGGCGATGTGGCCCTGGGTCGGGGGGGTTTGCTGCTGGAGGGCGGTGAGGAGGGTCAGGTAGGTGTGCTGGGCCTCCTCAAGCCGGTGCGCCCGGAGTTGCCGGTTGGCTTCGCTGCTGAGGATGAACAGCCAGAGCTGGCCGGCGTCGGTGTTGAGGCCGGGTGCGGTTCCGTCCGGGGTTTCGAGGAGCAGGCGTGCCCGGTCGGTCCATCCTTGGGCTTCCTCGCTCAGTCCGCGAAAATCCCAGTACTCGTTCAGGGCTTGGATGATGTCCTGGGCGTGCTCCCACAGCTGGTGGTCCAGGGCGTGGCCGAGCATGCTGCCCAGGCTGCGGCGTTGCAGACCGATCACGGTGATCGCCAGTTGCGCGTTACCACCGGAGATCTGCTGGTCCAGCCATTGGCTGAGGGCGGCGTAGGCGTCCAGGAGGGCGCGGGTGGTGCGGGTGTGCTGCTGGTCGAAGTCGCCGGGCTGGTCCAGGCGCCATCGGCTGGTCAGGTAGGCGGGCAGGGCGGGGTGGATCCGGTACATGCCGCCGCCCAGAGCGGTGAGCAGCCCGACCGCGCTCGCCCTCTTCAGCACCCGGTCCCAATCGTCGGCGCTTCGGCCGTGAAACTGGGCTGGGACCTGCGGCTGCTGCGACATGATCGCTAGGACGTCGGCGTCGGCGATGCCGTGCATGAGCGCGAGCGCGGTCAGGGCTTGGCGGTCGTCGGCGGGCAGGTGGATGAAGGAGTAGGCGACGCAGGCCGGCAGGGACGTGGCCCGATCCCCGCCACCACCGCCGCCACCGCCGCCGTCGTCGCGGCCGGGCAGCGGGGCGGTGCCGCGCAGCGCGGCCAGCAGCACGCCGGCATCGGTGCTGTCCAGGTGCGGCAGGGTCAGCTTCATGGCCAGCGGGTGGCCCTCCAGCCATTCCATCAACTCGGCGAACACCGGACTCTGGCGGCGCGGCCGGCTGTTGGGGTAGGGCTGCAGCAGCTGGCCGGCGTAGGCGATCGCCTCGTGCTGAGCCAGGCCGCCCACCTCGAGGCGGCGCAGCTGCTCGCCGAGCCAGGGTTCGGGGCTGCGGGTGGTGATCAGGACCGAGCTGTTGCCCGCGCGGGCGAGCCCGGCCAGGAAGCGCCGCAGCTCCTCCAACTGAGGGCCGGCCAGCGGCGGGGTGGCCGCTGACGGGTCGGGCATGGAGTGCACCGACTCGAAGTTGTCCCAGATCAGCAGCAGCCGACGCTGGGCCAGCAACTGCCGCACAATCCGGCGGCGCTCATCGTTATCAGCGAGCGCGAAGTCGTCGTCGTCGAACACTTGCCTCCCGATGGCGGTGATGACCTCATCCAGGCCGAAGGAGGGCAGGCCGGGCTCGAAGGAGTGCCAGATCACGAAGTCCGGACGCTCCACGCCGCCGGTGTCGCGCCACCACCGGCCGAAGGCCTTGGCCAGCTCGGTTTTGCCCGTCCCGCCAGGTCCGTGCAGGATCACCACGCGCTGCAGCCGAGCCGCGGCCTCCAAGGTGTAGAACACGCCGTCGCGGCCCACGAACACGCCGTCCGGCGCCAGATCATCCGTCAGCTCATCTGCGGCCCGTTGGGCGTCGGCGGGGCCGGTGCGCAGCCGGTCCAGCATCTCCTCCAGTGACGCCCCGCGCCGGTCGGTGCGCAAGCCGGGGAAGGATACATCGCGGCGCAGGTAGTGCACCGGCACCATCCAGTCCGCCAGCGACAGCGGGCCCTTGGGGCTGGGCCGCCGGTCGTGCAGGGCCAGGCGGGCCCGGCCGGCGGTGACCGCGTCGGCGACCCGGTCCCCGGCGAACAGCCGCTCGTAGAAGGCGGTCATGAACTCCGCCGCGGCCACCGCGTACACGCTGTAGGCCATCGCCACCACCGAGGCCGCCCCACCCTGCACCAGCCGGGTCGCCACCGCCGCCTCCACCTGGCCGCCGACCTGCCCGGACTGGCAGGCGTTCAGCACCACCACCGGCACCCGCCCGGCCGACAGCACCTGCGCCACCCGCTCGGCCGGCACCAGGTCGGGCTCCCCGCCGGGCGTCTCGAAGGCCAGCATCCCGCGCGGGAGCGGGCCCTGGAAGCGCAGCGGGTCCCACCCCGGGGCCGGGGCGCGCCCGCCGCCGAAGGCGCCGTGCCCGTCGAAGTGCACGATCTGGAACGGCTCGCCCGCTGCGACCGCCTCATCCAGCACCTGCCGCAGCCGGTCCAGGGTGGGCGGCCGCAACACCACCAGATCGACGTTGCCGCGGACCGCTTCCAGCCGCTCCAGCAGCGGCCGGGCGATCATCTGATAGCCCACATCACGCTCACCGGCCGGCCGGGAGATCACCATCAACACCCGCAGCCGCGCGCCGCCCGCAGGGAAGGCCTCGCTCAGGTCGGCCGCGGGCAGGCTGCGGGTCAGCGCGACCTGATCCAGCACCAGCGGCAGGCCGCGCGCAGGATCGCGCATCAACTCCCACGGCAGCCCCAGCCGCTGCGCGGCCTTCGACTGCAGGACCACCTCGACCGGATGGCCCCGCGCCCGCACTGTCGCATACGCCGCCTGTACCGGCGCCGAGCCGAATATCGCCTCGAAAACGCTCTGGCCCCAGGCGGGCAGTTTCGCGGCGATATCGTCACCGCGGTCGGAATACACCGCGAACGGGTGGCGCAGATAGTCCTCCAAATACCAGCGCAGATCCTCTAACGCTTGTGCATCGAGCGGCCAGGCCACCTCGATCGGATCTGCCGCCGTTCTGGGGAACTGCTCGCCTGCCAGCCATATCGCCACCGACACCCGGCCATCTGCATCGATGTCCACCAGTAACCGATCAACCACCAGCCCCGCCCGCCATTCCACAACCAGACACAAGCCGCGCCCCCCGCACCGGCATCTTCAGGCTAGACACGCCACCCACCATCGGCGCCCAAGCGACATGGAACCGCAACCAAATGGCCGCCACCGGACACAAAGAATCTGGCCGATATCACGCTTAACGACCTACTACGAGCGGACTTACGCAAGGAGCCCAGCCACCGAATCCCGATCACCTGCACCGCCGCGCTGGCCCATTCCCGCCGAGGCTCCATCCCTCAGCGCGCGTGTGCAGACGACTCCTGACATCCGTGCACGCGACTTCGAAAACCGACACTTGTCCCGAAAACCTCTCCAGGGCCCTTGTGTTTCGGGACGGTTTTCGGGACAGTGTGAGTAGCCCACCGAAGAGAGGCCCCGCCCGTGAAGATCAACCAGATCCGCGACCTCGTCGGCTACTACAACGACGGCGGCACGGTCGAGAGCTGGGACGTCAGCACTGACGACGGCCCCGCGACCGTCCACGCCACCCTCGCCGCGGCGGTGCAGATCGAAGGCGCCGGGGTCTCGATCGAGATCGCCCCCACGCTGGAATTCCTGGCCACCCTGCGCCAGTGGCAGGCGGCCGGCATCGGCACCGACTGACCACGAGGCGGCGGGCGGACCCACCAGGACGCCCGCCGCTCACCAGCCGATGTCCGAAGTCGTCTGCACGGATGGTCGATGTCTGAAGTCGTCTGCACGGATGTCCGAACTCCCGTGCACGGAGCGTCCTGACCCATTGGATCTTTGAACGGAGCGAAGTGGAGATGACCACCTCGACCCCTGCGACCCCGGCGGCCGCTACGGCCCAGGTGCTGGCGGCGCGGATCGCGGCTGACGCCGGCGCCCTGGCCGCCTTGCTCGACCCCGAGGTGCCGGCCGTCTTCGAGCGTTTCGACGGCGACTACGCCGCGGTGCTCGCCGGGCTCGGTCCCGCCCTGATGGCGCTGGACCGGGCCGTCGAGCACGTCTACGAGGTCGTCGGCGAGATCTCCAACGACGCCGACGATGAGGACTGGGACAAGGTCGCCACGGCCGCGGGCGAGGCCAAGGAAGTGATCGGCTGGCACGGCGACGAACTGAGCGCGGCGGTTGAGCACGCCCGGCGAGCTCAGAGCAGGCAGGCGAGTACCACCGCGGTCGTCCAGCGGACCGCCGCGGACTTGCGTGCTCTCTACCGGGAAGCGGCGGGCCGCGCGTGAGCCGGCAGCACGCCACCGAGCGCAGCGGGGCCACCAACGCGATCCGCATCGGCTACGCCCGGATCTCCACCCGCGCCCAGGACGACGCGGCGCAGCTGGAGCTGCTGGGCGGCGCCGACTGCCGCGAGATCGTGGAGGAGACCATCTCCACCCGCCGGGCTGAGCGGCCCAAGCTCACCACGGCGCTGGACGGCATGAAGCCGGGCGACACGCTGGTCATCACCAAGCCCGACCGTCTCGCCCGCAGCGTCAAGGAGCTGCTGGTCTTCCTGGAAGACCAGCTCGCGCCGCGCGGCATCAACCTGCACATCCTGACCGGCATCTGCGCCGGCACCCACAAGCCCAACGGCCAGACGATGTCCGACAAGATGCTGTTCATGGTCGCGGCCATGGCCGCCGAGATGAAACGCGACCTGATCCAAGAGCGCACCCTGGACGGCCTGGCCGCCGCCCGCGCTCAGGGCCGTACCGGCGGCCGCCCGGTGATGGTGACCGAGGACGTGCTCGCCGCCGCCCGGGCCCGCCGCGAGCGCGGCCAGTCCGTCACCCGGATCGCCCGCGAGCTCGGCGTCGGCCGGTCGACGCTGTACCGGGCGCTGGAAGACGACGACCCGCCCGGCGCGGCCGCCGGCACCACCACAGCGGCCGCCGTCGACCAGGACCACGACGACCAGCCCGCCGCCCCGGCCGCCACGACAACGCGCTCGCCGAGCTCGCCGCCCGAGCCTGCCGAGAGCACGCGGCCGTGGACAGCCGACGCCGACCCGGCCCGGCGGCCGCACTGGTACACCGACGCCGAGCTCGACGCCGTCCAGGTCATCAAGAGCGACATCATCGACGACGTGCCCGTCTACTGGGTCGTCATCGCTGGCGAGCTGCTGGGCACCGTGACCCGCCGTCTCGGCGGCCGCGGCTGGCACGCCCACCACCGCAACCGCACCCTGGCCGCGCATACCGGCCCCGGCAAGCACCCGGCCACCCGGGACGCCGCCGTGCTCGACCTGGTGGCCGATGTCCACCGCATCTGGCAGTACCACCACGCCCGCGCCCGAAGCACCCGACGCAACCCATCATGACCGTCCCTGGTCCCGCTGCCGGGCGCATCAATTGCATTGGGCAGCCAAGCTGTATGGTCACCCTACGCATTTTTCGTTAAGCAGTAAGTAGCTATCCCTGGGTCGCGCTCACTGCGCCAGCCCAACGTGGAGCGAAGCCGACGCTCAGCTCGTGCGCTTGGGCCAAAGCCTCGTTGACGACCTCGATGTAGCCCGGCGCCGGACCCGCCAGGGCCGGCTGATACCAGGCCGGGCCCCGGCCGGTGGCGGACAGCACCGTGACCAAAGCTGTCCTGCCTCGACCGGGCGTGCGCCACACCAGCTCGTGGTTGTGTACTGCCGTGCACGTGCACGAGCGTTCCGCGGGTGCAGACGCGCGAGGCACGTGCATGCACAACGCTGCAGGCGCGCCCGCCCTGGGCGATGCTGGGTGGGCGGGGCCCGGCGTTGTCGACGCCGAGCTGGTCGACCGCAGCATCGCCGAGCTACGGCGGCTGTGAGCCGGGCCCTGGGCCGACGTTACCGGGAGTGGGTGTGCGCAGGGCGCGGCCCACGACGGTGATGGCCGTGGCGGCGGCGGTCAGCCGGTGGCCTTCGGCGCGGTAGACCTCCAGCAGGTCGGCGATCGTGTACGGGGGCAGGTGCGGCTTGAGGTCGACGGCCGCGGCCCGGTAGCCAGCGCGGAGTGCGGCCAGGGCGCGCTGGACGTGTCCGGCTGCCATCCAGGTCAGCACGTGCGGGTCGTGCACCACCTCGTGGGCGCGGAAGTCGGCGGGCAGGCAGTCCAGCAGGAACGCTCTGGCCTGGGTGGCCCAGCCGGGATCGTCGGCGGGCAGCGGAACCTGCGCCGGCCAGCCGGTGGGGCGGCCCGCCCCACCAGTCCGGCGCGTGGGTGCCGCTTCACACGTCGCGCTGTCGCGGTCGAGGGCCTTGGTGCGGTCCGGCGTGCGGGCTCGGCGGCGGATGCGACGTCCTTAGATGTCGCGCCACACCACGGGCAGGCGCACGAGCGCGATCCTGGCGTCGGTCCACACTCCTGGAGGAATGCGGCCATCGCCGGCGAGCTTGTGCAGCGCGGTGTCGAGGTCGTCGAACACGTGCAGTTCCGGCGGGAAGTCGTTGAAGTAGTCCCAGTGGTGCAGGTAGACCGCGATGCGGCCGCGCCCGGTCTCAGCGATGCCGGTCCGCCACTCCGCATTTGCTCCCTTGTGGCCGAAACGGCCGCGCAGCAGTTCCGCCTTGTGCCGATCAGGGTCTTGGTCGGAGTCGAGCTGGGCGTTGACGAGCCAGCGGCCGGTGAAGGCTTCGAGCCGGTCCGCGCCATTGCTGTTGTACATGCGCACGGTGATGGTCTCAGTGGCCCGCAGGTAGTGGGCGAGCGCGGAGGCCACCAGCGCCGACACCGTGGTGTGTGAGTTCCTGGCGGCCCGGCTGGCGCGTTCCCACAGCGTCAACTCGTCCTCGCGGACGCTCAAGGTCTTGTTCGGCACAACCTCTCCTACGTGACGTGCACATGGTGTACGCAAGTTTCACATATAGCAAAGTAGAGGGGCTTGTACCGCAGGGGCCAATCCGATGCTTAAGGAGGGGTAAGAAGGCTCCGGGCGATGATCTTCGCGGCCAGGCCGACGCGAGCGGGGCCTACGCTGGGGTTTATGGACCGGGCTTCCTGCCAGCTGGGACCGCCAAGATCCTTCGGCAGGAAGCCCGTCCGCCCCGCTGGGCGGAACGATCAACTGAACGATCAACTGATGGTCCCTGTCGGCCTGGCGGCCGGCCAGGCGCCGAAGCCGCCTGGGATCACCGGTGTCGATCGTCTCCCTCGAGGCGTGATCCCTCCACCGACGTTTCCGCCAGGCCATGCGGACGCTGCCGGGCACGGAGGGAAGACACCCGGATTCCACGGTACGGGCTCCCAACAGTGGCTTCCCCAAGGTCGCTGGGAGTGGAAGGGATCCTCTCTTCCCGGGGGAGCGATTCCTTCCCCCGGAGGTTGAACCAGCATCCCCGCGCGAGCTGCCGCACGCCCAGAGGACGTTCACTTCACCGCATTGACCACCCGGCGACGCGGCGCCTCACAGGGGCCATGGCCCCGTCCAAAGGGCTCCCCACATTGATCATCACCAAGCAAAGGGCGCGCCCATCACACACGAAAGCGCCGGTCGGCACCACCCTTGCGAGGGGGGCGCCGACCGGCGCTTCACGTACCGTTCGCGGCCTACGTCTTCAGGACTCGCGAATCACAACAGTCGAATGAGTTGAACCTCTTTGGTGTCGGGGTCACGGATCAGCAGTTCCTTACCGTCGCCGATCTGTTGCTCGATGTAGTCGTACAACGTGATGGCTCGGTTGACGATGTCGGTCTTGGTCAAGCCGGTGCGGTCCTGGGAGCGCTGTAGCGCCTCCGCGGACTTCGTGATGAGTGCGGTGGTGATCCGTTCAGCAACGGCCTGCCGAGACGACATACCTTCACCTGTGGTGGCGGACATGGTCGTGCTCTCCCTTGCAGGTCTTCACGGGAACTTGGCGGATGAGGGGGCTGCGGGTGTCACAAGATCTCTTGGCGAGGGGACTCCTGCAGGGCGGCGGGTCGCTCATCCGCCAGCTCTGCCAGTTCACCGTGACACATCAAGACACGCCTCCGCCAGTCCTTAGACATAAGTTTTACAGTTATTCTATGCTCTATCTTACGTGCATATGCTGCTAGTTCCACTGCTTTGGAACGGCGATTCGCTGCACATGCGATATAGTCATCATCCAACTACCGAACACACACTCGACCGAAGGAGCCCTTCCCGCACCACCCGAGCTCTCACCTCGATGCACCCTCACGCTTCACCCGAGTCCTTCGCGCACCAACAACCCTCCGGAGGAGAGCCTTGAACCAAAGCTTGCTAGCTGCGCCAAAGGGGTCGCAGCAGTTCACCGCGCAAGGAGAATGCCCTCGATGGCAGCAGAGCCGTCCCGGACTCCGTCCCCCACCACCGAGCCGACTGAAGAGGCCCCCTCAGCAGTCGCCAATCTGACGATCAGCGCCCGCCCCTTCCACGGGTAGTTGAAGGGTGAGCTGAACGCCAAGGTCCCCACTCAGGAGACCGCCCATGCCCTGACCACGATGTGGCGGATGGTCATTGCCGTCACCTCCATGGTCGTTGCGCCCGCCATGATTCTTCTCCTCGGGCCCAATGCGGGCCTGCCTCCGGAATGGATCGCCGGCCTTACCACGGGCAGCTTCCTTCTCGCAGCCGGCCTCGTGCTGCTTTCTTATAGATCTTCTGGCCGCCGGTAGCGCGGTCACGCGGGTACGGCCTCGCACCTGGCGAGCGGCGACGCTTTCTCCCCATGAAGCGTCGCCGCCCCGCTTCTGCAGGAAACCGAAGCGGATCTTGCCACGTATCAGCGGCGGCGCGCGGCGGGGTCGCGGTTTTGCTGCCACCGGGCCAGGGCTTCGGGGGAAACGCGGGCATACCGGGCCAGGGAGGCGACCGAGGTGTGGCCGGAGTAGGCAAGCAAGGTGGAGGTGTTGGCGCCGTCTTCGGCGGCGTGGGTGAGGGCGCTGTGACGGAGCTGGTGCAGCGTCCACGGGCCGCCGGGCAGCTTGGCGGTGGCCTGCTCGAAGAGTTCGGCGGCGCGGCGGTAGGACAGCCGGGCCCGGCCGGAGTCGGGGTCGACGTCGGCCGGCGGCAGCGGGAGGCGGGCGCGCCGGTCGGTGAGGAACATCGGGCCGGTGCGGCGGCCGTCCAGCAGGCGGGGCAGCAGCCGGGCGGTGGGCATCTGCCAGACGATGACGTCGACGGCGCCGCCCTTGCGCCGGACCTTGGCGCGGCGGTTGCGCTGGTCGAGGTCGGCGACATCGAGGGCCAGGACCTCTTCGGCGCGGGCGGCGCTCTCGTACAGCAGCCGAAAGAGCGTCCGGTCCCGCAGCGGCAGGTTCGGGCGGGTGAGCAGGGCCTCGACCTGGTCGCGGTCGAGGGCCTTGGTGCGGTCGGGGGTGCGGGCGCGGCGGCGGATGCGGCGCAGCGGGTCGCCGGTCAGCCAGTCCTGGTCGCGCCAC